>NZ_SJVA01000010.1:0-53784 GCF_004337195.1 Exiguobacterium sp. SH0S7
GCGGTTCGATGACCCATCCGGTATTAGCCCCGATTTCTCGTGGTTATCCCAGACCTGAGGGCAGGTTCTTTACGTGTTACTCACCCGTCCGCCGCTCATTCCGTCGACTTCCCCCCGAAGGGTTCCGTCGATTTCCTGCGCTCGACTTGCATGTATTAGGCACGCCGCCAGCGTTCGTCCTGAGCCAGGATCAAACTCTCCAAAGAATTTGATATAGCTCTTGAAAATGACGAAGCTTGCGCTTCAATCAAAACTTGTAAAACTTTTTTGCCTCATCGTTCAGTTTTCAAAGACCAAATGTTGTCGTGTTAGCGACTTTTTAATAATAGCGAGTTCACTTTTTAAAGTCAACCGTTTTTTATTATTTTTCCACTTTTTTCTGTTGCTCAAATTTGAACAGCAGCGACGTTTATTAATATATCAATGCCTGCACTATTCGTCAACTGTTTTTCTAAAAAAACTTTGATTGCTTCAAAAATTATTTCGATACGCTTAAATCGGCCGTGGACTCCCTTCTTAACCAATGGAAAAGCTCAGGCGAAATCACCTGAGCTCATCACTGGCAAGAGAACATTACGACGATTTGGACGAGACGCGTTTCTTCGTCTTTAATGACTCTTTAGGACCACTATTCGATTTTGACACTGCTTCACCGTGCGCTGGCGCTTGGAAACGATGAAGCATCAACACTTGGTAAGCGTTGGCGAACACGAGCGTCGCAAGTGCCGGCCATAGAAGAGCGATCTCATCTGTCGCTTGCAGTGCCGGAATCCACTCAATCAACGTAATGACGATCATCAAGAAGAGCGCGGGGATAAATGCACTCGCGTTCGTCTGTCTCGCCTTGCTCGTCGCTACGATCCACGACACGACGACTAGGACGAGCATCTCTCCGATATAACGCCACATGTGATCATTTCCAAATGCGAGCATGCGTAGATAGACCGCGTCAAATAACGCGAATACAATCAAGAGCACTTGAACTCGATTCCACAGTTTCGCTCCGCGGAATAAATCCAAGCCGACACGGTGGACGATCAAGTAGGCAAAAAAGCCCATCATACTGATTCCCGTCCACGTGCTCGAGTAACTGAGTGCCGTCACGATCGCTTCCCACGACTGACTGACCAAATAACCCGGATTGGCGAGTATATTCATCAGGAACCCAAATAGCGTCCCGAAAACGAGCGTCGTCCAAAACAAACGTAAAAAACCTTGTACTTTCATCTGCTAACCATTCACCCTTCTATTTGTTGAATGACCGATTGCGCCAATTCATCATATGTTGTCTCAAACGGATGCCCATCCCGGTAGACCGAAGGCGCAAAGTCGTCTTCGTTGTCATACGGCTGACCGAGCGGGATTTGCGCGAGCAGTTTACTCTTGAGCGCTTCTGATAATTTTTCGCCGCCGCCGTAACCGAAGACGTATTCTTTCTCGCCCGTTACCTTACTCTCGAAGTACGCCATATTCTCAATGATTCCGAGCACTTTATGGTTCGTCTTGATTGCCATCGCACCCGCTCGAGCCGCTACGAACGCAGCGGTCGCGTGAGGTGTCGTTACAATCAACTCCTGGCATGACGGGAGCATCGAGTGGATATCAAGCGCGACGTCACCTGTCCCTGGCGGTAAATCGAGCAACAAGTAGTCGAGGTCGCCCCACTCCACATCATTGAAGAAGTTGTTGAGCATCTTCCCGAGCATCGGTCCGCGCCAGATGACCGGCGCATTGTCTTCGACGAAGAAGCCCATCGAGATGACTTTTACCCCGAACCGCTCGACCGGGATGATTTTTTCACCTCGGACGACGGGACGTTCTTCAATCCCGAGCATATCCGGGACACTGAACCCGTAAATATCGGCATCGATCAAGCCGACCTTTTTACCGGCACGTGCTAACGCGACCGCCAAGTTGACCGACACCGTCGACTTCCCGACGCCGCCTTTTCCTGAAGCGATTGCTATGAACGTCGTTCCTGAGTTTTCACGAAGGATAGCCGGTTTTGTCGCTTCTTGTAAACTTTCGTCATTTAGCGCTTCGAAACGAAGGCCGACCGTCTTAAAGCCTTTTCCTTTCAACAATGTGACGATCTCTTGTTGCAACTGAAGCTGTTCCCCGCTCCCGGTCTGACCGAGTGCCACTTTCACGCTGACATAGTCTTCTTTAATTCGGACGTCTTTCACGCCAGCTGTATCTCCAAGCGTACGATTGATCGTCGGATCGACCAACCCTGCTAGTTCTTCACGAACTTGTTCTACTGTAAGCATGTCATTTCCCCCTAATTTCTGTCTCGATAACAGTATATCAAAAAAAGCGTTTTCTTGAGGGAACGAAAACCGACTATTTCTCGAGCAACAAAAAAAACTCTCCGCCCATAAAGGCGAAGAGTTTAGACCAAACTGTTCGAAGATTAACGCTTCGAGAACTGTGGTGCGCGACGTGCTGCTTTAAGACCGTATTTTTTACGCTCTTTCATACGTGCGTCACGAGTCAAGAAGCCTTTTTCTTTGAGGCTTGGACGGAATTCTGGGTCCGCTTGAAGAAGCGCACGTGATACGCCGTGGCGAATCGCTCCAGCTTGTCCAGTGAATCCACCACCGTTAACGTTAACGATGATATCGTATTTACCTTCTGTTTCAGTCAATACGAGTGGTGATTTTGCCATCATGATCAAAGTCTCATGACCGAAGTATTCTGAAATATCACGGCCATTTACAACAACTTTGCCGTCACCTGCAACGAGGTGAACACGAGCCACCGAGTGCTTGCGGCGGCCAGTTCCGTAGTAACGTACATCTGCCATCGTTTAGTTCCTCCTTGTGTCCCGATTAACCGCGAAGTTCGTAAACTTCTGGTTTTTGTGCTTCGTGGTTGTGCTCAGCTCCAGCGTAAACGTGGAGTTTAGTGAATTGTTGACGACCGAGCGATCCTTTTGGAAGCATCCCTTTGATCGCGAGTTCAAGCATACGCTCTGGGCGTTTTGCAAGAAGCTCTTTTGCAGTTTGTGATTTCAAGCCGCCTGGATGACCTGAATGACGGTAGTACATCTTGTCGTTCAGTTTGTTACCAGTCAATTTGACTTTCTCAGCGTTGATGATGATGACGTGGTCTCCGCAATCAACGTGTGGTGTGAAAGTTGGCTTGTGCTTACCGCGAAGAAGTGATGCTACTTCACTAGTCATACGACCGAGTGTTTTGCCTTCTGCATCGATAAGGTGCCATTTGCGTTCTACTTCAGATGCTTTAGCCATGAATGTCGTGCGCATGTGGAATACCTCCTAAAATGTCTGTTCATTTGAATTTTTTAATGCTTGTTTGATGCTTTATCATAATCCTAGTTTACGGGGCTAAGATTGTGGTTCATCTCTCAATGTGAAAATGAAATGCCAATGAATATGATACGTTTTTACAAGGGGAATGTCAATCTACTTTTTTATAATTCACATTCCATAAATATAGACCGTGCGGTGGAGCCGTAATCCCAGCACTGCGGCGGTCTTTCGCCGCGAGCATTCGACTCACATCGGCCGGCTCATACTTCCCTCTACCAACCTCCATTAACGTACCGACCATAATCCGAACTTGGTTGTACAGAAAGCCGGATCCGACGAAGCGAAAGTACATTTCGTCTCCCGCATCAACGAGTTCCGCTTCATAAATCGTGCGGACACGGTCCACCACTTCTGACTTCGTCACCGAAAACGAAGTGAAATCATGTGTCCCGACGAGTGAACGGAGCGCTTGACGCATCCGTTCCCGGTCAAGCGCATACGTCACCGTCACGGCATGATGGCGGCGGAACGGATCAACGTCAGTGCGAATGAAGTAACGATACTCTTTCCGTTTCGCACCGTAGCGGGCATGGAAAGAAGCATCTACTTCTTCGGCTGAACAAACAAGGATATCATCTGGCAACATCGCGTTCAACGCTTTGACAAAACGATCTACCGGCATCGATAAATGCGTATCGAAGTGGATGACCTGACCTTTAGCGTGAACACGGGCATCCGTCCGCCCAGAAGCGACGACTTTCATCGCTTGACCATGCATCTTCGCAAGAACCGTCTCGACTTCGGCCTGAACCGTATTGCCGTTTGGCTGGACTTGATAGCCCGCATAATTCGTCCCATCATAAGCAATCGTCAATTTAACCCGTCTCATCCTATACCTCGCAATCCAATCAAAATGAGCGTCAAGCAGACAAACACGATCAACAATCCTGTGTCGCGCCGTTCCCACGTCATCTCACGCCACCTCGTCCGCCCTTCACCCCCACGGTACCCGCGAGCTTCCATCGCCGTGGCAAGGTCCTCAGCCCGCTTAAACGCGGACACGAACAATGGGATCATGAGCGGGACGACCGCTTTTAACCGATCTTTAATCGGACCACTCTTTAAATCGACGCCTCGCGCCTGTTGCGCCTTCATGATGCGATCCGTCTCGTCGGCTAGCGTCGGCAAGAAACGAAGCGAGATTGACAGCATCAGGGCGATCTCGTGTGCTGGCACTCGTATGCGTTCGAGGGGACGAAGACCGGCTTCAATCGAATCGGTCAGTTCCATCGGCGTCGTCGTTAAGGTGACAAGCGTCGTCAACATGACGAGATAGAAGAAACGGAGCGAGACGATCAAGCCCATTCTCACCCCTTCCGAATAAATCGAGAACGGACCGAGTGAAACGAGCAGCGTCCCTTCCCGATTAAAGAACAGTTGCAACAGGAGTGTGAACACGATCAAAAATAAAATCATTTTCAAACCGTTCCATAAATAGCGCCATGACAACTGAGACAATTTGACCGCGAATAACGTGAACGCGAGTAAAAACACGTTCGTCCACAAATTGTCGGCCAAGAAGACGACTGGAATAAACCCGAGGATGAACAGCGTTTTGGCCCGAGCGTCAAGTGTGTGCAGCCATGAATGACCGGGAATGTATTGCCCGATGATCATATGGCTCCCCCCTTTCTCAACTCGGCCGTAATCCAGTCCGCCAGTTCGACTTCCGTCCGAAGGGATGGAGGCTCGACCCCGAACGCCGGTGCGAGTTCAAGCGCGAGTCGAAGCACGTTCGGGACGTCGAGTTGCAACGAGCGAACGAGTGACTCGTCCTTGAACAGTTCGAACGGGTCACCATCGAAGGCGACTCGTCCTTGTTCCATGACGACGACACGTTCCGCATACGTCAACACATCATCCATGTCATGCGAGACGAGGATGAGCGTCAAGTCGAGTTCTTCTTTTAAACGTTTAAACAGCGCCAGCATGTCTTGACGGCCGAGCGGGTCGAGTCCCGCCGTCGGTTCATCGACGACTAAGACGTCCGGACGGCTCGCGAGCACGCCAGCAATCGCGACACGTCGCATCTGTCCGCCCGACAAATCGAACGGGGAACGGTCCCATAACGTTTCATCAAGACCGACAAGGCGCAGGGCAGCATGGGCCCGGTCTTTCGACTCAGCCTCCGTCGCACCGAAGTTGCGGGGACCAAACATCACGTCGCGTTCGACCGTCTCTTCAAACAGTTGATGCTCGGGATACTGAAAGACGAGCCCAACGCGGCGCCGAAGCGGAAGCAGACTTTGCTTTTTATCGCGACGCTTCGTAATCGCACGTACTGTAATGTCATCCACGACGACACGACCTTTTGTCGGTCGCAGTAAGCCGTTCATGTGCTGAACGAGTGTCGATTTCCCAGAGCCGGTATGGCCAAGAAACGCAACAAGCGCCCCCGACGGAATAAATACATTCACATCGCGCAGCGCGGTTCGTTCAAACGGAGTATTCAATTGATATTGGTAAGTCACTTCTTCAATGCTAATCGGCATAGATGGTTCACCAACTCCGAATGTTGTAGCATCAGACGATCGAGTGGTATGCCCCGTTCCTTCAGTTCGAGTTGCATCCGTACGATAAACGGCACATCGAGTTGGATGGCACGTAACGCTTCCGGATTTCTAAACACGTCTTCTGGTGTACCGGTCATTGCAATTTTCCCTTTAGACAGGGCAATGATACGGTCGGCAAACAACACTTCGTCGAGCTCGTGTGTAATGGCGACAACGGTCATCCCTTCTGAGACGAGCTGTTGTACCGTTTGTAACACCTCTTTACGCCCAATCGGGTCGAGCATCGAGGTAGCTTCATCGAGCACGAGGACATGCGGGCGCATTGCGAGAGCCGAAGCAATCGCAACACGCTGCTTTTGTCCACCGGATAACTGATGCGGTTCACGGTCCGCTAGTTCCGATAATCCAACGCGCGCTAGACTGTCATCAATTCGACGAACCATTTCTTGACGTGGAAGTCCCATGTTTTCGAGAGAGAACGCCACATCATCGCGCACGGTCGCCCCGACAAACTGATTGTCGGGATTTTGGAAGACGACACCGATCCGTTTACGAACGTCCCACACGTCTGTGGCGTCCGTCGGATCGAGCGTCTCAACCCGGACCTCTCCTTCCTGAGGAAGCAAAAGCCCGTTCCACAACTTCGTCAAAGTCGACTTGCCGGAACCATTATGGCCAACGATGGCGAGCCATTCCCCTTTGTATACATCGAGTGACAACCCGTCTAAGGCTGGCTCGGTTTGTCCCGGGTAACGAAACACGACATCGCGTACCATAATTTGAGATTCCATCTGTCGACTCCTTTCCGATGTGGAAACAGGGCAATACGTGACCGCATGCCCTGTTGACTGCCTAATGAATTAGACGAGTTCGATGATTACGACTTCCGCACCGTCACCGCGGCGTGGGCCGACTTTCATGATGCGTGTGTATCCACCTTGACGTTCAGCGTAGCGTGGTGCCACGTCTTCGAACAATTTTTGGATTGCGTTTTTCTCTCCAGCGCTCTCTTTGCGAACGAATGAAGCTACTTGACGACGGGCATGAAGATCGCCACGTTTTCCAAGAGTGATTAATTTTTCAACGACTGGGCGAAGTTCTTTCGCTTTTTGTTCAGTTGTTTGAATGCGCTCGTTGATAATAAGGTCAGTTGCAAGATCACGCAAAAGAGCCTTGCGTTGCGAGCTTGTACGGCCAAGTTTCGAATAAGCCATTACATTTCCCTCCTTCGGTTGAACTTAGTCTTCTTTACGCAAGCCCAAACCGAGCTCGTCCAACTTGAGTTGAACTTCTTCGAGTGATTTACGTCCGAGGTTACGGACTTTCATCATCTCTTCCTCTGATTTGTTTGCGAGTTCTTGAACAGTGTTGATGCCGGCGCGCTTCAAGCAGTTGTACGAACGAACTGAGAGATCGAGTTCTTCGATCGTCATTTCAAGTACTTTTTCTTTTTGGTCTTCTTCTTTCTCGACCATAATTTCTGCATTGAGAGCTTCGTCAGTCAAACCAACAAAGATATTCAAGTGTTCTGTCAAAATTTTCGCTCCAAGCGATACTGCTTCTTCCGGACGGATTGAACCATCTGTCCACACGTCTAATAGAAGCTTATCGAAGCTAGCATCTTGACCGACACGTGTTTTGTCTACTTCGTAGTTCACGCGTTGAATCGGTGTATAGATCGAATCGATTGGAATGACACCAATCGGCATATCATCACGTTTGTTATCTTCTGCCTGGACGTAACCACGACCACGGCGAGCAGTCAAACGCATGCGAAGCGTCGCATTGTCAGCGAGAGTCGCGATGTGGAGCTCAGGATTCAAGATTTCAACGTCGCTATCATGGGTAATGTCTGCCGCAGTGACAGCACCGGCACTTGAAACGTTAATCTCAAGCGTTTTCTCTTCTTCCGAGTACACTTTGAGCGCTAACTTCTTGAGGTTTAAAACAATTTGGGTGACGTCTTCGACGACTCCGTCAATCGTTGAGAACTCGTGAAGCACGCCATCGATTTGAACCGCCGTAATCGCTGCACCAGGAAGCGATGACAATAAAATTCGACGCAGTGAGTTGCCGAGAGTAGTGCCATATCCACGTTCAAGCGGTTCCACCACGAATTTACCAAACGTAGCATCCTCGCTGATTTCGACCGTTTCGATCTTTGGTTTTTCAATCTCGATCATCTGAACCCCTCCTTGAGTGTATCCTGCCACGCAGCTTGCGCTGCATTGTATATGTTGTTCGTGCTAGGTAAGCCCATCACACGCACAAACGATTATACGCGGCGACGTTTTGGAGGGCGGCAACCGTTGTGCGGAACAGGTGTTACGTCACGGATTGCAGTTACTTCAAGACCAGTAGCTTGGAGGGCACGGATTGCCGCTTCACGTCCAGCACCAGGACCTTTAACATTAACTTCTACTGTACGCATACCGTTGTCCATTGCAACTTTCGCTGCAGTTTCAGCAGCCAATTGTGCTGCGAACGGTGTCGATTTACGTGATCCTCTAAATCCAAGGTTACCAGAAGTAGCCCATGAGATCGCGTTACCTTGCGTGTCAGTGATTGTGATGATTGTGTTGTTAAATGTAGAACGGATGTGTACCACACCGACTTCAATATGCTTTTTGACTTTACGTTTTGAACGTACATTTTGCTTACGTTTCGCCATTGTTCAATTCCCTCCTTTACTTCTTCTTGTTCGCTACTGTACGGCGTGGGCCTTTACGAGTACGCGAGTTGTTCTTCGTGTTTTGTCCGCGAACAGGGAGACTACGACGATGACGGACACCGCGGTAGGCGCCGATTTCGATCAAACGCTTAATGTTGAGTGAAACTTCACGACGAAGGTCACCTTCAACTTTAATTCCGTCAATTGCTTCACGGATGCGGTTGATTTCGTCTTCTGTAAGATCACGTGTGCGTGAATCTTCAGATACGTTTGCAGTCTTCAAGATTTCTTGTGCTTTTGTTTTACCAATACCAAAGATGTATGTGAGCGAAATAACGATACGTTTTTCGCGCGGAATATCTACACCAGCAATACGTGCCATGTGTGCACCTCCTCTTAGATTAACCTTGTTTTTGTTTGTGTTTCGGGTTTTCGCAAATTACCATTACTTTTCCTTTACGGCGAATAACTTTACATTTTTCGCAGATCGGTTTTACCGACGGTCTTACTTTCATGATTATACCCTCCTCCTGGAAAAATCGGAGTTACTTATAACGGTACGTGATTCGCCCGCGAGTCAAGTCGTACGGAGACAACTCGACAGTTACGCGGTCGCCTGGAAGGATTCGAATGTAGTGCATCCGAATTTTCCCTGAGACGTGCGCGAGCACCGTGTGGCCGTTTTCTAACTCCACTTTAAACATTGCGTTTGGAAGTGGTTCGATAACAGTGCCTTCCACTTCAATGACATCTTGTTTCGCCATCATTTATTCCCCTTTCTATATGAAGATATTTAGGAGCACAGACGATCTATTGTACAGTACTGTGAGAGAAGGATCCATAACGGATCAGCACGCAACAATAGAGCCTCATTCACCGGAATCGAGTTTCGTTAAAATCTCGTATCCATCGTCTGTGATGGCGATGGTGTGCTCAAAGTGGGCGCACATGCTACCGTCCACTGTCACAACTGTCCAGTTGTCAGCCAGCGTTCGAACATAGCGTTGACCAGCGTTGACCATTGGTTCAATGGCTAACGTCATCCCAGTCTTTAGGCGCGGCCCTTTCCCCGGTGGACCATAGTGCGGAATTTGCGGTTCTTCATGCAAATTTTGACCGACACCATGACCGACATACTCACGGACGACAGAAAACTCATGAGATTCAACATACGCTTGAATCGCATGCGAAATGTCTGTCAATCGCAGTCCAGCCTTGGCGTGCTCCAATCCTTTATACAGACTTTCTTCGGTTACGTCAAGCAACCGCTGTGTCTCTTCTGAGATTGTTCCCACTGGATAAGTCCAAGCGGAATCTCCATGGTATCCGTTATAGTAGGCACCGATGTCGATCGAGATGATATCTCCATCGTTCAATACCCGTTCTCCGGGAATTCCATGAACAAGTTCTTCGTTCACTGAAGCGCAAACACTACCGGTAAAACCGTTGTAGCCTTTGAACGACGGTGTCGCACCTTGGCTGCGAATGTAATCTTCCGCAATCCGGTCGAGCTCTAGCGTCGTAATACCTGGTTTGATGTGCTCTTTGAGCACCTGGTGCGTTCGAGCAACAATTTGCCCAGCCTCACGCATAATCGCAATTTCTCGAGGCGTCTTCGTGATGATCATTCAGTATCACCGAGTAACGCTTTAACATCGGCATAAACGACATCGATTGGACGATCTCCATCCAATGTACGAAGATACCCTTTTTCTGCATAAAAGTCAATAAGTGGTTTCGATTGCTCGATGTTGACGTCAAGGCGACGGCGAACCGTTTCCTCTTTATCGTCTTCACGTTGCATGAGTGCCGACCCATCCACATCACAGATGCCTTCCACTTTTGGTGGGTTGAAGATCACATGATATGTCGCTCCACACGTCGGGCAGATCCAACGACCTGTCAAACGCGGAACGAGAATTTCCGCAGCCACATCAATGTTGACGACGTGGTCGATCTGTTTCCCCAAATCTTTAAGCAAACTTTCGAGTGCCTCTGCTTGAGCAACAGTACGCGGGAATCCATCGAGTAAAAAACCGTTTTTCGTATCATCTTGACTCAAGCGTTCACGTACGATTCCGATTGTTACCTCATCCGGTACGAGTTCACCTTTATCCATGAACGATTTAGCTTCTTTACCAAGTGGCGTTCCGCCTTTGATTGCCGCACGAAACATGTCGCCTGTCGAAATGTGTGGGATTTGGTACTCTTCGACGATTTTAGCCGCTTGAGTCCCTTTCCCTGCACCCGGTAAGCCCATGAGTACTAGATTCATCTCAGTTAGCCTCCAGTTTTGATTTTCACAACACATCGTAAACACGACAGGAAGGAAGGGAGAGCCCTTCCTTCCGCTTTAACGGATAAAGCCTTTGTAGTGTCGTTTTACGAGTTGACTTTCGATTTGTTTCATCGTTTCAAGGGCTACCCCGATTACGATCAACAAGCTCGTCCCTCCGATTTGCACCGAAGTTGGGAGACCGGCAAGCTTAATGAAGATTGTCGGCATGATCGCGACGAGCGATAGGAAAATCGCTCCGAAGAAAGTCAATCGATAGAGCAACTTCGTGATGTACTGTTCTGTTTGCGCCCCAGGACGAATCCCAGGAATATAGCCGCCTTGCTTCTGCAGGTTTTCTGCCATTTGTTCTGGGTTGACCTGAATAAATGTATAGAAGTAAGCGAACGCGATGATGAGCGCTACGTAGATTGACATTCCGATTGGAGATGTCGTATCGAAGTAAGTCTGCAACTTCTGCGTCGTTTCCGGAGAAGCAATGAAGCTTGCAACAGTTGGCGGTGTCACCATGAAGGAAATCGCGAAGATGACCGGGATGACACCAGCAGCGTTTAGCTTGATTGGCAAGTGCGTCGACTGACCGCCCACAGGGGTGCGGTTCGCCGTGCGCTTAGCGTATTGAATCGGAATCTTACGTGCCGCTTGTTGAACATAAATGATCCCAACCGTCACAGCAAGAATAACGAGCAATAGCACAGCCAAGTAAACGATGTTAATGAATAACGCATCTCCAGCATTTTGGAGCTTCGTCTCGTAAATCTGCGTGAAGATTCTTGGGAACCCAGCGATGATACCAGCGAAGATAATAACGGAAATACCATTCCCGACACCTTTCTCCGTTGTCATCTCACCGAGGAACATCAAGAACGCCGTACCTGCAGTAAGTACAATCGCGATCACGAAATAGGTTGCCGTTCCCCACGTCTCATTGACGAGACCTGGATAGAGACGGTTAAATCCAAATGACAGTGATGTCGCTTGAACAAACCCTAACATGATCGTCCCATAGCGCGTGACCGTCGCTAGCTTCTTACGCCCGGACTCGCCTTGTTTTGCCCATTCGGCAAACTTCGGAACGACGTCCATTTGTAAAAGTTGTACAACGATCGATGCCGTGATGTACGGCATGATCCCCATTGCGAACAGGGAGAAGTTCTGTAAAGCATTTCCTCCAAACAAGTTCAAGAAGTCGAGTAGACCTCCTGAGTCAAAACGCAACACATCCGTATTCACCATCGGCACCGGGATATGGGCCCCGATGCGGAAAATGATGATGATTGCGAGTGTGAAGAGAATACGCTGTCGAATATCTTTCACGCGCCACATATTGGAGATCGTCTGAAACATCAGATCACCTCAACTGAACCGCCAGCTGCTTCGATCGCTTCTTTCGCTGCACCCGAGAATTTGTTGGCTTTAACAGTTAATTTTGTTTCAAGCTTGCCGTTAGCAAGTACTTTGATTCCGTCTTTAGCAGAGCTGACGACACCAGTCTCGATTAAGAGTTCTGGAGTGACTTCAGTACCTGCTTCGAAACGGTTAAGCGTGTCTAGGGAAACAACTGCATACTCTTTACGAGTAGGGTTGTTGAAACCGCGTTTTGGAAGACGACGGTAAAGTGGGTTTTGTCCACCTTCGAACCCTGGACGAACGCCACCGCCTGAACGAGCTTTTTGACCTTTATGTCCACGGCCAGAAGTTTTACCGTTACCAGTCGCCATACCGCGACCGACACGGTTGCGTTCGTGACGCGAACCTGGAGTTGGCTTCAATTCATGGAGTTTCATAGTGGCACCTCCTTATTATTAAAATCGATATTATTCGTTAATTTCTTCTACAGTCACAAGGTGCGACACTTTTTTGATCATACCACGCATCGCGACGTTGTCAGGGACAACGACGGTTTGATGCATTTTGCGAAGACCAAGTGTACGTACTGTTACACGCTGATCCTCGGGACGACCGATTGTGCTGCGTGTGAGGGTGATTGCGAGTTTCGCCATGTCTAGTTCCCTCCCTTATTTAAGAAGTTCTTCTACGCTTTTACCGCGTAGTTTAGCAACTTCCTCTGCTTTTTTAAGCTCTGTCAAGCCTTTGACCGTCGCACGGACGATGTTGATCGGTGTGTTTGATCCAAGCGATTTCGAAAGGATGTCACCTACACCTGCAAGTTCGAGCACTGCACGAACTGGACCACCGGCGATAACCCCAGTACCTTCAGAAGCAGGTTTCATGAATACGCGACCTGCTCCGTATACTCCTGTGATTTCGTGTGGAATTGTTGTACCAACCATTGGTACTTGAACCATGTTTTTCTTAGCGGCTTCAATAGCCTTGCGGATCGCTTCTGGCACCTCTTGTGCCTTACCTGTACCGAAACCGACGTGACCATTTTTGTCACCTACGACTACGAGAGCGGCGAAACGGAAGCGACGGCCACCTTTCACAACTTTCGCGACGCGGTTTACGGTAACAACGCGTTCTTCAAGTTGTTCCATGTTAACGTCTAACTGGCGCATCGAGTGTCCCCTCCTTTTTGTTAGAATTTAAGACCCGCTTCACGAGCTGCTTCTGCAACAGCTTTGACGCGGCCATGATAGAGGTATCCACCACGGTCGAACACAACAGTGTCGATACCTTTCTCGAGTGCACGTTCAGCTGCAAGTTTACCAACAGCTTTCGCTGCTTCAACGTTGCCGCCGTTTGTAAGATCGAGTGCTTTATCTTTCGAAGATGCTGACACAAGCGTTGTTTGTGACGCATCATCGATAAGTTGTACGTAGATGTTCTTGCTCGAACGGAATACGTTCAAACGTGGACGAGCTGCCGTCCCGATGATCGTACGACGTACACGAGCATGACGTTTCTTACGAACTGCATTTTTATCTGCTTTTGTGATCATTTATGCCACTCCTTTCCGTTCATTTCGTGACGAATTACTTACCAGTCTTACCTTCTTTACGGCGAATACGTTCATCAGAGTAACGAACACCTTTACCTTTGTAAGGTTCTGGAGCACGGTACGAGCGGATTTGAGCTGCAACGTGACCGACGCGCTCTTTGCTAATCCCTTTTACGATGATTTGCGTGTTTGAAGGAACTTCGATCTCGATACCTTCTTCAGCAACGTACTCGATTGGATGCGAGTAACCGAGGCTGAGGACGAGTTTGTTACCTTGCTTAGCAGCACGGTAACCAACCCCTGAGATCTCAAGTGTTTTCTGGAACCCGTTAGACACACCTTCCACCATGTTGGCGATGAGGGCACGTGTCGTACCGTGGATCGTACGGTTCTCTTTCGAGTCATCCGGACGAACAACAGTTAGTTCGTTTTCTTCAATTTTGACTTCCAAAGCTGGGTTAGCTGAAAGCGAAAGTTCACCTTTAGCACCTTTTACTGTGACAATGTTGCCTTCTGCAACCGTTACAGTAACGCCAGCTGGAATCGTAACTGGTTTTTTACCAATACGTGACATTGATTACACCTCCGTTCTTGTTAGAAAAGTGACTTACCAGATGTAGGCGAGCACTTCGCCGCCGACTTGTTGTTGGCGAGCTTCTTTATCAGTCATAAGACCTTTTGATGTCGAAAGAACTGCGATACCGAGTCCTCCGAGTACTTTTGGTACTTCATCTGCTTTTGCATATACACGAAGACCTGGTTTCGAAATACGTTTGAGACCAGTGATAACACGTTCGTTGCTTGCTCCATATTTAAGGAAAAGACGAAGTGTACCTTGTTTAGCGTCCTCGATATATTCAACATCGCGAATGAAACCTTCACGCTTGAGGATCTCTGCAACCTCACGTTTGATGTTAGAAGCTGGAAGCTCCAATTTTTCATGGCGAACCATGTTAGCGTTACGGATACGTGTAAGCATATCTGCAATAGGGTCTGTCATTACCATGCGATGTACCTCCTTTCACACTGTTAGTGGATTACCAACTTGCTTTTTTAACACCAGGGATTTGACCTTTGTATGCAAGATCACGGAACTTGATACGGCTGATCCCGAATTTACCCATGTAACCATGTGGACGACCTGTGATACGGCAACGGTTATGAAGACGTACAGGTGACGAGTTACGTGGCAATTTGCTGAGTCCGATGTAGTCGCCTTCAGCTTTTAATTGCGCGCGCTTCTCAGCGTACTGGGCAACGAGTTTCTCGCGTTTTTGTTCGCGATTCACCATTGACTTTTTAGCCATGTTGTCGACCTCCCTTTATTATTTTTGGAATGGCATTCCGAGAAGTGTGAGCAATTCACGAGCTTCTTCGTCTGTGTTCGCTGTTGTAACAACAACGATATCCATACCGCGTACTTTAGTTACTTTATCGTAATCGATTTCAGGGAAAATAAGTTGCTCTTTCACACCAAGCGTGTAGTTACCGCGTCCGTCGAATGCTTTCTTCGATACACCGCGGAAGTCACGTACACGTGGAAGTGAAACAGTTACTAATTTGTCGAGGAAATCGTACATGCGCTCGCCACGAAGTGTTACTTTCGCACCGATCGGCATGCCCTCACGAAGTTTGAAACCAGCGATTGATTTCTTAGCCTTCGTTACGAGTGGTTTTTGACCTGAAAGAATTGATAATTCTTCCACTGCCATGTCAAGAGCTTTCGAGTTCGAAACAGCGTCACCTACACCCATGTTGATGACGATCTTGTCGACTTGTGGCACTTGCATAACCGAGTCATAGTTGAATTTATCCATCATCGCTTTCACGATGTCGCTTTTATACTTCTCTTGCAAACGGTTCATAGTCGAATGGACCTCCTTTCGTCACGTTGTTCTTATTTATCGAGTACTTCGCCCGATTTCGCGACACGAACTTTTTTACCATCGACTACTTTGAAACCAACGCGAGTTGGTTTGCCCGTTTTAGGGTCGATTGGCATGACGTTCGAGACGTGAATTGGTGCTTCGATTTCAAGGATACCGCCTTGTGGATTCGCTTGTGATGGTTTAGCGTGTTTTTTCATCACGTTAACCCCTTCAACGACTACGCGGTTCTTGCTTGGCATAGCTTTGAGGATAACCCCTTGCTTGCCTTTATCTTTACCAGACATTACCTGGACTGTATCGCCTTTTTTAACATGCATCGTTTTGCGCACCTCCTTATAGGATTGAAATTGGAAATTAAAGTACTTCCGGTGCCAACGAAACGATCTTCATGAATTCTTTTTCACGAAGTTCACGTGCAACTGGCCCGAAGATCCGAGTGCCGCGTGGGCTCTTGTCATCTTTGATGATGACTGCTGCGTTCTCATCGAAACGGATGTACGAACCATCTTTACGACGAGCGCCGCGTTTTGTACGAACGACAACTGCTCTGACAACGTCACCTTTTTTAACAACGCCACCTGGTGTTGCTTGTTTTACCGTCGCGACGATGATGTCACCGATGTTTGCAGTCTTACGACCTGAACCACCGAGGACTTTAATTGTCAACAGTTCACGCGCGCCAGAGTTGTCTGCTACTTTCAAGCGAGATTCTTGTTGAATCATGCGAGTGTACCTCCCTCCGGATGTTTATAGATCCGAACTGTTATTAGATGATTACTGATTCTTCTACTACTGTTACGAGACGGAAACGTTTGTCTTTAGAAAGCGGACGTGTTTCCGCGATGCGGACTACATCGCCTACTTTAGCGACATTGTTCTCATCGTGCGCTTTAAATTTCTTCGTGTAGTTTACACGTTTTCCATAAAGCTTATGACGTACTTTTGTTTCAACTGCAACGACGATCGTTTTGTCCATTTTGTCAGACACGACGCGTCCAGTGAGTACTTTACGCTTATTGCGTTCCATGAGTGTTACCTCCTCTTCAATAATCCGATTAGATTAGCCGTTGTTGATGCCGAGTTCGCGTTCACGAAGAATCGTTTTAGCACGCGCAATCGACTTGCGTACTTCACGGATACGAGCAGGATTCTCAAGCTGACCTGTAGCTAATTGGAAACGAAGGTTAAAGAGTTCTTCTTTCCACTCGCCTACTTTACCGTTGAGCTCTTCATTTGTTGATTGACGGAGATCAGTTGCTTTCATTCGTATCACCACCATTTTCTTCACGTTTCACGAACTTACATTTTACTGGAAGTTTGTGCGCTGCAAGACGAAGTGCCTCACGTGCGACTTCCTCAGATACACCCGCGATTTCGAACATTACTTTACCAGGCTTAACTACAGCTACCCAGCCTTCTGGAGCACCTTTACCCGAACCCATTCGAACTTCGAGAGGCTTTTTAGTGTACGGCTTGTGTGGGAAGATCTTGATCCACACTTTACCGCCACGTTTCATATAACGTGTCATTGCGATACGTGCTGATTCGATTTGACGGTTTGTGATCCAGCTCGCTTCGAGCGATTGGAGACCGAATTCACCGAAATGTACTGTTGTGCCGCGTTTTGCATTTCCGCGCATTTTACCACGGTGTACACGACGATATTTCACGCGTTTAGGTAACAACATAGTGTGTTGCCTCCTTCCTGAAAGAGTGTTTATTATTTAGTGTTTTTTGTTGGAAGAACTTCTCCGTGGTAAAGCCATACTTTAATTCCGATTTTACCATAAGTTGTGTCAGCTTCAGCTGTTCCGTAGTCGATGTCGGCACGGATTGTATGAAGCGGAACTGATCCTTCTGAGTACTTCTCTGAACGAGCGATATCAGCGCCACCAAGACGACCAGAAACTTCTGTTTTGATCCCTTTGATGCCAGTGCGCATCGAACGTTGAATTGACTGTTTCATTGCACGACGGAATGACACACGGCCTTCCAATTGACGAGCGATGTTTTCAGCAACAAGCTTAGCGACTGCATCCGCGTTTTTCACTTCAACAACGTTGATGTGAACACGTTTGCCTTCAGCAAGCTTCGTGATATTTTTACGGAGTGACTCGATTTCCGAACCACCTTTACCGATGACCATACCTGGTTTCGCAGTGTGAAGCGAAATGTTTACGCGGTTTGCAGCGCGTTCGATTTCAACTTTAGCCACACTAGCATCCTTCATTTTGTTTTCGATGTATTCACGAATAACGTAGTCTTCATGAAGGAGATCTGCGTAGTCTTTCTCAGCGTACCAACGCGAATCCCAGTCTTTGATAACACCAACGCGAAAACCGTGCGGATTTACCTTTTGACCCACTACATATCCCTCCTTATTTCTCAGTTACCACGATGTGAATGTGGCTTGTGCGTTTGTTAATACGACTTGCGCGACCCATCGCACGTGGGCGGAAGCGTTTGAGTGTTGGACCTTCGTTGACGAAAATTTCAGATACAACAAGGTTCTCAATGTTCATATCGTAGTTGTGCTCTGCGTTAGCAATCGCTGATTTTAATACTTTTTCAACGATTGGCGACGCTGCCTTGTTCGTGTGAGCAAGGACAGAGAGCGCTTCGCCGACTTGTTTCCCGCGAATTAAGTCTACAACGAGACGTGCTTTGCGAGGAGCAAGACGGACCATATTAGCTGATGCTTTAGCTTGCATGGATTTGACCTCCCCTCAGATTACCGTTTCGTTTTCTTGTCTGATCCGTGACCTTTGTACGTGCGTGTTGGAGCGAATTCACCAAGTTTGTGACCGACCATGTCTTCTGTCACGAATACTGGTACGTGTTTACGACCATCGTGTACACCGAACGTGTGACCCATGAATTCTGGGAAGATTGTCGAGCGACGTGACCAAGTTTTGATGACTTGCTTCTCACCAGATTCGTTAAGTTTGTCAACTTTAGCGAGCAAATGGTGATCTGCGAATGGACCTTTTTTCAAGCTGCGACCCATGATAGAACCTCCCTTTGGAATGATTCGGGAACGGCTCTTTCGAACCGCCCAAGAATCATGTGATAATTATTTCTTACGACGACGAAGGATGTACATGTCGCTCGATTTGTTTTTCTTACGAGTTTTGTAACCAAGAGCTGGTTTACCCCAAGGAGTAAGTGGGCCCGAACGACCGATTGGCGCACGACCTTCACCACCACCGTGTGGGTGATCAACTGGGTTCATTACAGAACCACGTACTGTTGGGCGTTTGCCTAACCAACGTGAACGTCCTGCTTTACCGATGTTTACAAGTTCGTGTTCTTCGTTACCAACTGAACCGATTGTAGCGCGGCAAGTGCCGAGGAACAAGCGTGATTCACCTGATTGAAGACGAACGATGACGTACTTGCCGTCACGTCCTTGGATTTGTGCCGATGCACCAGCCGCACGAACAAGCTGACCGCCTTTACCAGGCTTAAGCTCGATGTTGTGGATAGTAGTACCGACAGGGATGTTTACGAGTGGAAGAGCGTTCCCCACTTTGATATCCGCTTCAGGACCAGACATGATTTCCATGCCCACTTTGATGCCCTTAGGAGCGAGGATGTAACGTTTCTCACCATCTGCATAGTTGATGAGGGCGATGTTAGCTGAACGGTTTGGATCGTATTCGATCGTAGCAACGCGTCCGATGATAGCATCTTTGTTACGTTTGAAATCGATGATACGGTATTTACGTTTGTGCCCGCCACCTTGGTGACGTACAGTCAAACGACCTTGGTTGTTACGACCGCCTTTTTTCGAAAGCTTTTCAGTTAACGATTTTTCAGGACGGTTCGTTGTGATCTCTGCAAAGTCGAGAGATGTCATGTTACGGCGACCGTTAGTGGTCGGCTTAAACTTTTTAATTGCCATCGAGGATTCCCTCCTTTTCTTCTAAGGTAGTAAATTAACCGAGGAAGTCGATTGTGTTGCCTTCAGCAAGAGTTACGATCGCTTTTTTACGACGCGATGTGTAACCAGAGTGACGACCGACACGTTTCGCTTTCGGTTTAATGTTCATTGTGTTTACCGAAGCAACTTTCACGTTGAAGATTGTTTCGATAGCGTGCTTCACTTGTGATTTAGTCGCTTTAACGTCGATCTCGAAAACGTATTTGTTAGCTTCCATGAGGCTAACTGAACGCTCAGTGATGATAGGACGTTTGATAATATCGTATGCTTGAGCCATTATGCAAGCACCTCCTCTACCTTCGCAACCGCATCTTTAGTGAAGATGACTTTGTCGTTAGCAACGAGGTCAAGAACGTTAACGCCTGCTGCCTCGATTACAGTCACTCCTGGGATGTTACGAGCTGCGAGAGCGATAGTCTCATTGTAGTCCGCTGTGACTACAAGAGCCTTACGTTCTACTGATAGGCCAAGAAGTACTGCGACCATATCTTTTGTTTTTGGTGCATCGAAAGCAAGGCCTTCGAGGACGATCATTTCGTTGTTTTGTACTTTTGACGACAAAGCCGAGAGAAGTGCAAGACGACGAACTTTTTTAGGAAGCTTGTAAGAGTATGAACGTGGAGTTGGACCGAAGACTGTTCCACCACCAACCCATTGTGGTGAGCGGATCGAACCTTGGCGCGCACGACCAGTTCCCTTTTGTTTCCATGGTTTACGGCCGCCACCGCGTACTTCCGAGCGACCTTTCGTATCGTGAGTACCTTGACGGCGTGATGCTTGTTGCATGACGATCGCGTCATAAAGTACTGATTCGTTTGGCTCGATACCGAAAATGGCTTCAGCCAATTCGATTTCGCCAACTTGTGAACCTGTTTGGTTTAGCAAAGCTACTTTAGGCATTCGTAATTCCTCCTTTCCGTGCAGTTAATTAGTTACCTTTGACAGCTGTCTTGATGATGACGTTCGATTTACGAGCGCCTGGGATTGCGCCTTTAACGAGTACAAGGCCGCGTTCCACGTCAACTTTGACAATCTCAAGGTTTTGAATCGTTTTACGCTCGCCACCCATTTGACCAGGAAGAAGCTTCCCTTTAAATACGCGGTTAGGAGCTACAGGACCCATTGAACCAGGACGACGGTGGTAACGCGAACCGTGGGACATTGGTCCACGTGATTGTCCGTGACGCTTAATCGCACCTTGGAATCCTTTACCTTTTGAAGTACCTGTTACGTCCACTAATTCACCTGCAGCGAAAATGTCCGCCTTGATCTCTTGACCGATTTCGTATCCTTCTACTGAAGTACGAATTTCTTTCATGAAGCGCTTAGGTGTCGCGCTTGCTTTCGCAGCGTGACCTTTTGCCGGTTTGTTTTGACGTGATTCTTTGATGTCTCCGAAACCGAGTTGAACTGCTTCGTAACCGTCTGTTTCAAGTGTTTTAACTTGAAGCACGACGTTTCCTTCGACAGCAACTACTGTTACCGGTACGACTTCGCCTGCTTCGTTGAAGATTTGAGTCATACCAAGTTTTGTTCCTAAGATTCCTTTAGCCATGAGATACACCTCCTGTTTAATAATTATTGTCTCTTCTGGCTAGTATCTACTATATGAAGAATTAAAGTTTGATTTCGATGTCAACACCTGATGGTAATTCGAGACGCATAAGCGCATCAACCGTTTTTGGTGTTGGGTTAACGATGTCGATCAAGCGTTTGTGTGTACGCATTTCGAACTGCTCACGAGCATCTTTATACTTGTGGACCGCACGAAGGATCGTGTAGATCGATTTGTCAGTTGGAAGCGGGATTGGGCCCGAGACCTTCGCACCTGAACGTTTCGCAGTTTCAACGATTTTCTCAGCTGATTGATCGAGAACGCGATGGTCGTATGCTTTTAAACGAATACGGATTTTTTCATTTGCCATGTAAGTTTCCCTCCTTTGTCGCCTACTTTTAAAAATAGACAGTTCTCAGCGGAAATTTCCACACCGGCCATGGCAAAGCTGCCTGGCGTGTCATAACCTCCCGCTTCATCGCAGCGTGCTTGTGTCAGCAGAGGTATCCGATCATTGCAAATCAACGATAGGACCCATTTTCTGCTGTAAAGTCTCTCACCACTCGCACAAACACTTAATCATTATATCGAATCTGCAAAACAAATGCAAGATTTGATTTTTTTCGATCGTGCCGGATGTCTGATGAGTTGTTCAACGTTCACTAATGTAACAAGATTCGAACCCTTTTGCAAGTTCTTTTCCTTCTTTTGTTGAACTATTTTTCAAAAGAAGGCCCATGCCAACTCTTCCTAGCGTTTCATACACTCTTTAAACTGCTCAGTCACGGCTTCGACGACCGATGCCGGAGCTCGTTTCAAACACGTTTGCACAATCGAGTTGTTGAACGGGTGCGTCATAAAGTATTCGTGCAGCTTGTCGACTCTCTCTTCCCGCCCCATCACTGAATAGAGGACGACCCACTCTTCAAGATGCATCCAACTCTCGTCCGGTTCAATGTAAGGATGCGTATAAATCCCGTCCGTGCAACGCATCCGAAAACTAGCAATCACGTCGATGTCCTGTCCTTCAAACGTATATTCGCCAAAGTACGTCGTCATATACTCGTCGTGCGGACCAGACTCTTCTTTTTTTCCGGCACGGCTGAGCACACGGTCAATCGTCTCGAACTGGTCAGGCTCAACGAACAAATCTAAGTCACGCGCCGTCTCGACGATCCCGTGATGCTTGAGTAAATTTGACCCACCAAAGCGGCAGGCAACGCCGTTCAACCGGCAAAGCGTCTCCACTTGCTTTTCCATCATCGATTCTCCTTCCTACAATCCTATCTCCTATCCTATCACTTCGTTTGAAAAAACAAAAAAGCAGCCCGCAAATGCGGACTGCTTAAGACATCGATTACTCGACGATTTCTGTTACCGAACCAGCACCTACAGTACGGCCACCCTCACGGATTGAGAAACGTGTTCCGTCTTCGATCGCGATTGTAGAAATCAATTCGATCGTCAACTCGATGTTGTCTCCTGGCATTACCATTTCAGTACCTTCTGGAAGGTGAACGATACCTGTTACGTCAGTTGTACGGAAGTAGAACTGCGGACGGTAGTTCGCGAAGAATGGCGTGTGACGGCCACCCTCTTCTTTAGAAAGAACGTAGATTGAAGCTTTGAATTTAGAGTGCGGAGTGATTGTACCTGGTTTAGCAAGTACTTGTCCACGCTCGATGTCTTCACGTGATACACCACGGAGAAGAGCACCGATGTTGTCGCCAGCTTCTGCATAGTCAAGAAGCTTACGGAACATCTCTACACCAGTACATACAGTTTTCTTAGTTTCTTCTGTAAGACCAACGATTTCAACTTCGTCGTTGACGCGGAGAATACCACGCTCAACACGACCAGTCGCTACAGTACCGCGACCAGTGATTGAGAATACGTCCTCAACTGGCATCATGAAGTCTTTGTCCGTGTCACGAACAGGCTCAGGGATGTACTCATCAACTGCGTTCATGAGTTCCATGATTTTTTCTTCCCATTGTGGTTCGCCGTTAAGCGCGCCAAGAGCTGAACCTTTGATTACAGGGAGGTCGTCGCCTGGGAAGTCATATTCAGAAAGAAGTTCACGGATTTCCATCTCAACGAGTTCGAGAAGCTCTTCGTCGTCAACCATGTCAACTTTGTTCATGAATACTACGATGAAAGGAACACCTACTTGACGTGAAAGAAGAATGTGCTCACGTGTTTGTGGCATTGGGCCATCTGTTGCCGAAACAACGAGGATCGCGCCGTCCATTTGTGCAGCACCAGTGATCATGTTTTTAACATAGTCAGCGTGACCTGGGCAGTCAACGTGTGCGTAGTGGCGTTTTTCAGTTTCGTACTCGATGTGAGCTGTTGCGATTGTGATACCGCGCTCGCGCTCTTCTGGAGCACCATCGATTGCGTCAAACTTTGTAGCTGTTTTCCCTTGTGCTTTTGAAAGTACAGCTGAAATCGCTGCAGTCAAAGTTGTTTTACCGTGGTCGACGTGGCCAATTGTACCAACGTTAACGTGCGGTTTAGAACGGTCGAATTTTTCTTTACCCATTCTAGATTCCTCCTCTATAGACAATTAATTTTTATTTAACTAGGAAGACGTAGGCTACTTTTAACATACGTCCTCCTTAGCTTACAACAATCATTTCAGCGTTACAACCGTTATTAGCCGTTCGCTTTTTTGATGATTTCTTCTGCAATTGACTTCGGTACTTCTTCATAGTGATCGAAGTGCATCGAGTACGTTCCACGTCCTTGCGTACGTGAACGGAGTGACGTTGCATATCCGAACATTTCTGAAAGTGGAACCATCGCTTTAACGACTTGTGCGTTACCGCGAGCTTCCATACCTTCTACGCGTCCACGGCGTGACGTGACGTCACCCATGATGTCTCCCAAGTATTCTTCTGGGATGACAACTTCAACACGCATCATTGGCTCAAGGATGACAGCTTTCGCTTGTTCCTTAAGTTGTTTGACCGCCATCGAAGCAGCAACTTTAAACGCCATCTCGTTCGAGTCGACATCGTGGTACGATCCGAAGACGAGGGCAGCTTTAACGTCAACTACTGGGTAACCAGCAAGGATACCGTTTTCGAGAGCTTCTTGGATACCGTTTTGAACAGCCGGTACGTATTCACGTGGAACAACACCACCGACGATCTTGTTCTCAAATTCGAATCCAGCACCTTCTACGTTCGGTTCGAATTCAACGACAACGTGACCGTACTGACCGCGTCCACCCGACTGACGTACGAATTTCGAATCGATCTTCGCAGCGCTACGGATTGTCTCACGGTAAGCAACTTGTGGTGCACCGACGTTTGCTTCGACTTTGAATTCGCGACGCATACGGTCAACGAGGATATCAAGGTGAAGCTCACCCATACCAGAGATGATCGTTTGACCAGTCTCTTGGTTTGTTTCAGTGCGGAAAGTTGGATCCTCTTCTGCGAGTTTCGCGAGGGCTTGACCCATCTTGTCTTGGTCTGCTTTCGATTTAGGCTCGATTGCGACCGAGATAACCGGTTCTGGGAATGTCATTGACTCGAGAACGACGTTGTCTTTCTCTGAGCAAAGCGTGTCACCAGTCGTTGTATCTTTGAGACCAACAGCAGCGGCGATGTCACCAGCAAATACCATTGGAATTTCTTCACGGCTGTTTGCATGCATTTGAAGGATACGACCGAGACGCTCGCGCTTCCCTTTAGTCGAGTTCTTCACATACGAACCAGCTTGTGCTGTACCAGAGTACACACGGAAGAATGTCAATTTACCGACGTAAGGGTCAGTCATGACTTTGAACGCAAGTGCCGAGAACGGCGCTTCGTCAGAAGGTTCACGCGTGATTTCTTCTTCTGTATCGAGGTTGATCCCTTTGATTGACTCGACATCAACTGGTGATGGGAGGTAATCAACAACAGCGTCCAACATTAATTGAACACCTTTGTTTTTGAAGGCCGAACCGACAAGTACAGGGTAGAATTCAACGCTAAGTGTTGCTTGACGAATACCAGCTTTGAGTTCTTCGATTGAGATCTCTTCGCCTTCGAGGTATTTCATCATCAAATCTTCGTTGTAATCTGCAACGCCTTCGATCAAGCGACCGCGAAGTTCTTCAGCTTGGTCAGCCATATCAGCTGGGAAGCCTTCTGTTACTTCGATGTCAGTACCGAGGTCGTTCGAGTACATGTATGTCTTTCTTTCGACGAGGTCGATGATTCCTTTGAATTCATCTTCTGCGCCGATTGGAAGTTGGATTGGGTGTGCGTTAGCATGTAAACGCTCGTGAAGTGTTTTCACCGAGTACAAGAAGTCCGCACCGATCTTATCCATCTTGTTGACGAATACGACACGTGGAACACCGTATGTTGTCGCTTGACGCCATACAGTTTCTGTTTGTGGTTCAACACCTGACTGAGCGTCAAGTACAGCAACTGCGCCATCAAGTACACGGAGTGAACGTTCAACTTCAACTGTGAAGTCTACGTGTCCAGGTGTATCGATGATGTTTACACGGTGGCCATTCCACTGTGCAGTCGTCGCTGCAGAAGTGATCGTGATTCCACGCTCTTGCTCCTGCTCCATCCAGTCCATTTGTGAAGCTCCTTCATGAGTTTCACCAATCTTGTGGATACGACCTGTGTAATAAAGAATACGTTCAGTTGTAGTCGTTTTACCGGCATCGATGTGAGCCATGATCCCGATGTTACGAGTATTCTTTAGGGAGAATTCTCTTGCCATACTGGGTATTCTCCTTCCGCATGTGTTTTTCGTGTGCTGGCACACGATATGATTATACCCGAAAGCCACTCCATTAAGCCACCGCTTGGTGACGTGGAGTGGTCTTTACGTTTAACTTACCAACGATAGTGAGCAAACGCTTTGTTCGCTTCTGCCATCTTATGCATGTCTTCACGTTTCTTAACTGAAGCACCAGTGTTATTGGCTGCATCCATGATTTCATTCGCGATACGTTGCTCCATCGTCTTCTCGTTGCGGAGACGAGCGTAGTTCACGAGGTAACGAAGACCAAGTGTCGTACGGCGTTCTGGACGAACTTCAACAGGAACTTGGTAGTTTGCTCCACCTACACGGCGAGCTTTAACTTCAAGTACAGGCATGATGTTTGTCATTGCTTCTTCGAACACTTCCATAGGCTCTTTGCCTGAGCGTTCAGCGATGAGGCCAAATGCGTTGTAAATGATAGTTTGAGCTGTACCTTTTTTACCGTCTAACATGACACGGTTAATGAGGCGAGTTACCAATTTCGAGTTGTAGATCGGATCTGCGATAACGTCACGACGTTCTGCACGGTTTTTACGCATCCGAGTACCCTCCTTTCAAAATTTCAGTAGTTTAGTTTGCGAGAATTACTTCTTCGCAGCTTTCGGACGTTTCGTACCGTATTTAGAACGGCCTTGCATACGTCCGTCCACACCTGCAGTGTCAAGTGCACCACGAACGATGTGGTAACGTACTCCTGGTAAGTCTTTTACACGTCCTCCGCGGATAAGAACAACGCTGTGCTCTTGAAGGTTGTGGCCAATACCTGGAATGTACGCAGTCACTTCGATTTGGTTAGTCAAACGAACACGGGCATACTTACGTAAAGCCGAGTTCGGTTTCTTCGGAGTCATTGTACCAACACGTGTACAAACACCACGTTTTTGTGGTGAGCTCACGTTTGTTTGTGACTTGATGAAACTGTTGTAACCTTTGTTAAGTGCTGGAGAGTCAGATTTAACGACTTTCGATTTACGTCCTTTACGGACTAACTGGTTGATAGTAGGCATCTTTGAAGATCCTCCCTTCCTGAATTATGCTATTTTCTAGACCCACCGACCCGGGTGGTTCATTTAAGGTCATAACGAAACGCTTTTACGAGGCGTAGGCATTCCATGACCTCGCAAAAACGTGAGTTATACCTTGAAAGTGGCAATAATAGCAGCCAAACCTTTCCGTAGAAAGATCGGTTAACGTCCAAGTAGCTTGCCGACTGCTGGACACCATTGTCATCGACAACAACCGATTGGCGGCACTAAATCATAGTAGCACCGCCAAAGAGTGCTGTCAAGACGTTTTTACTCGACGTTCGCGTCTTCGAGGACGGCTTTCGACGCATCTTCTTTAAGTTTAACGTCACGGTATACCGGCATCCCTGTACCAGCTGGCACGAGTTTACCGATGATGACGTTCTCTTTGAGTCCGAGAAGATAGTCGCGCTTACCTTTGATGGCAGCGTCTGTCAACACGCGAGTCGTTTCTTGGAACGAAGCGGCCGAGAGGAACGAATCTGTCTCAAGCGACGCTTTCGTGATTCCGAGAAGGACCGGTTTCGCCGTTGCGGGGCTCTTACCTTCGCGAAGTACGTCTTTACACGCTTCTTTGAAGACGCCGATGTCGACGAGTGAACCAGGGAGAAGTGGCGTGTCACCTGACTCGATGACTTTGACGCGACGAAGCATTTGGCGAACCATGACTTCGACGTGTTTGTCGCCGATTTCTACCCCTTGCATCCGGTATACTTTTTGAACTTCTTGAAGAAGATAGTTTTGGACACCAGACACACCACGGACGGTGAGCAATTCTTTCGGATCGATCGAACCTTCCGTGAAGACTTCCCCGGCATCTACCGTGTCGCCGATCTGAACGCGTAAACGCGCTCCGAATGGAATCGTGTACGTACGAGTCTCACTGAGTCCTTCGACCGTGAGTTCCCGCTTGTCACGCGACTCGGTAAAGTCGATGACCGTACCAGGAATTTCCGAGATGACCGCTTGCCCTTTCGGGTTACGAGCCTCGAATACCTCTTGGATACGTGGAAGACCTTGCGTGATATCATCTCCGGCTACCCCACCTGTGTGGAAGGTACGCATTGTAAGCTGCGTTCCTGGCTCACCGATTGATTGCGCGGCGATGATTCCGACGGCTTCGCCAACTTCAACGTTCGAGCCGGTCGCCAAGTTACGGCCGTAGCACTTCTTACATACGCCGTGTGACGTGTTACATGTGAAGGCTGTACGGATTTCAACTCGTTCGATACCAGCGTCGACGATGTCGCGGGCGATATCTTCTGTGATCAATTGGTTCTTCTCAATCATGACTTCACCCGTTTCCGGATGTGCCACTGTCTCGAACGCTGTACGGCCGACGAGTCGGTCATACAAGTTTTCGATTTCTTCCGTGCCTTCGCGGAGAGCGGCAACGCGGATTCCGCGGTCCGTTCCACAATCTTCTTCACGGATGATGACATCTTGGGCAACGTCTACAAGACGACGCGTCAAGTAACCTGAGTCAGCCGTTTTAAGGGCTGTATCGGCAAGACCTTTACGCGCACCGTGCGTCGAGATGAAGTATTCTTGAACCGTCAGTCCCTCACGGAACGACGATTTGATTGGAAGTTCGATGATGCGGCCAGATGGAGCGGCCATCAAACCACGCATCCCTGCGAGCTGCGTGAAGTTGGACGCGTTACCACGGGCACCTGAGTCAGACATCATGAAGATCGGGTTCAAGCGGTTGAGGGATTTCATCAATCGCGATTGAATCTCGTCCTTCGCTTCGTTCCAAGAGCGTACAACGCGCTCGTAACGCTCATCTTCAGTGATGAGACCACGACGGAACGACTTCATGATTTGGTCAACTTGAGTTTGCGCTTCATCAAGGATTTCTTGTTTGTCCGGAAGAACGATGATATCGGCGATTCCGACCGTCACACCCGCTTTAGTCGAGTGTTTGAAGCCGAGATCTTTCATCCGGTCAAGCATGCGGCTCGTTTCAGTCGTTTCAAACTTCTGGAACACTTCCGCGATGACTTTACCAAGGAATCCTTTTTTGAACGGTTCGATGAGTGGACGTGCGGCAATTTCTTCCGCGACGTTGGCACCTTTTTCGATGAAGTACTTATCAGGCGTTGCTTCCTGCAAGTTTTCCATCGTCGGTTCGTTCAAGTATGGGAACGTGTTCGGCAAGATCTCGTTAAAGATCATCTTACCGACTGTCGTGATTAACATTTTCTCATTTTGCTCCGCTGTGAACGTCGGGTTGTTGAGCGTACGTGCTGGAAGGGCGACACGTGTATGCAAGTGGACGTATCCATTTTGATACGCGATGAGCGCTTCGTTGACGTTCGACAAAATTTTCCCTTGTCCGATGGCATCGTCGCGTTCAAGCGAGATGTAGTAGTTACCGAGGACCATATCCTGCGATGGTGTAACAACTGGTTTACCATCTTTCGGGTTCAAGATGTTCTGTGCAGCGAGCATGAGGAGACGAGCTTCTGCTTGCGCTTCGGCTGAAAGTGGTACGTGGACCGCCATTTGGTCACCATCAAAGTCGGCGTTGTAAGCCGTACATACGAGTGGGTGTAGACGAATCGCACGGCCCTCGACGAGAATCGGTTCGAAAGCTTGAATCCCTAGACGGTGAAGTGTAGGGGCACGGTTCAAGAGAACCGGATGCTCACGAATGACTTCTTCGAGGACGCCCCAGATTTCTGGTTGCATCTTCTCAATTTTGCGTTTGGCGTTCTTGATGTTCGACGCGATCCCGCGACCGACAAGTTCTTTCATCACGAACGGTTTGAAGAGTTCAAGGGCCATCTCTTTCGGGAGACCACATTGGAACATCTTCAAGTTTGGTCCAACGACGATAACCGAACGTCCTGAGTAGTCGACCCGTTTACCAAGAAGGTTTTGACGGAAACGACCTTGTTTCCCTTTCAACATATGTGAAAGCGACTTAAGTGGACGGTTACCTGGACCTGTTACCGGACGACCACGACGACCGTTGTCGATGAGGGCGTCAACCGCTTCTTGAAGCATACGCTTCTCGTTTTGCACGATGATGTTCGGCGCGCCGAGATCGAGCAAACGTTTGAGACGGTTGTTACGGTTGATGACTCGACGATATAGATCGTTCAAGTCAGAAGTCGCAAAGCGCCCACCATCGAGCTGCACCATCGGGCGAAGCTCAGGTGGAATGACAGGAAGTACTTCGAGGATCATCCAATCTGGATCATTCCCCGACGTGAAGAACGCATCGAGCACCTCAAGACGCTTGATCGCACGTGTACGACGTTGGCCTTGAACTGTCTTCAATTCTTCGCGGAGTTCTCCGACTTCCTTCTCGAGTTGTACGTCTTGAAGGAGTGTCCGGATCGCTTCCGCACCCATGTCTGCTTTAAAGTCACTACCGTACTTCTCACGGTAGAGACGGAATTCTTTTTCCGAGAGAAGTTGTTTCTTCTCGAGCGGAGTGTCACCTGGTTCTGTCACGACGTACGACGCGAAGTAGATTACTTCTTCGAGCGCACGCGGTGACATATCGAGAACAAGCCCCATTCGACTTGGAATCCCTTTGAAGTACCAGATGTGCGAAACCGGAGCCGCGAGCTCGATGTGGCCCATACGTTCGCGACGCACTTTCGCTTTCGTCACTTCAACGCCACAGCGGTCACAAATGACTCCTTTATAACGGATTCGTTTGTATTTCCCGCAGTAACATTCCCAGTCTTTCGTAGGACCGAAGATTCGTTCACAGAACAGTCCGTCCTTCTCTGGTTTGAGTGTACGATAGTTGATTGTTTCCGGCTTTTTGACTTCCCCGTAAGACCACGAACGGATCTTTTCGGGTGAAGCCAAGCCGATTTTCATATATTCAAATCGATTAACATCTACCAAGGGGCCGACCTCCCTTTTCGCCTTATTCCTCTTCCGTAACAGTCGGTTGAACGACTTGTTCTAACGCCGATGTTGCGTTCGGGATGTTGTCGTCATCTTCATCTTTCATTTCAACTTCTTCGTCGTCCACAGACATCATCTTGACTTCCATACCGAGCGCTTGAAGCTCTTTGATCAAGACGCGGAACGATTCAGGAACGCCCGCTTTCGGAACGCTCTCGCCTTTCACGATTGCTTCGTATGCTTTCACACGACCAACCGTGTCATCCGACTTGATTGTAAGGATTTCTTGGAGCGTGTAGGCTGCGCCGTACGCTTCAAGTGCCCAAACTTCCATCTCACCGAAGCGCTGTCCACCGAACTGTGCTTTACCACCGAGCGGTTGTTGCGTAACGAGCGAGTATGGTCCTGTCGAACGAGCGTGAAGTTTATCATCAACCATGTGCGCAAGTTTGATCATATACATGACACCGACCGAGACGCGGTTATCGAACGGTTCACCAGTACGACCGTCATAGAGACGAGTCTTGGCATCTTTGTCCATTCCAGCTTCTTCAATCGTTGCCCATACGTCTTCTTCACGTGCGCCATCGAATACAGGTGTCGCCACTTTGATGCCGAGCTTTTTAGCCGCCATTCCAAGGTGGAGTTCAAGTACCTGACCGATGTTCATCCGCGATGGTACACCGAGTGGGTTAAGCATGATGTCAATCGGTGTGCCGTCTGGCATGTATGGCATGTCTTCTTCAGGGAGGATCCGCGAGATAACACCTTTGTTACCGTGACGTCCCGCCATCTTATCCCCTTCGTGAATCTTACGTTTTTGAACGATGTAGACACGAACCATTTGGTTCACACCTGGTGAAAGTTCGTCGCCGTTCTCACGGTCGAACACCTTAACGTCCAAGATGATGCCGTCGCCGCCGTTTGGTACACGGAGTGACGTATCACGGACTTCACGGGCTTTCTCACCGAAGATCGCATGCAAGAGACGCTCTTCCGCCGTCAGTTCAGTTACACCTTTAGGCGTGACTTTCCCGACGAGGATATCGCCATCTTTCACTTCCGCACCAATGCGGATGATCCCACGATCGTCCAAGTTGCGAAGCGCGTCATCACCGACGTTCGGAATATCACGTGTGATTTCCTCAGGTCCGAGTTTCGTGTCTCGTGACTCTGACTCATACTCCTCGATGTGAATCGAAGTGTAGACGTCATCTTTCACGAGGCGCTCACTCATGATGATCGCATCCTCATAGTTGTAACCGTCCCAAGTCATGAAGGCGACAACGACGTTACGACCGAGCGCGAGCTCACCCATATCCATCGATGGACCGTCAGCAAGGATTTCTCCTTTTTCGACTTGGTCACCAGCAGCGATGATCGGCTTTTGGTTATAGCACGTTCCTTGGTTCGAACGAACGTACTTTTGAAGTTTGTAGCGGTCAAGGTCACCTGAAACCGTTGTTCCATTCACGTCAGACGTGCGGCGGACCAAGATTTCACGCGCTGTGACACGCTCGACGACACCTGGGTATTTCGCGATAATCGCGGCCCCAGAGTCTTTCGCTGACACGTACTCCATACCAGTACCGATAATCGGCGAGTCCGGTTGAAGGAGTGGTACAGCTTGACGTTGCATGTTCGCTCCCATGAGGGCACGGTTCGAGTCATCGTTCTCAAGGAACGGGATACATGCTGTTGCCGCAGAAACAACCTGTTTCGGCGAAACGTCCATGTAGTCGACTCGACTTGGCTCAACTGACAAGTTTTGTCCGCGGAAGCGGCAAAGGACTTGCTCGTTTGCAAAGTAACTGTCTTCAGTGAGCGGCATGTTCGCCTGGGCGACGACGTAGAGATCTTCTTCATCCGCCGTCATATATTGAATCTCGCTCGTGACGAGACCTGTTTCTGGGTCGACTCGGCGGTACGGTGTCTCAATGAAACCGTACTCGTTTACTTTCGCAAAAGATGAAAGCGAGTTGATGAGACCGATGTTCGGTCCTTCAGGTGTTTCGATTGGACACATCCGACCGTAGTGCGAATAGTGAACATCTCGAACTTCGAAGCCGGCACGCTCACGTGTCAAACCACCCGGTCCGAGTGCAGAGAGACGACGCTTATGCGTGAGCTCTGCGAGCGGGTTTGTTTGGTCCATGAACTGTGACAACTGCGAGCTACCGAAGAACTCTTTCAGCGATGCGATTACCGGGCGGATGTTAATCAGCGCCTGTGGTGTGATCGCATTTTGATCTTGAATCGACATCCGTTCTTTTACGACACGTTCCATACGAGAAAGACCGATACGGAATTGGTTTTGGAGAAGTTCTCCGACTGAACGAAGACGACGGTTTCCTAAGTGGTCGATGTCATCTGTTGTTCCGACTTCGTGAAGTAAGTTGAAGAAGTAGTTGATCGATGCAATGATATCCGCTGGTGTGACGTGCTTGATGCTACGGTCGATGTTGCCATTACCGATAATGTTCAAGACACGCTCTCCATCCGGGTCATCTGGTGAGATGACTTTAATCGATTGGAGACCAAACGGCTCACCTTCAGCAACGCCGCCAGTTGGCTCAGCGTCCATGTAACCGAGACCGTTTTCCAAATGCGGAAGGACGCGGTCTAAGTTGCGACGGTCGAGTATTGTTCCAGCTTCGGCGATCACTTCGCCTGTCTCTGGGTCAACGAGCGTCTCGGCCAATTTCTGACCGAAGAGACGGTTTTTAAGATGAAGTTTTTTGTTCATCTTATAACGACCAACGTTTGCGAGGTCGTAGCGTTTCGGGTCGAAGAAACGTGAGACGAGAAGTGATTTCGCGTTTTCAACCGTTGGTGGTTCACCAGGGCGGAGACGCTCGTAAATCTCGATCAACGCTTTCTCTGTCGACTCGGTATTATCTTTTTCAAGGGTGTTCCGAAGATATTCATCATCCCCGAGAAGGTCGATAATTTCTTGGTCCGTACCAAATCCGAGAGCACGCAACAACACGGTTACCGGGATCTTACGGGTACGGTCGATACGAACATAAACGATATCCTTAGCATCTGTCTCAAGTTCGAGCCATGCTCCACGGTTCGGGATGACTGTTGCACCGAAACCACGTTTACCGTTTTTATCGAGTTTAGAATTGTAATAGACGCTCGGCGAACGAACAAGCTGGGAAACGATGACGCGTTCTGCGCCGTTAATAATAAACGTTCCCGACTCTGTCATAATCGGGAAATCACCCATGAATACTTCTTGTTCTTTAAGCTCACCTGTCTCTTTGTTTTGCAGACGTACTTTCACGCGCAATGGCGCAGAATAAGTGACGTCGCGCTCCTTCGAGTCATCAATCGAATATTTCGGCTCGCTAAGCGAGTAATCGATGAACTCAAGCACGAGGTTTCCAGTGAAGTCGGAGATTGGCGAAATGTCGGTAAACATCTCTTTCAATCCTTCACGTAAGAACCACTCATAAGAAGCAGTTTGAATTTCAATCAAATTCGGAAGCTCTAATACCTCACTGATACGGGCAAAGCTTCTTCTCTGACGGTGACGACCGTACTGAACAAGTTGACCAGTCAACTGATTCACCTCTCAGACCCCCAATTCTCTATCGAATTTTTCGGGCGTAATAATCGAACATTGTCATTGAATGTCGCCCTTTTTCCGCGTCTAAAAAGCGGCAAACGCGGCAATTCAAGGCGAATTCCATTCCAATGGCATTTTATAATGTTAGCATATACGTTATAGCGAGTCAACAAGACTCAACCGTTTGTCAAGAGCGAATTGCCCGGAAAATAAAATAGCCTTTGTCTTTGGCAACCGTCTCGACCTGACCGAACACATCTTCAAGCAGCTTCTTAGCAGAAGGCGCTCCTTGTTTCTTTTGAATGACGACGTAGAGTGCCCCGCCCATGACGAGATGCGCGTACGCATCTCTTAAAATCGTGTGAACCACTTGCTTCCCGGCCCGAATCGGCGGATTGGTCACGATAGCGGCAAATTGCTCGCCTCCGACTCCATCATATGCGTGGCTAAGCCGTGTTTCGATCGTCACCCCGTTTTGGGCGGCGTTTTGCTCTGACAAGGCAAGCGCTCGTTCGTTCACGTCGACGAGAAGCGCTTCACGCCCAGAGGCGTCGGCAAGCGAGATCCCCATCGGACCGTAGCCGCAGCCTACATCTAAAATGCGACCTTCAACTTCCGGCACTTCAAATGACTCGATTAAGAGACGTGACCCAAAATCGACCGATCCTTTCGAGAACACGCCGCGGTCCGAGGTGAAGCGATACATCTTCCCTCGCAACTCATACGTCCACGTCTCAGGGGCACTTTTCGAACTCGGATCGTTCGTATAGTAATGATCTCCCATGCATTGAACCTCCTAACCCACTCTTCAAGGAAATAAAAGAAGCTCGCCATAGCGAGCTTCTATACGTTGTGAAGTAAAAGTTAGATTACTTAACTTCGACAGATGCGCCAGCTTCTTCAAGCTTAGCTTTAACTGCGTCTGCATCTTCTTTAGAAACGCCTTCTTTGACTGGAGCCGGAGTTCCGTCAACGAGTGCTTTTGCTTCTTTAAGACCGAGGCCAGTAAGTTCACGTACTGCTTTGATTACGTTGATCTTACCAGAACCTGCGCTTGTGAGGATTACGTCGAATTCAGTTTGCTCTTCAGCTACTGCTGCGCCTGCACCTGCTGCTGCTACTGGAGCTGCTGCTGATACGCCGAATTCTTCTTCGATTGTTTTTACGAGTTCGTTAAGTTCGAGAACCGTCATTGATTTGAGGTCTTCGATGAATTGCTCTTTGTTGAAAGCCATTATGGTTTTCCTCCTTTGATGTTGTAAAAAGTTTTTTTACGCTACGCGACAAAGATTAAGCAGACTGCTCTTCTTTTTGTTCTGCGATTGCGTTTGTTGCGATTGCGAGCCCGCGGATCGGAGCTTGAAGGACGCTGAGAAGCATAGAGAGAAGACCATCGCGTGATGGAAGTTCTGCAAGGGCTTTAACTTCTTCGAGTGAAGTTACTTTGCCTTCGATGATTCCGCCTTTAAGTTCGAGCGCTTTGTGCTCTTTTGAGAAGTCGTTCAAGATCTTCGCTGGAGCAATAACGTCTTCTTTCGAGAACGCGATTGCAGTAGGACCTGTGAAGACTTCATCGAGACCGTCATAACCAGACTGAGTCGCCGCGCGACGAAGGAGACCGTTTTTGTATACTTTGAACTCGATTCCAGCGTCACGAAGTGTTTTACGGAGTGTAGTCACTTCTTCAACTGTAAGTCCACGGTAGTCAACAACGATCGTTCCAACGCTTGCTTGCATTTTCTCAGCGATTTCATCAACGAGTACTGATTTCTGAGCTACGATTTTTTCGCTTGCCATGTTTGTGCACCTCCTAGTCAATTCTTATACCGGACGAGAGGCTGCTCTCCAAAAAGAAATCCCTCGTATGAAGACATACGAGGGCGTAATTGTTTGAAAGTAAACCTGTGACAACAGGCTCAAGTTCGAGCAAAGACACCTCGGAAGGGTTTACGGACCGATGTCCACCTTCTGTCTGCGGTAATCCAACATATTCGGTTGAACGTGTTTTACTTTAACAGCGGCATCACACGTTGTCAACAGTTTATTTCAAGTGAATTACTTGATGAAATCGGCAGTCGCGACACGGATACCAGGACCCATTGTCGAAGAAAGCGCGATGTTTTTGAGGTAAGTTCCTTTTGCAGTAGCAGGCTTAACTTTCATAAGTGTCTCGAGGATAGTCTCGATGTTCTCAGAGAGTTTTGTTGCTTCAAATGACTTCTTACCAACTGGTACGTGGATGTTACCGGCTTTATCAACGCGGTACTCAACTTTACCAGCTTTGATGTCCGCGATTGCTTTCGCAACGTCGAACGTGACTGTGCCTGTTTTCGGGTTAGGCATGAGGCCTTTTGGTCCGAGAACGCGACCGAGTTTACCAACTTCACCCATCATGTCAGGTGTCGCAACGATAACATCGAAGTCGAACCATCCTTGTTGGATTTTAGTGATGTACTCAGCATCGCCGACGAAGTCAGCGCCAGCCGCTTCAGCTTCTTTAACTTTTTCGCCTTTTGCAAAGACGAGAACTTTTTGTGTTTTACCAGTACCGTGTGGAAGTACAACGGCACCGCGGATTTGTTGGTCCGCTTTCTTCGGATCTACGCCGAGACGGACAGCAATTTCGATTGTTTCATCGAACTTAGCTGTTGCAGTTTTTTGAACGAGTTCAACCGCTTCTGCGAGGTCGTAAGACTTCGTGCGATCAACAAGCTTAGCTGCTTCTTGGTGTTTTTTACCCATGATTCTTTTCCTCCTTGTGGTTAGCGGAATTTCCTCCCACATAATGAAGGGATTGAAGGTGAGCAAAATATGCACCGACAATCCCAGAGACTAATAAATTAGTCTTCGATTACAATACCCATACTGCGCGCAGTACCTTCAACCATAAGCATCGCTGTTTCTACAGACGCTGCGTTAAGGTCAGGCATTTTAAGTTCAGCGATTTCGCGAACTTTATCACGCTTAACCGTTGCTACTTTCTTACGGTTCGGTTCTCCTGAACCGCTCTCGATACCAGCAGCTTTTTTCAAAAGAACTGCAGCTGGTGGAGTTTTCGTAATGAATGTAAACGAACGATCTTCGTATACCGTAATGACTACAGGAATAATCAATCCGGCTTGGTCTTGTGTACGAGCGTTGAACTCTTTACAGAATCCCATGATGTTAACACCTGCTTGACCAAGTGCTGGACCAACTGGTGGTGCTGGGTTAGCTTTACCAGCAGGGATTTGAAGTTTAACGAGTTTAGTAACTTTTTTCGCCACGAGACACACCTCCTTAAGTCTAAAATGTGGTTTCTTGGACGTTGTGCGCCCTCCCACTCAATCTATTAGGTCGAGTTTGTACTGAAATATAGCACAACATCAAACATTTCCGATTGTACCATCCGTTTCCGAGAATGGCAAGTGGGTTTTAGTTAATTTTCTGAACTTGTTCGAAATCAAGCTCAATTTTTGTTTCGCGGCCGAACATGTCGACGACGACTTTGAGCTTCTCTTTGTCAGTTTCGATCTCATCAATCGTACCTTCAAAGTTCTCGAACGCGCCTTCTTTGACACGAACGAGATCGCCAAGCTCATAGTTATAACGGTCTTTCTTCTCAATCAGACCCATCTGCGAAAGGACGTTCGTCACTTCGTCAGGCTGGAGTGCGATCGGCTTCGCGCCGCCCCCGGTTGATCCTAGGAAGCCCGTTACGTTTGGCGTGTTACGAACAACATACCATGAATCGTCTGTCATAATCATCTCGACGAAGACATATCCAGGGAAGTTTTTTACTTCACGCTCTTTAATTTTCTTTTCGCCACTCTTCAACGTGACTTCTTCTTGCGTTGTTTCGGTCGGAACGAGGACGCGGAAAATTTTATCTTCCATGTTCATCGAACCGATTCGACGTTCTAGGTTTTCTTTGACGTTGTTCTCAAAGCCAGAGTACGTCTGGACAACAAACCATTGTTTCTCCACGGCTTTCACCTCTTTCCTTAGTTAATCAATAGGTTGACGAGATAACTGACACCAGTATCTACGCCGAACACGAACAGGCCGATCACGACGACCGTCGCGATGACTGTGATGGTATATTTTGTGAGCTCTTTACGAGTCGGCCAACTCGTCTTCTTTAACTCTTTCCATACATCGCGCAAAAAGTTCATGGTAGCTTCCTCCTACGTTGAATGCCAATCTACGTTACTTTGATTCTCGATGTGTTGTATGCGCATTGCAACGACGGCAGAACTTGTTCAGCTCGAGCCGCGTCTGCACATCATCTTTCTTGGTCGTCGAGTAAACTCTTGACCCGCAATCCGCGCACTCGAGACTTACTTTCTTTGCCATCCATAAGCGCCCCTTTCGACAGCTCCATATTAAAAAAGAGCGAAAAAAAAACGCCTCCTGTAACTGGCGTCTACGGACAAGGCGCTGCCTTAAAAGTATCACATAGGAGGCGTGCGGTCAATACGAGTTAACTCGTCAGCATTTTAACATCAACGTGCCGCTCGAATTTTTTCTTCACGCGCTGTAAGGCATTATCGATCGACTTCACGTGACGGTCAAGGTCGTCAGAGATTTCTTGATACGAACGACCATCCAAATAAAGACGAAGCACTTTTCGTTCCAAGTCACTGAGGAGCTCATCCATCTTCTCTTCCATGAATAGTTGTTCTTCCCGCGTGACGAGCAAGTCTTGCGGGTCGTTCGGATGCGGGGGCAAGATCACGTCGAGCAACGTCCGGTCAGACTCATCGTCAAAGATCGGCTTGTCGAGCGAGACGTATGAGTTGAGCGGAATATGTTTCTGACGCGTCGCCGTCTTAATGGCCGTAATCATCTGACGGGTGATACACATCTCGGCAAAACTCTTAAACGAAGCGAGGCGTTCATCCCGATAGTCACGCACGCCTTTGTACAGACCGATCATTCCCTCTTGGACGATATCCTCGTGGTCAGCGCCGATCAAAAAGTAAGACCGCGCCTTCGCCCGCACGAAGTAACGGTAACGTTCAATCAAAAACTCGAGCGCATCACTATCCCCTTCATTCCGCGCTAGAGAGACGAGCTCTTCGTCTGACATCGTTTCAAACTGCTCGTATGGCCATCCGTTCATGTTTCATACCCCCCGGCAATTGATAATGAACTATGTAAGTTAGTGTTCTTATTATAGGCGTCGTACAAAACGACCGTCAAATAAATTTCAAAAAATTCCGTCAATTAGATATGGTGTGACTCATACAACTAATAGTATACAACATTTCTTTCCAAAAAAATGTCAAACTAAAAACAAAAAAACGAGTCCATTGTATGAACTCGTCAGTGAGAATCCTCACCGTTCGACTTGCGGCGCCGCATTTCTTCAAAACGGGCCATGACGTCGGGCGGGATATCGATTGTTTTTCGGTTGGACCGGTCGCTCGCGAGCGTCTGACGCTCTTGCTCAATCGCCACTTTCGCTTGCTTCCAATCCTTTAATAGTTCGGTCGCCGGGACACGGAGGGCACCTTGACCGAAGATGACCCATTGCTCGGTAAAATCGTTTGTGGCGACGAATAACGTCACTAAACGATCGTCCACGAGTTCATGGGCCCGACGTTCGATCCACTCATCCGCCGTTTCGTTCTCCTTCGTATAGACGACCTCGACCCGGCTCCGCTTCTGGATCGATTCGCGCCCATAGCGCATGTGGGCATCAAAGACGACCGTCACCGTGCGGCCTGTGGCGGCCTGATACTCGGCCATCGCTTCAATCAAGTCATTTCGAGCTTGATCGAAGTCAATGTCCCGCAGTTTTCGCAGATGCGGCCACGCCCCAATGATGTTATAGCCATCGACGAGGAGTAATTCTCGCTTTTTCAGGCTCATGATAACGGATTACGAGAGCGATGCACCTCATACAGAAGAAGTGCGGCCGCGACCGAAGCGTTGAGCGACGTGACATGACCAACCATCGGCATATGGACGAGGAAGTCACACGCCTCGCGCACGAGACGGCCCATACCTTTCCCTTCGCTGCCGATGACGACGACGAGTGGCATGTTTCCATCGAGCCGACGATAGTCTTGACTCTCACTCGCGTCAGTTCCGACGATCCACATCCCTTTTTCTTTCAATTCTTCGAGCGTCCGCGTCAAGTTCGTGACACGCGCGACCGGGATATATTCAATCGCTCCCGTCGAGGCTTTCGCGACGGTTTGCGTCAAGCCGACCGAGCGCCGTTTCGGAATGATGACTCCATGGGCACCGACCGCGTCAGCTGTCCGTAAAATCGATCCCAAGTTGTGCGGGTCCTCTAGCTCATCGAGCAAAATAAAGAGCGGTGTCTCCCCTTTAGACTCGGCCAGCGCGAACATATCGTCAAGCGTCTTATACTCGTAAGCCGCGACGGCCGCGACGACGCCTTGATGGTGTTCACTGCCCGCCATTTTTTCAAGCTTCGTCTTCGGGACGAACGAGATCTGTACCGAGGCCTCATTGGCCATGCCGATAATTTGGGCGAGAGGCCCTTTGTGCTGCCCTTCCATGATAAAGACTTTGTTCATATCCCGTCCGCTCCGAAGCGCCTCGATTACTGGATTGCGTCCATATAAGAAATCGATGCCTTCTTCAAGGACGTCAACTTCTTGATAGTCCGGGCGTTCCGGCTTTTGACGATGCGGACGGTCGCCCCGTTCGCCTCTCGGACGGTCGAACGAACGCTTGTCGTTCGCTCGTCCTCCGTCATGTCGTTTCGGGTTGCTCGGTTTCGAGCCATGTGAGTGCCTGTTCGATGAGTTCTTCAAGACGATCCCTTCTTTCTATTAGATATGTGTAGCCGATCAATGCCTCAAAAGCTGTCGAGTAGCGGTACGTGTGGACGTCGGTGCGTTTCGGGATCGACCCTGATTTCGCATTTTTACCGCGCCGGACGATCGCTGTCTCGTCCTCTCTCAAGATACCCGTCTCTAACCAGTGGGTGACGACGCTCGCTTGCGCGGTTGCGTTCACGTAACGGACGGCCCCGCGATGGAGGTCGTTCGGTCGCGTCAACCCTTTGCCGAGCAGTCGTTTTCGTACCGCCATCTCATACACTGCGTCGCCCATATAAGCGAGGGCGAGCGCGTTTAGTTGATTCGCATTCGTCATGACCGTTTCCACCGTACGCCTTGCGCCGTATCTTCGAGCTGGATGTTCTGTTGTTTCAACAAGTCACGGATTTCGTCGGCACGGGCAAAGTTACGCTCTGCTCGGGCCGTATTCCGCTCGAGAATTAACTGATCGATCTCGGCGTCGAGTAGTTCTGTTTCCACTTCAATCGTCAACCCGAGCACGCCCGTCAATTCCTTGAACAAGTCGAGCACTTGCTCGAGCGTATCTTTCGAGACATGGTCTGCTTTGGCGTAGATGTTTGCCTCTTTTGCTAAATCAAACAATACTGTCACGGCGTTCGCCGTGTTGATATCATCATCCATCGCTTCGATAAATGCTGCTTTCACCGTCGCAAGTTTTCGCTCCATCGCCTCGCTCGGTTCAACGAGACCGGCCGTGACCGACAGACGGTGTTCGACGTTATGGTACGCTTCCTTGATCCGGTCCCATCCGTTCGCGGCCTGATTGATCAGCTCGCGGCTATAGTTGATCGGATGACGGTAGTGGACCGATAACATGAAGAAACGGAGCACCATCGCGTCGACTTCTTTTAACGCCTCGTGGACGAGCAGGAAATTCCCGAGTGATTTCGACATCTTCTCGTTCTCGATGTTGATGAAGCCGTTGTGGAGCCAGTAGTTCGCAAACTTCGTATGGTTGCACGCCTCAGACTGCGCAATCTCATTCTCGTGATGCGGGAATTTGAGGTCGTGCCCGCCTGCGTGAATGTCGATCGTTTTGCCGAGGTGCTTCTTCGCCATGGCCGAGCATTCGATATGCCAGCCGGGGCGTCCTTGTCCCCAAGGGCTGTCCCAAGCCGGTTCATCTGGTTTAGCCGCTTTCCAAAGCACGAAGTCGAGCGGGTCTTCCTTCTTCTCCCCGACGTCGACACGTGACCCGGCCCGAAGGTCTTCAATAGACTGTTGGCTGAGCTTGCCATACTCTTCAAACTTACGCGTCCGGAAATAGACATCGCCTTCTGACGCGTAGGCGTAGCCTTCATCCTCTAAGTTACGGATAAAGTCGATGATTTCCTCCATCGTGTCGGTGACACGTGGATGCACGTCCGCCGGCAAGACGTTCAACGCACCCGTATCCGCCAAATAAGCGTCGATATAGCGGTTCGTCAGCGTTCCGACATCTTCACCGAGCTCATTCGCCGTACGGATGATCTTATCATCCACATCGGTAAAGTTGAGGACGTACTTCACGTCGTAGCCTCGGTATGTCAAATAGCGCCGTACCGTGTCGAATGCGATGGCCGGACGGGCGTTTCCGACGTGAATATAATTATAGACGGTCGGTCCGCATACGTACATGGACACTTTCCCAGGAACGATTGGGTTGAACGGTTCTTTCTTATTCGTGAGGCTGTTGTAAAACTGAATCATGTGACTTCTCCTCCATCTGTTTCTCGAGTGATGCTAACTTACGTTCCAAATCAGCCACGGCGTTCTCTAACCGCTCTTGGCATTCACGATCCGGGTCCGGTAAGCGATGGTCGAGGTCGTGTTGTTTGACCCGCTCCCCGTTGCGGATGACGACACGTCCCGGGATCCCGACGACGGTCGAGTCTGACGGGACATCTTTTAAAACGACCGAACTGGCCCCGATTTTGACGCAATCGCCAATCGTGATATTACCGAGCACTTTCGCGCCGGCCGAGATGAGCACATCGTTCCCGATGGTCGGATGCCGCTTTCCTTTTTCTTTGCCGGTTCCGCCGAGCGTCACGCCTTGATAGATGGTGACGTTGTTGCCGATGATCGCCGTCTCTCCGATGACAATCCCGAATCCGTGGTCGATAAAGACACCTTCGCCGATAATGGCACCGGGATGAATCTCAATCCCGGTCACCCAACGACTCCACTGTGCGACCAATTTAGCCAATAGTTTAATATTGCGCGTCCACAACCCATGCGCGATCCGATGCGACCACAAGGCATGAAGTCCAGGATACGTCAATATCACTTCTGCTTTCGACCGGGCAGCCGGATCGAGTTCGATCACGTTCCGGATGTCGGCGCTCACACTTTTCCAAAATCCCATAATTGTTCTCCTTTTCCATATCAAAAACAAAGACGCCCCTGTGCCAAGGCACAGAGACGCCGTAAGCGCGGTTCCACTCTGTTTGGGAAAGTTCCCCTCTCAAGTCTCGTTAACGCCGAGTCGCGGTCCCGACTACATATCGCCGGAACGGCTCCGAGGTGCACTTCGACGGGGGACCCTTCTAGAACTTCCAGCCTAGGTTCTAGTCTCTGACAAGTGTCAACCCGCTTACTTTCCTCATCGTTGCCTTTAAGCTAATAATGTTGTGAGACGTGCCAACACACGCTCTTTGCCAATCAGCGCAATCGCGTTTGGAAGTTCTGGTCCATGTGTTTGTCCGGTCGTGGCGACGCGGATTGGCATGAACAAGTTCTTTCCTTTTTGACCAGTCGCTTTTTGAGTGGCCTTCGTAGCCGCTTTGACAGCTTCCGGTGTGAAGTCTTCGATCGCCTCGAGTTGCGTTTTAAACTCAGCGAGTACAGCCGGCACCGTTTCGCCGGCAAGCACCGCGTTCGCCGCCTCGTCATACTCGACCTCGTCTTTAAAGAACAAGTCTGTCAACGGTACAATTTCGGCACCGTGTGTCATTTGTTCTTTATAAAGGGCGATGAGCGCTGTGGCCCAGTCCGCCTCTTCCATTGACAAGGCTTCAGGCAATCGTCCTGCTTCTTGTAAGAATGGTAAACTGAGTGCCACCACTTCGTCAAGCGAAGCCTGCTTCATGTAAACACTGTTGATCCAAGCGAGTTTATGCTGATCGAATACGGCCGGACTCTTCGATAAACGTCCAGCGTCGAACATGTCGATAAACGCTTCTTTCGTGAAGATTTCCTCTTCACCGACTGGAGACCAACCGAGAAGCGAGATGAAGTTGAAGAGCGCACCAGGGAGATATCCGAGATCTGCATATTGCTCGATGAACTGGATGATCGACTCATCACGTTTCGAGAGCTTCTTATGGTTCTCGTTATAGATCAATGTCATGTGACCGAACGTCGGATAGTCCCATCCGAGCGCATCGTATACCATCATCTGTTTCGGTGTGTTCGCGATATGGTCATCGCCACGCAACACGTGGCTGATTTTCATCAAGTAGTCATCGACGACGACGGCAAAGTTGTACGTCGGAATCCCGTCTTGCTTGACGATGACCCAGTCTCCGAAGTCTTTCGACTCGAACGAAACGTCGCCTTTGACAACATCTGTCCATTTGTACGTAACCTGTTCTGGCACTCGAATCCGAATCGACGGCTTCCGTCCTTCGGCTTCGAACGTCGAGCGCTCAGCGTCGCTCAAGTCGCGATGTGCTCCCGAGTAGCGTGGTGCTTCACCGCGTGCGATCTGTGCCTCGCGCTCCGCTTCGAGTTCTTCTGACGTCATGTAGCATTTATAAGCGAGCCCTTTGTCCATCAACTCGTTCACGTATTTGTTGTAGAGGTCGAGTCGTTCCATTTGGAAATATGGACCGTAATCGCCATCGCGACCCGGACCTTCATCCCAGTCGATACCGAGCCATTCCAAGTACTTCATCTGACTTTCGACACCGTTCTCGACGTTTCGTTTTTGATCCGTGTCCTCGATCCGAAGAATCATTTTCCCACCTGCGTGGCGAGCATATAAATAGTTAAATAGCGCGGTCCGGGCGTTCCCGATATGAAGGTGACCCGTCGGACTTGGCGCATAGCGTACACGCACTTCACTCATAATATTTCCACCTTTCTTCTCTTCTGCCCAAATAGTATACCACTTTTTTCAAGCACGGTTGAGCAAGATGACCGCCTGGGCGGCGATTCCTTCTTCACGCCCCGTGAAACCTAACCGCTCCGTCGTCGTCGCTTTCACGTTCACTTGGCTAATATCAGCTTCAAGCAGTTCAGCGATGACCGCGCGCATGTCATCGATATACGTCCGGAGCTTCGGCCGTTCCGCCATAACGGTCGCGTCTACGTTGCCGAGCACATACCCTTCTGCCTTGACGAGTTGCCATACGTGTTGGAGCAACACTTTCGAGTCTGCATCTTTAAAATCGGGATCCGTATCCGGAAAGTGTTTGCCGATATCCCCTGCCGCGATGGCACCGAGCGCCGCATCCGCGATGGTGTGAAGCAACACGTCGGCATCCGAGTGTCCAAGCAAACCGCGGTCGTGAGGAATCTCGATCCCTCCTAATATAAGCGGACGCCCTTCTGCGAACGCATGTACATCAAAACCTTGTCCGATTCTCATCGATAGTCCTCCTTCGTCAAGATCGCTTCCCCGAACAACAAATCCTCGGGGGTCGTCATTTTTATGTTGTGATAGTCACCTGGAATGACGGTGACTTCTTTACCTGACCACTCGAACAAGCTAGCATCATCGGTCCCGACGAATCGGGATGATTCCGCCTGATCATGAATCGCACGGATGTCAGCCGCAGGAAACGCTTGTGGTGTCTGAGCGAGCCAAAGCGTCTCACGGGGAACAGTTTGCGTAATCGTCCCCGCGGTCACTTGTTTCACCGTATCTTTCACAGGAACGGCTAAAATGGCCCCTTTCGTCTGAGCCGCTTCCGCCACTTGATGCAACTGACTGATTCGAACGAACGGCCGGGCCCCGTCATGGATCAACACAACTCCGTCCGTGTCGATTATCTGTAAACCGGCTCGAACACTCTGTTGCCGTTCTTCCCCGCCTGCCACGTACGTAATCGGCGTCGGGACGTGACGTAACTCATGCGCGAACCAGGCTTCTTCTTCCGGACGAATCGCCAAAACAATCTGTTCACACCATGTGTCTCTCGCAAACGCCTCGACGGTCCAGACGATGATCGGTTTTCCTTGGAGCGACAACATCAACTTGTTCTCATCGGCTCCCATGCGCTTGCCTTTCCCGGCAGCCGGGATGACGACCGTGTAACGTACCATCACGTTCACCTCTCTTCGTGAAAAAAGAGAGCGCTGATGCGTCTCTTTTTCCATACTTATTCAGGGCGAGCAAAAATCATTCGGCCCGCGGATGTTTGGAGTACGCTCGTCACGACGACAGGAAGCGTCTTCGAGATGAGCTTGCGTCCGCCTTCGACGACGACCATCGTCCCGTCTTCAAGATAAGCGACCCCTTGGTTCTGTTCTTTCCCTTCTTTGATGACCGTCACGACCATCTCTTCTCCAGGAATAACAATCTGTTTGACCGAGTTGGCCAAATCATTAATGTTGAGCACCGGTACGTTTCGGACCTCACACACTTTATTCAAGTTGTAATCGTTCGTCACGACGATGCCTTTTTTTAACTCGGCGAGCTTGATCAATTTAATATCGACTTCGGCCACGTCTTCAAAGTCACCATCGTAAATCTCGACCTCGATTCGATCGTTGTTTTGGAGCTCTTTTAAAATATCCAGACCGCGTCGGCCTCGATTCCGTTTAAGCGTATCCGACGAGTCGGCGATGTACTGCAACTCTCCGATGACGAACTGAGGAACGATGAGTGTCCCTTCGATGAATCCGGTCTTCGAAATATCGGCGATCCGACCATCGATGATTACGCTTGTATCTAATATTTTATCGTTCGAGCGGCGTAATGGTTCCGCTTCCGGCTTGTCCCGTTCACTTTTCACGAACAACTTGATCCATTCGTTCCGCTTCCGGTAACCAACGGCAAATCCAAAGTAACCGAACAGGGCAGTCACAAAAATCGGTACAATCTTACTGAGTAAGAAGATGCCTGTGACCTCAAGCGATACACTGATCAAAAAGGCAATCAATAAACCGATGATCAATCCGATCGAGCCGAATAAAATATCGCCGACCGGTAAACGGACGAGCCGTTCTTCGACAAAACGGATAAATTTGACGATCACATCGGTCAAAAATAAACTGAGAATGAAGAAGATAAGTCCACCAATCAAACTAGCAACGTAAGGAATCGTCAACCATGCCGGCACGCTGACACCGAGGTCATCAAGAAGCACCATCGCTTCGATCATGCCAAACCATCCGACGACGAGTCCAATCAAAATAAATCCGAGTCGCACTGCAATCTTCACTCATTCCACCTCCTTCTATTGAATTAAAATTTCAAAAAAATAACACTTATATTGTAACACGGTTCTTTTAAATCCGTTCGTTACAAAGCGTTAAAAACTGCCGGAAGCGCCCCGTCAGAACGGGATGGCAAGTTGGAGCGCTTCATCGACAGTACTGACACCGACCACGTCGATACCAGGCGGGGCGGTCCAGCCTCCTAGATTATTCTTCGGAATGATCGCACGCGTGAAACCGAGCTTGGCCGCTTCCGCGACACGTTGCTCAATCCGTGACACACGGCGCACTTCTCCGGTCAATCCGACCTCGCCGATGCAGACATCGGTCGGACGAGTCGGACGGTCCCGGAAACTTGAGGCAATCGAAATACAAATCGCCAAATCGATTGCCGGTTCATCGAGCTTGACTCCGCCCGCCGCCTTCAAATAAGCGTCTTGCGTTTGAAGCAAGAGACCCGAACGTTTCTCCAGCACGGCCATGAGAAGAGCGACCCGATTTTGATCGATTCCCGTTGCCATCCGGCGCGGGTTCCCGAACGACGTCGGGGAAATGAGTGCTTGCAGCTCAACGAGTACCGTCCGCGTCCCTTCCATCGATGCGACGACCGTCGAGCCTGAGACGCCCGCGGTCCGTTCTTCGAGGAAAATCTCTGACGGGTTGAGCACTTCCTCAAGACCGCCTTCTTTCATCTCGAATATTCCAATCTCGTTCGTCGAACCGAACCGGTTTTTGACGGCCCGTAAAATCCGGAACGTGTGGTGACGTTCTCCTTCAAAATACAGAACAGCGTCCACCATATGCTCGAGCAGACGCGGTCCGGCAATCGATCCTTGCTTCGTCACGTGGCCGACGATAAAGACGGCGACCCCTCGTGTCTTCGCAATTTTCATGAGCGCAGCTGTACATTCCCGTACTTGGGCGACGCTGCCTGGCGCCGATTGGATTTCATCCATGTATACCGTCTGAATCGAGTCGATAATGACGAACCCGGGTTCCTCTTCATCGATGACCCGTTCGATCATGAGCATGTCCGTCTCGGCGAGAACGTATAAATCCTGCGTCGGCAATCCGAGTCGTTCCGCGCGCAACTTTGTCTGTTTCAACGATTCTTCCCCGGAAATATATAGCACTTTCCGACCGCTGTGGGCGAGATGTGCACTCACTTGCAGGAGAATTGTCGACTTCCCGATCCCCGGGTCCCCACCGACGAGGACGAGCGAGCCCGGGACGATTCCGCCCCCGAGCACCCGGTCGAACTCTTGACTGTTCGTATGCACACGTGTTTCTTCTTGGGAAACGACGTCTGAGAGACGCTCTGGCTTCAGTTGTCGCGACGAGCTATGGACGAACGCAGCTCCCCGTTTCGCTTTCTTTTCTTCAACAAATTCTTCGACGAGCGTGTTCCACTCGTTACATCCTGGGCAACGGCCCATCCATTTTGCGGATTCATAGCCACAAGACTGACATACGTACTTCGTTTTAATTTTTGCCATGTTATTCCCTTCTGTCTAAAAAAGCCCCCTCACAAGAGAGAGGGAGCTCCGTATTTACTGGACGACACCTTCGTTGCGGACGATGAATTCACCGTCTTGAACATCGAGAGCCACTTTACTGCCTTTCGTGATCTCCCCGCTGAGCATCGATTCTGAGAGTCGGTCTTCCACCTCGCGCTGGAGCGCACGGCGGAGCGGACGAGCCCCGTACTCAGGGTCATAACCAACTACGGCAATCTTCTCAAGCGCCGATTCCGTCAAAGTGAAATCGATGCCTTGCTCGCCAAGTCGATCTGTGAGCGTCTTCGCCATAAGTTTGACGATTTCTTGGATATGCTCTTTTTGAAGCGAATGGAAGACGGTGATCTCGTCGATCCGGTTCAAGAACTCAGGTCGGAACGCTTTCTTCAATTCTTCCATGACTTTATCTTTCATTTCCGTATATTCACGTTTCACGTCATCTTCGACGGTGAAACCGACATATTTGTTCCGTTTAAGTGCGGCCGCACCGACGTTTGACGTCATGATGATGACCGTGTTGCGGAAGTCGACCGTACGACCTTTCGAGTCGGTCAGACGCCCGTCATCGAGCACTTGGAGCAAGATGTTGAACACTTCAGGGTGAGCTTTTTCAATCTCATCAAGCAAGATGACCGAGTATGGCTTACGACGAACTTTCTCCGTCAACTGACCGCCTTCTTCGTATCCGACATACCCCGGAGGTGATCCGACGAGACGGCTCGTCGCATGTTTTTCCATATACTCCGACATGTCGATTCGGATGATCGCATCCTCGTCACCGAAGAGCGCCTCAGCTACAGCACGCGCTAGTTCCGTTTTCCCGACACCGGTCGGTCCGAGGAAAACGAATGAACCGATCGGACGTTTTGGATCTTTCAGTCCGGCCCGGGCCCGGCGGATCGCCCGCGAGATTGATTTGACGGCTTCATCTTGACCGATGACCCGACCGTGTAAGATCGATTCGAGCTTGAGGAGACGGTCTGTCTCCTCTTCGGCAATTTTTGTCACCGGCACACCCGTCCAGCTTGCGACGACTTGGGCGATATCTTCTTTCGTCACTTCAAGCTTTTCATTGCCTTGCTTGTTCTGCCATTCTGATTTGAGGTGCTCGAGTTCATCGCGAAGCTTCTGTTCTGTATCACGAAGCGAAGCCGCTTTTTCAAACTCTTGGCTCTGGACGGCCGAATCTTTTTCTTTACGAATCGATTCGAGACGTGCTTCAAGCTCTTTTAAGTTCGGCGGAGCCGTGAATGAACGAAGGCGAACTTTCGAAGCCGCTTCGTCGACGAGGTCGATCGCTTTGTCTGGAAGGAACCGGTCCGAAATATAGCGGTCAGATAAGACAACCGCTTCATGAATCGCCTCATCCGTAATTGTGACACGGTGGTGAGCCTCATAGCGGTCACGCAAACCGAACAAAATCTGTTCAGCCTGGTCCGTCGTCGGCTCATTCACTTGAATCGGTTGGAAGCGGCGTTCGAGTGCGGCATCCTTCTCAATGTATTTCCGGTACTCGTCAAGCGTTGTTGCACCGATACATTGGAGCTCACCTCGAGCGAGCGACGGTTTCAAGATGTTCGAAGCATCGATCGCCCCTTCGGCTCCACCCGCCCCAATCAACGTGTGTAACTCGTCGATGAAGAGAATGACGTTGCCGGCCTGGCGAATCTCGTCCATGACTTTTTTCAATCGGTCTTCAAACTCACCGCGGTATTTCGTTCCCGCGACGAGCGTACCCATGTCAAGCACCATGACGCGTTTGTTGCGAAGCGTCTCCGGCACTTCATTGTTGATGATCTGTTGCGCGAGTCCTTCGACAACTGCCGTCTTACCGACACCTGGCTCTCCAATCAAGACCGGGTTGTTCTTCGTCCGGCGAGACAACACTTCGATGACCCGTTGGATTTCACCGGCACGGCCGATAACAGGGTCGAGACGTGACTCACGCGCTTGTTGCGTCAAGTCGCGGGCCAAGCCATCAAGTGTCGGTGTCGCAGCGCTTGTACCTGGTTGTGATGCGTTTGACGACGATTCCGTGTTCCCTAGGAGTTGAAGCACTTGTTGCCGTGCTTTCGTCAAGCTGATACCGAGGTTGTTCAAGACGCGGGCAGCGACGCCTTCGCCTTCACGAATCAATCCGAGTAAAATATGCTCTGTCCCGACGTAAGAATGACCGAGTTTACGGGCTTCATCCATCGAGAGCTCGATGACTTTTTTCGCACGCGGCGTGTAGTGGATTGTCGACCCGTTCTCAGAACCACGGCCAATCAGCGCCTCGACTTCTTGTTGAATCTTCTCAGAAGTTAGACCGAGGGCGAACAACGCTTTGGCAGCAATCCCTTCACCTTCACGGACAAGTCCGAGCAAGATATGTTCCGTACCAATATTATGATGGCCAAGTCGTACCGCTTCCTCTTGTGCTAAAGCTAATACGCGTTGAGCTCGTTCTGTAAATCGACCAAACATCATTGACAAAACCTCCTTAAAGTTGGATCAAACTAAACCATGATCTAACGTTCGACGTACGAGAGTCGCTCGTTCGCGATCTCGTTCTTTCGTAGATAATGTTTTCCCGAAATGTTTTTGTAGGAAACCTGATTGTAGGCGGACGATCAAATCATGAAACTGCGGTGGACTCCAGTCGGACAAAATACCGAGGTCACTCGCTAAATGTAAATCGGATAACCGTTCAATCGCCTCTGTCGACGACAATAATTTGGAATAACGTAAAATCCCGTAAGAACGATAAAACTGATCTTCCAATTCATCTTGGTTACTGGCTAGGAGCTGTTCTCGGGCTTGACGTTCCGCGTGGACGATTTGTTCTGTAATTTCCATAAAATCAGATAACAGCTGCGATTCATCGCTGCCAAGCGTCCGTTGATTCGATAACTGGAACAAACGCCCGGCTGCGTCACTGCCTTCTCCGTAACGTCCTCGAATCGTGTATCCGCGTTTGCGAAGTTCTACTAATATAGGAGTTATTCGTCCCGTTAACGTCAGACCCGGCAGGTGAAGCATGACCGATGCGCGAAGTCCGGTACCGATGTTGCTCGGACACGTCGTCAAATAGCCAAGCTCTTCATCGAAAGCGTATGGGAGCGACTCACCACAGAGCGCGTCGACTCGTTTCGCAAGTTCGAACGCTTCTTGGACTTGATAGCCGGGAAGCAACGTTTGGATGCGCAAATGATCTTCTTCGTTAATCAACACGCTAATCGTCTCGTCTTCACTCAGGAAAACAGCACTCTCATCTTTTTCCGCAATCGTCGGGCTGATCAAATGCTTTTCGACGAGAGCTTGCCGCGTCACTTGATCATAGGCGCGCATATGCAGATATTCAAAGCCTTGTAAGCCGCCCAAGGCCGTCTCGATACGTTCGCATAGCTGTCGCTGTCCTTCTTGATACAATGTAGGAGAAAAGACGGTGTCTTTTAAATTACGTGCCAAACGAATTCGTGTCGAGATGACAAGATCATCAAGCTTGGCCCGTTCTTTCATTTTTGGACCGAGCGGATGTTTGAGGAATGTCTCCATCACGCCTCACCTTGCCCTTTCAGTTGCGTCATTTCTTTTTTGATTCGTGCCGCTCGTTCATAATCTTCTTGTTCGACGGCCCGTTCTAACTCCCCTGCTAACTTTACAAGACGTTCGCCGATTCGCTCATCCGGTGTGCGTAACGCGTCAGGTACCGAACCGACATGATGGTCGTGCCCTTGCTGGTACTGACGTGTCATTTTAATCAACTCTTCACGGAAAACTGTGTAACATGAAGCGCAGCCCGCTTTTCTGAGGTGCGTCACCTCGCTCTGTGTCATCTGGCAAGTTGGACACCGCTTCACGACAGGAACGTAACCGGCCATCACTTCGGCTGTACAGTTCCGACATAGTTTTCGTTCGACTGGGACCCCGTTTTCCAACATAACGACTTCATTGACGGCAGGACGCCGTTTACACCGTTCGCATAACATGTCTTAAGCCTCCGTCAGTGATAACTAAGTAGCTTCATCAGGGCGAGTAGTTGCTGTCTTCGAATCAGATAGCGGTCGTCGGCGTTGAAGCCGAGCGTTTCGTCGGACAACAAGTGGTACAGTAAACGGACATCCCGCTCGCTCAACATACCTTCTTCAAATAAACGGATCAAAATGTTTTCAACAAGTTGTTCCGTAAGGCGAGGATGGTCTTGTAAAATATCCATTAAACTCGTCAGCAAGTCTTGTTTCTCATGAAGAATGACGCGACGAATTCGAATATAACCGCCCCCGCCTCGCTTACTTTCTACAAGGTAGCCTTTTTCGACCGTAAAACGTGTATTGATGACATAGTTGATTTGAGACGGAACACATTCAAAACGTTTCGCGATATCTTGTCGTTTGATTTCAATCGCTTCTGCCTGACTTTCCTTCAGCACTTGCTTCAAATACTGTTCGATTACATCAGATATGTTTCTCATCTCCACCACCCTCTGACCATCTTTGACTTTTGTTTTTATTCTATCATTGATTTAAAAAAAGGCAAACGAAAAGCGACGACGCAAATGCGTCGTCGCTCAAAAGAAAAGACGACCAAGCATGTGCTTGGTCATCCTTCATATGGCCTGGCAACGTCCTATCCTCACAGGGGGAGACCCCCAACTACTTTCGGCGCTGAAGCGCTTAACTTCCGTGTTCGGCATGGGAACGGGTGTGGCCGCTTCGCTATCGCCACCAGACAAGGGAATTG
>NZ_SJVA01000011.1:0-53685 GCF_004337195.1 Exiguobacterium sp. SH0S7
TTGGCCGAAAAAGACCGTCTACATAGCATTTCTTCAATTTTATGCCGGGCAGAGCGCCTCGAGCTCGATGAACACAAAAAGAGACGAACCAAATCGCGATGGGCGATTTGGTTCGTCAACAGCCTGACGGGCTCCGTAGCCCGTCTTTTATTTTGGATATTTATGGAGCCGTTCTGGACAATCACGTGTATACGCTTATCTCATTTTAATCGACACAGGATTGATTAGGAACAAATTCGACTGTTCTTCATACTTATCAACTACGGCAGTAATCCGGATATGATAACCAATCCCGAACGGATCAGGGATATTGTCGCCTTCTAAGTTTAAATCATAATAGTTTACATCTCGAAGTTGGAAATTAGGGCCAGGCGGTTCGTTTTTCGTATCGTCGCCAACTAAAATCAAATAATCAAATCGGGTGTCATAGCTGCCATGCTTATTGACATAGGCTGTGTGTGCATCGAATTCAATCGTACGCCCTTCATATTGATCAGCAAACGTTGCAATCAAAGGATCTGCTTCAGAGTTAACACTGAGCAGTTCTTTTAAGTCTGGACTATTGTCCACGGTCAGCACGTCAGGTTCTTTCTTTTCTTCTGCCTCTTTGTCTGGTTGATCACTCGACTCACGATTTGCTTCTGTCTCCTCTGGCTTTTCCTTATTTTCTTCTACCGTCTCTTCTTTAAATGTATGATAGGTGATCACGACTTCAGTACCTTCCGGCATCCATTCATCTGGTGCGTACTCGACGTCGCCCCCGACAGCCACTTCCTCTACTTCCCCGTCTTCGGTGATCCAGCCCGTGATTAAATCTTCGACTTTTTCTGTTTTGACGTTTGTGAATCCATTCGACTTAAATTCGTCGACCACTTCTTTATAATTCCTTCCCTCTTGAACACTTGATGCTGAAGGGGTTTTCGCTTCCCCTTTATGGTCATTCGAGCCTTCACCACATCCTGTTAACATCACAATCAACGCAGATGACATCAAGACACTTCGTATTTTCCGCATTTTTTCTTCCTCCACCTTTAAACGAGTTATTTCGTTCTGGATTAACCGAACTCATTCTCCATATCTTTATAAAGTATGACAATCAAATAATAAAATTTCCATATTAAAATTATAATTTTATCTTTTTCAGAAAATATATTCCATTTGAGAACAAAAAAACCTTGAAAATGACATTCCAAGGTCATCTCCAAGGGAGGTTTACTCATTATTTTTGCTCAAGTTTGTTCACTAACTCAATTTAGCTAGGCGTACATATGATACCATTGTCGATTCCATGAACATGTAATCCATTTGTTGTTAAATTTACGTCTTCGCGATGGGCCCCATACTACGTTCAAAGTACGTCCAATCGCTCTTTTTGAATGATGCAGGTAAAAATATAAATCGATTATTGTGTCAGTTCACCAAAACCAAAATCCGCATCGAACGCCCGGCACCAGATCACGACGGTCGTGTATTGCGTGAGATCGACGTCTTCAGGGACTAAATAGTTTTGATTACCAGTATTCCCTTTTAATGAACCTAGGCTGATCCCTTCTGTCGTTTCCATCCCCGGCTGAATTAAATAGACAAATAAATCGGGTCCGTTTGTCGTTTGGAAATCTTCCAATCGCAGGTACACGCCATCATCAGCTCGAATCGTTTGAATAGTACCTGAAGTTTCATAGTTTTTTTCTCCATCCATGAAAACCCCTGCCAAGTCTGCAAACCCAGCAGCAGTTTCATCATCTTGATCAGATGACGGAGATTCCTCGACTTCTTTATCTTCTTCTACAGTTGTGTCTAGCGATGTCGGCGGAAGTCCTTCATCAACAGTCTTGTCCAAGAATATAGGAGAAATGAGCCACCAGCCAATTAACAGTACGGCTACCCCCACTATACCAAGGATCACTTTTGTCACGTTTTTCATCATCTTCGCTCCATTTCACTAAACATATCCTTCTCATTATTATTCGAGGATTCACTGTAAGACTTCACAAAAAATTGAAGGCGTATCTAACGCTGAATTTTCATCCGCATCCCCCTCTCAAACATGAAGGTACAAAAAGCCTCCGATTTCAACAAATCGAAGGCTTTTTCTTTCAGTTTATTCTATTTTTTCAAGCCACGCCACCGTCTCCACATGCGCCGTATGCGGGAACATGTCGACCGGTGTCACTTCGACGAGACGATAGCCGCGGTCGGCGAGATAACGCATATCGCGCGCCTGCGTCGCGACGTTACACGACACGTAGACGATTCGCTTCGGTGCCATCTCGACCATCGTCTCAAGGAACGACTCGGCACAGCCTTTACGCGGCGGGTCGACGACGATGACGTCCGGGTTGATGCCGTCTTGCTTCCACTTTGGAAGGACATCTTCAGCCGCGCCACAGGCGTACGTCACGTTATCGATCTCGTTGACGAGCGCGTTCTGTTTCGCGTCCTCGATTGCTTCCGGCACGACTTCGACGCCATACACGTGCGCTGCTTTCCGGGCGAGGAACAGACTGATCGTCCCGATGCCGCAGTAGGCGTCAACGACTTGTTCCGTACCGGTAAGTTGCGCATATTCAAGCGCCTTACCGTACAGCTTCTCCGTCTGGACCGGGTTGACTTGGAAGAACGAGTGCGGTGAGATTGTGAACGTCAGTCCGCCGATCTTGTCCTCGATCGTCTCGTGGCCATATAAGAGTTTGTTCGTCGCCCCTAGGATGACGTTCGTCTTGTCCGGGTTGACGTTTTGCATGAGCGATGTCACGTTGGGCAGACGCTGCAAGATGTCGGCGACGATCTCGTTCACGCCTTTGATTTTCGTCGTCTTCGTGATGAGGACGATCATCAGTTCACCTGAATGATAGCCGTAGCGGGCCATGACGTGGCGGATGACGCCGCGCCCTGTCTTCTCATCGTACGCTGGCACACCGTGCGCCGCGAGCACGTCACGGACGACTTGGACGGCCTCGTCGTTGCGCTCGTCTTGGATGAGACATTCCTTCATCTCGACGATGTCGTGCGAGCGCGGGCGGTAGAACCCGGCGACGAGACGATCTCCTTCTTGCTTGAACGGTACTTGCGCTTTGTTGCGGTAGCGCCACGGTTCCGGCATCCCGATCGTCTCGTGGACCGGCACGTCGAACTGGCCGAGTCGCTGCAGCGCCTCGACGACGCGGTCCCGTTTTTGACGGAGCTGGCCGTCATAGCTGAAGTGTTGGAGCTGACAGCCCCCACATTGATAAAAGATCGGGCACGGCGGTTCGACCCGGTCCGTGCTCGCTTGTTTCACTTCGATCAGCCGGGCGAAGCCGTACTGTTTGTTCGTCTTCGTCACAACAATCTCGACCGTCTCACCCGGGAGCGCGTTCGGCACGAACAACGTATAACCGTCGACGCGTGCCACGCCTGCCCCTTCGTGTGTGAGGTCATGGATGTGGACGTCGAGACGGTCGTTTTTAGTTACTGGTAGCATGAGTCTCTCCTTTCCCGATTCGAGAAGTACTTTATTCTGTCATTACCCGTTCAGAGGCCAACGAAAAGCTCGGCGTGAGCGCCACGCCGAGCCGACTTATTCTGCTTTCTCATTCGACACGTTGAACAGCTGTTTGATCATCTGTTCGCGTTCGTACTGAGCGTTCAACTCTTCCATCTCGCGGATTCGCGCGTTCGGTGCGAGTACCGTCAAGTGGCGGAACAAGTTCCGCATCTCACCCGTGCATTCGCCGCCGTACTCGCCGTCGATGTTGAGGCTCATCCGCTCAGTCGTCGTCTTCATCTTAACGTGGCCCGTCTTGACGTGCTCGACAAGCGGGCTCGACAAGTGTTCACCCCGGAGCAATAAACGGACGACGTGGATGAACTCGAACAAGTTACATTTCCGTAAGATGAACAAGTCAAACAAGCCGTCATTGAGTGACGCGTGTGGCGAGATCTTCTCAAAGCCTCCGACCGAGTTCGAGTTCGACGTGAGGAAGATCATCACTTCCCCGCTGAACGTTCCTTCGTCATGCTCGAGCTCGATGTACGTCGGTTTGATGAGTGGCAGCTTCTCCATCCCTTTGACGTAGTAGGCGAGCTGGCCGAGCGCCGTCTTCAACTTCGACGGCACTTCGTACGACAGCTCAGTCATGATGCCGCCGCCGGCGATATTGATGAAGTAATGGATGTCTCCCGCCTCGCCTTCGATCTCCCCGAGGTCGACCGGCATCTCGAAGCCGTCACAGATTACGTCGAGAGCGCCGACGACGCTCAAAGGGATCCGCATCGCCCGGGCGAAATCGTTCGTCGTTCCGACCGGGATCAGTCCGATTGTCGGACGTTCATCGAGCGGAGCGAGTCCCGAGATGACCTCGTTCAACGTCCCGTCACCGCCGGCCGCGATGATCAAGTCGAACTCGGCCGCAGCGGCCCGCTCGGCTTCGAGCGTCGCGTCACCGATCGCTTTCGTCGCGTACGTCGACGTCTCATAACCCGCATCCTCGAGGCGGTTCAATATATACGGCAGCTCCCGTTTGATCACTTCTTTTCCAGATGTCGGGTTATAGATGACCCGTGCGCGTTTTCGTTGCATATTGTTTCTCTCCCCTATGCTCATTTCGAGCGAAAAGCGAGACACAAGTGCCTCGCTGCTGCTTAACGTTTCGCGATCTCTTCGTGGAACAAGCCATCGAGGAGCGCCGGGTTCGCCATCCCTTTCGTCTGCTTCATGATCTGCCCGATGATGAAGCCTTTGGCACGGTCTTTCCCGTTCTTAAAGTCTTCGATCATCTGCGGATGCGCTTCGAACAAGTCGACGATGTAGCCGCGGAGCAAGTTCTCGTCCGAGATTTGGGCGAGACCGTTCGCTTCGACATACGCCTTCGGTTCGGCGCCTTCCTCGATCATGGCCGTGAACACGCGTTTCGCGATCTTCGAAGAAATTGTACCTTCTCCAATCAAACGAATCAACTCCGCGAGCGAGCTCGGCGTCAACTTCATCGTCTCGACCGTCTCGTTCGACTTGTTCAAGTGGCCGAGCACTTCGCCCATGAGCCAGTTCGCCGTAGCTTTCGGTTCGGCACCGGCCGCTGTCGTCGCTTCAAAGAAGTCCGAGAACTCGCGCGTCGACGTGAGCGCCTTGGCGTCATAAGCCGACAGGCCATAGTTGTTCATGTAACGTTCGCGACGTTCGACCGGAAGTTCCGGAAGCGTCTTGCGAATGCGTTCCTTCCACTCCTCGTCGATCTCGAGACGGACGAGGTCCGGCTCTGGGAAGTAGCGGTAATCGGCCGCCCCTTCCTTGACACGCATGAGGATCGTCTTCTTCGCCGCCTCATCGAAACGGAGCGTCTCTTGACGCATGACGCCGCCCGTGATGAGAAGTTTACGATGACGCTCTTCCTCGTAATCGAGCGCCTTCAAGACGTTCGAGAACGAGTTCAAGTTTTTGAGCTCCGTCTTTGTCCCGAACGGCTCTTGACCGAACGGACGGACCGAGATGTTACAGTCGCAACGAAGCGACCCTTCTTCCATCTTGACGTCCGAGACGCCCGCGAACGAGAGCACTTCTTTCAGGCGTTCGAGGTAAGCGACCGCGTCTTTCGGTGAACGCATGTCGGCCTCACTGACAATCTCGATGAGTGGTGAGCCGGTCCGGTTGAAGTCGACGACCGAATGTTTCTCGCCCGTATGGTTCATCTTCCCAGCATCTTCCTCGAGATGGACCCGCTCGATGCGGAACCGTTTCATCTCGCCATCGACTTCGACGTCGACGTGGCCGTTAAAGCCGATCGGTTGGTCGAACTGCGAGATCTGGTACGCTTTCGGCGTATCCGGATAGAAGTAGTTCTTACGGTCAAACTTCGTATCGGTCGCGATTTCACAGTTGAGTGCCATCGCGGCCTTGATGGCGAGGTTGACCGCCTCTTCGTTCAATTTAGGCAGAACGCCCGGGTGTCCGAGACAAATCGGACACGTTTGCGTATTCGTTTCGGCACCGTATGTGCGCGAGCAGCCACACCAAATCTTCGACTTCGTGCTCAGCTCGGCGTGCACCTCGATCCCGATGATCGTTTCAAAGTTCATCGTTGTCCTCCTTAAAGCTGTGGCATCTTAAAACCGCCGTTTGCTTGTTCAAAAGCATGGGCCACGCGGTAGAGTGTTGGTTCGCTGAAGTGGTTCCCGATGATCTGGAGACCGACCGGGAGGCCGTCTGAGAGACCGGCCGGAACCGAGATGGCTGGTACGCCAGCCAAGTTGACCGGGATGGTCATAATGTCGTTGGCGTACATCGTGAGCGGATCTTCGAGTTGTTCGCCGAGCTTGAACGCCGTCGTCGGCGCAGTCGGCCCGATGATCGCGTCATAGTTCTCGAACACGCGCGCGAAGTCTTGCTTCATGAGTGTGCGCACCTGTTGCGACTTCTTGTAGAACGCATCGTAATAACCTGAGCTTAACGCGTACGTCCCGAGCATGATGCGGCGTTTCACTTCTTCGCCGAACCCTTGCTCGCGTGAGTACGTGAACACTTCTTCGAGCGCATCGGCCTCGGCGCGACGTCCGTAACGGATGCCGTCAAAACGAGCGAGGTTCGAAGACGCCTCAGATGAAGCGAGTAAGTAGTACGTCGGGAGCGCGTATTTCACAGTCGGGAGCGATACCGTCTCAACGGCCGCACCGAGCGACTTGAGCGTCTCGACCGCTTGTTCGATTTGTTTGCGGACACCGTCTGATACGCCTTCTGCCATGAACTCTTGCGGCAGGGCGAACTTCATGCCTTTAATGTCGCCATGAAGTGACTTCGTATAGTCCGGCAGGTCGACTGTCGCCGACGTCGAGTCCATGTCGCAATGACCTGAGATGACGTTCAATAAATAGGCGTTGTCTTCGACCGAGCGCGTGAGCGGACCGATCTGGTCGAGTGACGAGGCGAACGCGACGAGACCGTAACGTGACACGAGACCGTATGTCGGTTTCATGCCGACGACGCCACAGTAGGCTGCCGGTTGGCGAATCGAGCCACCCGTATCCGAACCGAGGCTGAACAGTACTTGTCCGGCTGCGACCGTCGCGGCCGAACCGCCTGACGAGCCGCCTGGCACGCGCGTCGTATCCCACGGGTTGCGGACGACTTTGAACGCCGAGTTCTCGTTCGATGAACCCATCGCGAACTCGTCCATGTTCAACTTCCCGATCGTGACGGCACCGGCGTCGTGAAGACGCTCGACGACCGTCGCGTCATGGGCCGGGACGAAGTTCTCGAGGAACTTCGAGGCACACGTCGTGCGTGTCCCTTTTGTGACGATGTTGTCTTTGACGCCGATCGGCAAGCCGAAGAGCGGGTTGTCCGCTGTCTTGGCGAGGTCGTCCATCCGTTTCGCTTGCTCGAACGCGTCCTCGTTCAACGTGAGAAACGCACCGATTTTGTCATCGGTCGCTTCGATGCGGTCAAATGATTCTTTGACGAGGTCCGTTACCGTGACCTCACCTTCTTTTAATAAGGTATGTAGCTTGGCTACACCGTGATCGAATAGTGTCATGAAGGGCCTCCTTACTCAAAGACGGCTGGGACGCGGACTTGGCCGTTCTCCCAATCAGGCGCCATCCGTTCGACTTCCTCGCGGGGAAGTGACGGGCGGACCTCATCTTTGCGCATTACGTTTTTCAAATCTAGGGCATGGGTCGTCGGGATGACGCCCGTTGTATCAAGTTCATCGAGTTGCTCGGCGAACTCGAGGATTTTTGTCAATTGCTCCGTGAAGTGCGTCACTTCATCTTCCGTGATCGCAAGTCGGGCGAGTCCGGCGACGTGCCGAACTTCAGCTTCAGTGATTCGAGCCAAAGGTTCCACCTCCAACAGTTTTCAATACATCGTTCATTATCATACCACTTTTCCATAAGACAAAAAAGAAAATCCAATCCGGTCAAAGATGATCATTATTTGAAAGTTAGGGAATCGCGCTAGAATATTGACTCGTTTCAAAAAACGGCTATACGGTACACGGGCAATTCTCATTATGCTAAGAGAGTAGCAAACATTTCCCGAGGAGGATCATTATGTCAATCCGTAACAAATTGATCGTCGCCTTTACCGTCCTGCTAGTCTTATTACTCGGTGTGAGCGGCTATTCATTCTATGCGTTGAACGCCTCGAAGGCAGCCCAACAAGACATGAACGTCTCTTGGGTGCCCGGCATGGACCAAATTCATCAAGTCGACAAGCAGTTGCTCGGGATTCGCCAGCAGATGATGCGCCACGCTCTAGTCGAGGACGAGGTGACAAAGCAAAATGTCGAAATCAGCATTGAGACCGGCATCACGATTTTAAAGCAACAGCTGACCGGCTATGAGTCGACAATCAACAACAACAAGGCCGCCCGTGAACTGTTCGATCAGACGACGACACAATGGACCACATTCCAGACAAACATTGAGGAATTGATTCGCATCTCGAATGAAGAAGGACAAGCCGCGGCCGACGCCTACATCCGGGACACGGCCACCCCGAGCGCAGACGCCCTGTCGAATACGCTCGGTCTCCTCGTCAACTTGAACCGCGATGGGATTCGTTCTGACATCGAGACTGGTGAAGCGTTGTTTGCACAAGTCCAACTCACGCTCATCGTCATCATGATCGCCGCTATTCTGTTCACCGTACTCATGATGGTGTTCATCTTCCGCTCGATTTTCGAGCCGTTGAACGAGTTCAAACTGAAAATGCGCGAACTCGCGACGAGCCAAGGCGATTTGACGACGTCGATCCCGGTGAAGCGACGTGATGAGTTCTCTGGGCTCGCGCGCGACTTCAACCAATTCATCGCCAACCTGCGCCAGCTCATTTTGCAAGTGAACGGCGTCTCACGCGGGGTGACCGAGCAATCCACTCGCATGTACGACGAATTGAAAGCGCTTGATTCGTATATGACGACGACCGCCGCAACGACCGAGGACTTGACGGCCGGCATGCAACAGACCGCGGCGAGTGCCCAGGAAATGAACGCCTCCGCGTCGGATATGGAACGAACGCTTCACAACATCGTGACGATGGCGGCTGAACGAAAAACTGAGGCGGAACAAGTCGACGCCCGGGCCATGGCACTCCGTACCCACGCCGTCGAAGCGAAAGCGTCAGCGATCGACGTCTTGTCCTCGACACGACACAATCTCGAACGGGCCATGCATGACGCCAAAGCCGTCCGCGAGATCGCCACGCTCACGAACGATATTTTAGACATCGCGGCGCAGACGAACCTGTTATCGCTCAACGCCTCGATCGAAGCGGCACGAGCCGGTGAGGCGGGACGCGGGTTCGCCGTCGTCGCCGACGAGATCCGTAAACTGGCCGAGACGAGCCGGACGACCGTCGAACGGATCCAAGCAATCTCGACGACCGTGCTCCATTCGGTCGACCATTTGAACGAGACGTCGAGCGAGATGCTCGGTTTCCTCGATACGAACGTATTGAAAGATTACGACCAGCTCGAAGAAGCGGCCGAACGCTACAGCGAAGACGCCGGACGTTTTGAGGCGACCGCTTCTGAATTCGCCGAAGCGGCCACAGAACTCGAACAATTGACGTCCGGGATGATCGGTGTCATTCAAGACGTCGCCGTGACGGTCAATAACGGGGCACTCGGGACGCAAGACATCGCCGAGAAAGTGACGCTGTCGGTCGACCGGTTCAGTGAGTTGAACCGCGTCACCGAAGCGTCGCAACGGAAGATGGACGAGTTGAGCGAGTTGATTGGCCAGTTCAAAGTGTAAACAAAAGGACGCACTCCCTCGGGAATGCGTCCTTTGTCATGCGGCCGACTGTTGCCGCTCTTTCCGTATCTCAAGTTCGAACCGCTTCGTCTCGGCGACGACGACACCTGACAAGAACAACAGCCCAATCAAGTTCGGAATCGCCATCAGACCGTTGAAGACGTCGGAGACGGCCCAAATCAAGTTCAAGTTCGTCGTCATCGCACCGAGTCCGGCGACGACAATGTACACCATCCTGTACGGGACGATCGCCCGCTCCCCGAGCAGGTAATGGACCGAGCGTTCCCCGTAATAACACCAGCCGATCACGGTCGAGAAGGCGAAGAAGACGAGCGAGATCGTGACGATGAGTTCACCGATCGGGCCGAGGAAGTAAGCGAACGACGCTTGCGTCAGCTCGATGCCTTGTAGCCCTTCCGTATACTGACCACCCATGACGATCGTCAACCCGGTGATCGAACAGACGATGAGCGTGTCGATCAACACTTGTGTCATCGAGACGAGCGCTTGCCGTCCCGGGAAATCCGTCTTCGCGGCCGCGGCCGCAATTGGTGCCGACCCTAGCCCAGCCTCGTTCGAGAACACGCCACGCGCGACACCGTAACGGATCGCGGCACCGAGTGCCCCGCCGCCGATCGCTTCGGCACTGAACGTACTCGAGAAGATCGTCGCGAATGCGGACGGGATCAAGTCAAAGTTCATGACTAAAATGGCGAGCCCGGCCCCGACGTAAGCGAAAATCATGACCGGGACGAAAATCCCGACGACTTTCCCGATCGATTTGACGCCACCGAGGATGACGAACCCCGTCAGGATCATCATGATAATACCGGTCGCGAACATCGGGACACCGAACGACGTGTTCAGCGCTAAACTGATCGAGTTCGTCTGGACGCCGTTGCCGATACCAAACGCGGCAATCGAGGCGAACAAGGCAAACGTCATGCCGAGCCAACGTTTTTTGAGCCCGTGTTCTAAATAATACATCGGGCCGCCCGCAATCTCACCCCGCTCATCGACGGTACGATACTTGACGGCGAGGATCGCCTCGGCGTATTTTGTCGCCATACCGATGAATCCACTCAGCCACATCCAGACGATCGCCCCCGGTCCCCCGAGGACGATCGCGGTCGCGACCCCGACCATGTTGCCGGTACCGACCGTCGCTGCTAGCGCCGTCATGAGCGCTTGGAAGTGTGAGATGTCGCCGCGTTGCCGTTTTCGTTTTTCGGCTTCCGCCCCACTCTGCTTTTTCGGGATGAACGCTTCTTTCAAGCCGAACCCGAGCCGTGTCACCTGGATGAATCCGAGCCGGAACGTCAAGAAGATGCCCGTCCCGATCAATAATATGAGCAAGTGTGGTCCCCAGACGAGGTTCGATAGACTCGTCACCCAACTTTCAAACTGCTTCACATGATGTTCCCCCTATGTATGTATTCGCTTGATTACTGGTTTATATTTTTCAGAACATTCACAACTTCGTCAAGTCGACGCGGGGTGAAATCATACCGATTCTGCGTAATGTTTTTGTAATATATCTGTTCAACGCTCGGTTTTATCTTGTTTCTAACGTTAGTATTTGAAATAAAAATGTAACGATTCACTTCAGCAAAAAACCGACCTCCCCTATCGGGAAATCGGTTGGGTCCAACTTATTTGGCGAGCGCCGCGACGACCTCGTCGACGTGACCGTTCACTTTGACACTGCGCCACTCCTCTTCGATGTAACCGTCCTCGTTGATGAGGAACGTCGAGCGGACGATGCCGTAATACTCTTTGCCGTAATTCTTTTTCAACTGCCAGACACCGTATAGTTCTGACACTTCATGCGTGTCATCGACGAGCAAGTCGAACGGCAAATCGTTCTTCTCGATAAAGTTTTGATGCTTCTTCTGGCTGTCGGCCGAGATGCCGATGACGACGGCCCCGCTCATCTTCGGTGCGGCGTCACGGAAATCGCACGCTTCGGTCGTACAGCCCGGCGTCGCGTCTCTCGGGTAGAAATAGAGGACGACTTTCTGGCCACGATAATCTTCGAGTGCGACCATGTCCCCGTTTTGGTTCGGTAGTGTAAATGTTGGTGCTAACATCTGATTTCCTCCTTATCCGAACGACGGGTCGACGAGCTGTTCGTCATATCCGTCGATCGCTTGTTCTAGTTTTTGTTTGAGCGGGTCGAGCACTTCGAGATAGTCGACCGGGTCTTCCGTCGCGGCCGCATCGCGGAGCGCGGCCTCATTATCGATATACCACGTCTGATACGCTTTAAAATAATCGGTCATGATCGTTTGGTTTTCCGGTACGGTGAGCGTCTCTGACATGAGCAAGAAGACGTTATTGTCCGCCTCGAGCGCGACATAGTCCGTCTGGGCGTTGACCCGGTCGTAAATCGGTCCGGCCTCATCTTCCGGCACCTCGGCGAGACGGGCGTTCGCTTCAGCGTTCACCCCATACTCGCTCGCTTCAATCCCCGTCAACAACTCCCCGACCTCACCGATCACGTCAGCCGGGACCAAAGCCGGTGTGACGACGAGCGACCAATCGTCGCCTTCCTTGATCGCGACTTTGGCGAGCCGGTTCGGCAGTTCGTTCCCGTCACCATCCTCCATCTCATGGACGATATAGGCGACGTCCTCGTCCTCGTTCACCCAACTCTCGACGATGTCACCCGGCGTCAAGTCACGCGTCACGGCACCCGTCGCCGGGATGTCGGTCCGGGCAGCAGCGTAGTCGATGTCTGCGAGCGCCTCGGCGTCCCCGTCACGGAGCGCTTGTTGATACGATTCATACACCGTCTCGACCGCGTCCGGGAGCGGTCGTTTCGTCTCTTCGACCGGTGCTGCCTCTTCATTCCCGCAAGCGCCGAGCATGAGTGTGAGCGCAAGCGGCAACATCCATTTTCTCATCCAATCATTCCTTCCTCGATCGATCTCTTTTCACCATCCTACCACGACTGAATTTGGAGCGGAAACGACACGCTTTTCCGGAAAATTGTTTCACTAGGATTTCATGAAGAATTCCGATACAATACAGACGTAAGCGCTTAACTGCATAATCACTTTAAGGGGGAACGAGAATGATTCCATACAAACATGAACCATTCACAGACTTTACAAACAAAGAGAACGCTGCCTTAATTCAAGCGGCGATCGAGAAAGTGAACGGGGAGCTTGGTCAGGACTATCCGCTCGTGATCGGTGGGGAAAAAGTGACGACGGAAGGTAAGATCACGTCTTACAACCCGGCCAATAAAGACGAAGTCATCGGACACGTCTCGAAAGCGAACCAAGAACTCGCGGAACGTGCGATGCAAGAAGCGCTCAAAGCGTTCGACACGTGGCGTCACGTCGACCCGTCTGTCCGTGCCGACGTCTTGTTCAAAGCGGCGAACATCGTCCGTAAACGAAAGCATGAGTTCTCGGCCTACCTCGTCAAAGAAGCGGGCAAGCCTTGGAACGAAGCGGACGCGGACACGGCGGAAGCGATCGACTTCATGGAGTACTATGCGCGTCAAATGCTCGAACTTAAACCGGGTAAGAAAGTCGAGAGCCGTCCGGGCGAGTACAACCGCTATGACTACATCCCACTCGGGGTCGGGATTGTCATCAGCCCATGGAACTTCCCGTTCGCGATCATGGCAGGGACGGCCGTCGCGGCCATCGTCGCCGGTAACACGATCCTCTTGAAGCCAGCTTCGACGACACCGATCGTCGCGGCGAAATTCGTCGAGGTCATGGAAGAAGCGGGTCTCCCGAAAGGCGTCCTCAACTTCATCCCGGGACCGGGCGCTGAAGTCGGCGACTACCTCGTCGACCATCCGAAGACGCGCTTCATCAGCTTCACTGGTTCACGCGACGTGGGTCTCCGCATCAACGAGCGCGCCTCGAAGTTGAACGACGGCCAAATCTGGCTCAAACGTGTCATCGCCGAGATGGGCGGAAAAGACACGATCGTCGTCGACGAATCAGCGGACCTCGAACTCGCGGCCCAGTCGATCGTCAAATCGTCGTTCGGCTTCTCGGGACAAAAATGTTCAGCTTGTTCACGCGCCGTCATCGTCGACAGCGTGTATGACACGGTGCTCGACCGCGTCGTCGAATTGACGAACGAACTGTCAGTCGGAAACACGGAGCAGAACGAACACTTCATGGGACCGGTCATCGATGCGGCCGCGTTCAAGAAGATCACGTCGTACTTCGACGTCGCGAAAGAAGAAGGACGCATCGTCACGGGCGGTAAAGCGGATGACTCGACCGGCTACTTCGTCGAGCCGACGGTCGTCGCCGACGTGGCACCGAAAGCACGTCTCATGCAAGAAGAGATCTTCGGGCCGATCGTCGCCTTCACGAAAGCGAAAGACTTCAAAGAAGCGATCGACATCGCCAACAACACCGAGTACGGCTTGACGGGTGCGGTGCTGACGCGTGACCGCTCGAACCAAGAGTACGCACGCCAAAACTTCCACGTCGGCAACTTGTACTTCAACCGTGGTTGCACAGGCGCGATCGTCGGCTATCAGCCGTTCGGCGGCTTCAACATGTCAGGGACCGATTCAAAAGCAGGCGGACCGGATTACATCCAGCTCCACATGCAAGCGAAAACGACGTCAGAGACGTTTTAATCCAGGAAGGCACGACGGGACATCCCGTCGTGCCTTTTTTCTGTGTCGGCCTCACCCTAACGCCACGTCTAAAATCATCATGACGGTAAATCCAAGCATCAAGGCGATCGATGCCAAGTCCTTATGGCCATTCTCTTGCGACCCCGGGATGACTTCTTCGACGACGACAAAAATCATGGCCCCCGCGGCAAAGCTCAATGCGAACGGCAGTAGCGGCTCCATGACAAACACCGCCCAAACGCCGAATAAGGCGGCGACCGGCTCGACGACGGCCGACAGCTGTCCGTAGAAAAAACTCTTTCGTCGTGACATCCCGTCCCTCCTTAACGGCAGCGCCACCGCCACGCCTTCTGGAAAGTTTTGAATCCCGATCCCGATTGCGAGCGCGATGGCACCCGTCAACGAGGCCGATGGAAAGTCAGCCGCGACCGCCCCGAACGCGACCCCGATCGCTAGCCCTTCCGGTATGTTGTGCAACGTGATGGCTAAGACGAGCAACGTGCTGCGCTTTCGTTTGAACGGGCCGATCCCTTCCGCCTCACTGAGCGGGGAAGTCGGATGCAGGTGCGGAATCAGTTGATCGATGCCCCATAAAAAGAATCCGCCCATTAAAAAGCCGACCGCGGCCGGGAACCAGGCCGGCCAAGCGTCCTGTCCTGCCATCTCGATCGCCGGCGCGAGCAGCGACCAAAAACTGGCGGCAATCATCACCCCGCCGGCAAATCCGAGCATCCCGTCCATCAGCCGTTGATTGATCGATTTCGTCGTGAACACGACAGCCGCCCCGAGCGCCGTCATGCCCCATGTGAACAACGTCCCGAGCAAGGCCTGCATGGTCGGACTCAGTTGAGCCACCCCGTCCCACATCGCCATCGCCTCCCCTTAAGCTTTGTATGCGCGCCCTATTCTTTTCCCGTCGTCCCTGCGTCGCTAATCCCGATTTGAACAATCAAAAAAAGAGGAGAGCGACGTCGCTCTCCTCCGTTACAATTCTATTTAAAATGTGCGCATCAAGTTCGCCATCTCGATTGCCGCTGTCGCTGCTTCCCAGCCTTTGTTTCCGGCTTTCGTACCGGCCCGCTCGATCGCTTGTTCGATCGTCTCTGTCGTCAAGACGCCGAAGATGACCGGCACTTCCGACTGGTAGCTCGCTTGGGCGACACCTTTTGCTGCTTCGCTACAGACGTAGTCGAAGTGCGGCGTCGCCCCGCGGATGACTGCTCCGAGCGTGATGACGGCGTCATACTTCTTGCTCATCGCCATCTTTTTGGCGACGAGTGGAAGTTCGAACGCGCCCGGGACGAACGCGATCTCGACGTCGTCTTGCTCGATGCCGTGGCGCTTCAGCGCATCTTTCGCCCCGTCGAGCAAGCGCATCGTGATCAAATCGTTGAACCGTCCGACGACGATCCCGATTTTCAAGCCTTTACCAACCAAGTTACCTTCAAATGTATGCAACATTATTCTTCTCCTCCAAAATGATTCATTTTTTGTTGTTTCGTTAAGCGATAGCGTTCATTCTCGGCGTGCTCCCCGACGATGATCGGGACGCGTTCGACGACGGTGATGCCGCACGCCTCCAAGGCGTCGACTTTCTCCGGGTTGTTCGTCATGAGCCGCACGTTCTTGACACCAAGGTCACGCAACATGCCCGCGCTCACCCGGTAGTCACGCAAGTCGGCATGCAACCCGAGCGCGACGTTCGCCTCGACCGTGTCGAGCCCTTGCTCCTGCAGTTCATACGCCTTCAATTTATTCAGTAAACCGATGCCGCGCCCTTCTTGACGCATGTAGAGCACGACGCCGCCCTCTTCTTCAATTTTAGCGAGTGACGCATCAAGTTGCGGACCGCAGTCGCAGCGGTAAGAGCCGAACACGTCACCGGTCAGACATTCCGAATGGATGCGGACGAACGGTGCATGTTCAAGTTCGCCTTTGATGAGCGCGACGTGCTCGTCGCGGTCAAGGACGTTTCGATAACCGATCAGGCGAAACTCACCCTTAGCCGAGGGGAGATTGACGTCCGCCTCTCGTTCGACGAGGTCCGTCTCCATATAGCGGACGAGCTCCTCGATCGTGATAAATTTCAAGTCGTGCCGTTCCGAGACGTGGACAAGGTCCGGCACTCGAGCCATCTCGCCGTCTTCACGGATGATCTCGCAAATGACGGCGACCGGCTCACTCCCTGACAGTCGAGCTAGATCGACCGACGCTTCGGTGTGGCCGCGCCGCACCGAGACGCCGCCTTTTTTCGCGATGAGCGGGAAGATGTGTCCCGGCCGTTGAAAATCGGCCGGACGCGCGTTCGCATTGGCCAGCTCGCGGACCGTGTGGGCCCGTTCGCTCGCCGAGATGCCCGTCGTCGAGTCGACATGGTCGACACTGACGGTGAACGCCGTCCCGTGTGGATCGGTGCTGTTGTCGACCATCGGCGACAAGTCGAGCCGGACGGCGACTTCTTCCGCCAGGGCGGCACAGACGAGCCCTTTCCCTTCCGTGATGAGGAAGTTCATCGTCTCGGCCGTCATCTTATCGGCGAGGACGACGAAATCACCTTCGTTCTCCCGGTCATCGTCATCGACGACGATGATCGGACGCCCCATCTTCAAATCTTCGATTGCTTGTTCGATTGTGTGGAACATCACCATCCCGCCTTTCCGTATCCCATCGACGCAAGTGATTCGAGCGTCATGTCTTTTTGATTCACTAGCTTTTCCATATATTTAGCCAACATATCGCATTCCAAATTGACCTTATCCCCAGCCTGCTTCATCCCGAGCACCGTCTCACTGTACGTGTGCGGGATGAGCGACAGCGTGAAGCCGCGTTCAGTGACCTCATACACCGTCAAGCTCGTCCCGTCGACCGAGATCGAACCTTTAGGGACGATGAAACGGAGTAGCGACGGCTCGCAACTGATATCGATGTAGACCGCGTTCGCGAGCGGACGCTTCTTGACGATGCGCCCGACCCCGTCGACGTGTCCCGAGACGAAGTGACCGCCGAAGCGACCGTTCGCCGGCATCGCCCGCTCGAGGTTGACGTCCGTTCCAGGGCGGACCCCATCTAGACTGGACGCTTTGAGCGTCTCCGGCATGACGTCGACGGCAAAACTCGTTTGATCAAACGCCGTCACGGTCAGGCAAATCCCGTTCACCGAGATGCTATCGCCGAGCTTCACGTCTTCTAACACGATCTTGCCCGCGAGCGTGAGCCGTAGCGACGGCCCGTTCCGCTTCACGGCTTTCACACTGCCGATTTCTTCAACGATTCCCGTGAACATCGGACTCCCCCTTTCTCATGACGAGCTTGATGTCGGTACCGACCGTCTCGACCGAGCCGATCGCGAAGCGCTCGATCGCATCTAACGGTCCGGCTTGGCTCGAGCGATAGACGCCTCGGTTCCCACCGAACACGCGCGGTGACTGATACATGACCCATTCGTCGACGTATTGTCCGTCCAAGAGTGACGTCACGAGCGTCGGTCCCGCCTCGATGAGCAAACGGCCGACGCCGCGACCATGCAAGTCACGAAGGACGTTGTCGAGTGTCGAATAGTCGGCAAGCTCGATACCGTTTTGAGCGAGCTCGGTCCGTTTCACTTCATCATCGGACAGCGTATAGACGAGCACCGGCACATCTTTCGCGCTCCGGACGAGCTGACTCGAGAGCGGTAAGCGGAGCTCGCGGTCGAGGACGACCCGAAGCGGCTGACGTGTCGGCGTGTCGAGCCGGACGGTCAAGGCCGGGTCGTCGGCGAGCACGGTCCCGATTCCAGTCAAGACGGCATCGACCGTCGCCCGTAGTTCGTGGACGTCACGTCTCGCTTCAGTCCCGGTCACCCACTGGCTCTCACCCGCCTCGAGCGCGACTTTCCCGTCTAGGCTCGTCGCCGTCTTCAATACGACGTACGGCCGTTTCGTCTCAAGCGAACGTAGGAACGCCGGATTGAGCGCACGGGCCTCGGCTTCGAGCAGACCGACTTCGACGTCGATCCCCGCCGCCTTCAACCGGGCGACACCTTTCCCTGCGACGAGCGGGTTCGGATCCTTCATCGCGATGACGGCGCGCTTGATGCCCGACTCGATTAGCAAGTCGGCACATGGCGGTGTCTTCCCGTAGTGCGAGCACGGCTCGAGCGTGACGTAAATCGTCGCACCGTATGCGGACGCACCGGCCATCCGAATGGCGTGCACTTCGGCGTGCGGTTCACCGGCCTTCAAGTGGGCACCGAATCCGACGATGCGACCGTCTTTGACGACGACGGCCCCGACGAGCGGGTTCACACCGGTCTGTCCGGCAGCGGACTTGGCCAATTGGATTGCTTGTTGCATGTACTGTTGCATCGTTCTCCCTCCTTGTTTCGTACAAACAAAAAGACCCTAAGGATGTCCTTAGGGTCTCGGCGGGAGGTCTCAGTCGTCATTTGGCAGGCCAAATAAGCGTTTTCTTTACAGAAAAACGTACGACGAAGCACAGGTCACGAGGACCTGTCTTTTTTCCTTCTCCCATCCAGACTATACTGTCGGCTCTAGAGTCACACTAGATCCACCGTTCGCACACGTGCGCCCGGGTCACGGACTTAGGGCTCGCGCCCATCACCGCCGGTTGGGAATTGCACCCGACCCCGAAGGAATATTTGTTTGTACGCATTTACTTTAGCGCAAAAAAGAATCGAAGGCAAAAATAAAAGTGCAAAAAAGCGCCACTCCGATGAGCAGCGCTTCCAATCAAGCCAAGAACAAGACGACGAGCAAACCGACGATCCAGCAATAGAACGAGAAGTACTTGAGCTCACCCTTCGCCATGATGTGCTGGAACCATTTGAGCGAGATGGCCGTCAGCGCGTACGAGGCGATGAACGCCAAGACGAGCGGACCGAACAGATCACGCGTCGCTGGGTCGGTGAAGAGTGCCGGGCCGTCCAAAATCATCGTCCCGAGACTGACCGGGATGAACAAGAAGAACGAGAACCGGAGCGCCGACTCTTGTTTAATGCCGAGTAACATCGCCATGACGATCGTGGCACCCGAGCGGCTGATCCCTGGGATGAGCGCGACCGCTTGGGCGAGACCGATCAAGATGGCGTCACGTAACGTGATGCCACCGTCGCCTTTATTCCCGCGCATGTTGCGGATGAACCAAAGTGCGACCCCGGTCAAGATTAACGTATAGCCGACCGTCGCGACGCCGCTGAGCGTCTCACCGATCCAATCACCGAATAACACGCCGAGCACGCCGGCCGGTACGGTCGCGACGAGCAAGAGACCGATGAATTTGACGTCGATCATCGTATCCTCGCTGCGATCTTTCTTAAATAAGAACGTCCACAGACTGACGACGAGGCGGACGACATCTTGGCGATAAATCGTCAAGACGGCAAGGAGCGACGCAAAGTTGACGAAAATCTCGAACGACAGTCCCGGTAATTCGATGTTGAACAGCTCTTGGAAGATGACCAAGTGACCGCTCGACGAGATCGGGATCGGCTCCGTAAACCCTTGGACGAGACCAAGCAGCAAGTAAAATAACCATATTGTCATATCATAATATCCTCTTTTCTCAAATTCGCTCAATGCGGCTATTTTAGCAGAATCTCAGTTTCATTGACCACCCTTAAAAAAAAATTCGTATATTTTGAAAACTTTTATTGATTAGTCTGAAAATTAAATTTATTATAGAGGAGTACTCAACTGGACAACGGTGATGACCCCATTGTCCAGCTGGGTACATTTTTGTATGGAATTCATATAATTTACCAAATATAAAACTTTTTGTTTACAAATGAACCCATATAATATTAAATTTGTAATATACCTGTTACCTTTTTTTTCAATCTTTCATCCGACTTTAGACCTATCACGTCCCATTTTTAACATAAAAAACTTACAAAAGCGCTTATAAATCGTAAAAACTATCCGATAGTATGATTGTAGAAGCACTTTCGTCATCATTGTCGGTTCAGATATGAGTCCATGGAAGGAGGAACCATCATTGAGTCAAACGCTATCCACTAGTACTCATCACTTATCAACCGAACAGCAACGCATGATTCACTGTATTCGTTTGCTCGGGGATTTATTAAAGGAACGTCCTCGTCGCTCTGTCTATCGTCGTTTCGCGATGGAGCAAAACTGGCCGTCTCCCGAATCGATCATTCGACAGTTCGGATCATGGGCCGAGGCACTCGCTATTGCCGGCTATGAATGGCATGGGGAAATCGCCGTTGATTTACCCGATAAAATGCCAAAATATACACGCGATGATATCGTCGAGACGCTTGCCCTCTATTCACGGGACATGGGTTCGATCATCACGCTGAAGAAATATCAAGAATGGCGGAAACTACACCCGAAAGCACCGAGCCATTACCACATCGTCAAGACGTTCGGTTCGTGGCATGACGCCTGCGCCGAAGCCGGACTTGAGGCGAGCGTGACTTACTCGAAGTCAGAGTTGTCGAACGCTCTTCGAGAAGCGATTCATGAGATGGGCTTCTCTCTTTCATTCGAGGCGTACCGAGAATGGGCGAAACGCAACAACAAGCCATCTACGAAAGCGATCTTGCATCGTTACGGGTCTTGGTCCGCTGCCATCCATGCGGTCGAGTCCGACATATTCAGCCAGAAATCATAATCATTCATTCAAAAAGGAGAACCGTTTAACGGTCCTCCTTTTTTTTTCATTGAATTCGTTCGGTCGACGTGTCACGGTAATGGGCGACACGGTCGCGACCGTTAAACTTCGCCCCGACGTACATCGCCCGGTCGGCATGTCGCAACACCGTATCGAGCTCTTCGTACTCATGGATCGTCTCGATGCCGATGCTCGCGGTCACTTGAACCCGGATCCCTTCCGTCCCGAACGGATGTGACCGGAGCGCTTGGCGGATCTTCTCACCGGTCACAATCCCCGCCGCCTCGTTCGTCCTCGGGAACACGAAGACGAACTCTTCGCCGCCGTAACGCGTGACGAGGTCACTGCTCCGGACGAGCCGGTTGAACAGGACCCCCGCTTCAATTAACACTTCGTCCCCGAACGCATGGCCGTAGGTATCGTTGATCGATTTAAAATGGTCGAGGTCAACTAAGAAGACCGACAACGGATACGAAGCGACGTCGTTTAGCCGCTCTTTCGTCCAACGTTTCAACGCTCGTTGGTTCGGCAACCCGGTCAACGGATCGGTCAGACTCTCGTGCTGGAGACGATCCCGTTCATCGATCCGCTCGAGTGACCACGATAGCGTCTTGAGCAAACGGTGGATCTCGACCGCGAGTGCCTCATCATAGGCCCCGTTCGCCGTCGTCGAGATCATACAGCTGACCGCGTTCGTCGTGCTCGTCACCGGTTGAATGACGAGCGCGGAATGATGCAGTTCGCTTTGGTTCGCCTGAAGCTCCGGGTGCCACTCGTGGAGCGAATCGTACAGAAAGTATGGCTCGCTCGCGTCACGGTGCCGCTCAAGCGTATACGCATCAGCGACCGCTTCCGCTTTACGCCCCCGCACATCATAAAACGTTTGCTCCCCGTCTCGATTGATTTGAAGCCAACCGCGCTCGACCTCGACGATTTCCCGTAACCCGTTCCAAAACTTTTCAATTAACAACGCTTCGCTGTCGACGCGATAGAGCTGTTCTTTCAACCGCTCGATTTGATCGATCTTCGATTGCGTCTCTTCTGTCTGCGTCGCTTTCGACAACGCCAGCTTTAAAATCGACAAGAGCAGGAATGCTGCCATCAATCCGACATACCCGAACAGTTGGAACGCCTCGAGCGCGACCATCGTGAACAACAGCTCGAGCGAGATGACGAGCCAATCGAACCGTAACAGCCGCCACATGATCGGCAGCGGGATCCGCTCCCCGACCAAGAACCGGGACATGACGAAGCTGAAGCCGAGGACGAGATAAAGGACCGCTAAGAAGCCGAGGAGCGCCGCACCTTGCTCGAGCAAGTGGACGGTCGACCCGATCTCACCTCCAAATGAAAAGTAGACGAGACCCGGGATGACGAGTATCATCGCCTCGATCAACGTGTTGAGCGGATAAAAGTGTAAGAAGCGCCGGCGGCCGACTTTTTTGTTGAACGTCCGTGCCTGGAATGTCAACAACAGCAACTGCCCCATCAAAATTGCCGGGACGAGCCCGTACAAGAAGAACGTCATGAAGACGAACAGCTCGTGGAATGTGAAGTGCAGGTGCCGCCGCTTCAACGGGTTCATGACGAACAAGGCACCGAGCGTGTAGATGAACCAGAAGAACGCCCAATCGAACGTTTCCAGATCGGTCCACGTGTAATAGACGATCCCGATGAAGACGAGCGACCACGAGAGCCAGCTCCTTATGAGATACTTCCGAAACCGCATCGTCTTCCCCCTTTTCTTGTAACATTCTTTAATAGTATGAAGGGTTTTGGAGAAACATTCCAGTCGTTGTTTGAAAGTTGTGACAATGAAAAAACCGTGGCGTGCGCCACGGTCTGTCCGTTATTTCGCTTTCAAATAAGAAATGCCGATCGAGCCGGACCCGGTGTGGGCCCCGAGCAGCGGCGCGAGCGTGTCGACGCGGATCGGCACCTTGTCGCCGAGTTCCCGTTTCCACGACTCCGCAAGCTCTGGCACGTTCCCGTGGAAGATCGAGACGTCCGTGCATTCGCCTGACTCGATCGCCGCCCGGATGACCTCGAACAAGTGGGCTTGCGCCTTTTTATACGTCCGTACGGTCTGATACGGGACGATGAGCCCGTCCTCGAAGCGGAGCACCGGCTTCAGCTGCAGCATGTTGCCGATGAGCGCTTTTGATTTCGAGATGCGTCCACCTTTTTGCATTTGCGTCAAATTTTGAATCGTCAGTTCGATCCGGACGTCCTCGACGCGCTGTTTCATGTACGCCTCGACGTCATCAAGGGCGTCTCCGCGCTCGACGCGCTCGATCAGTTCCTCGAGCAACAGACCCATCGTATAAATACCCGACCGTGAATCGATGGCGAGCAGCTTGAACTCGGCGATCTCGGCCCCTTGGATCGACGCCGAGTACGTGCCGCTCAAGTCAGACGACAGGTGGACGGCGATGCCCATGTCATACTTCGGCTTCAACTCTTCATACAGCGTGGCGAAATCCCCGATTGCCGGTTGGCTCGTCGAGACGCGCTCGCCGGCATCGATCCAGTCGTACACCGTCTCGGCGTCGACTTCGATGCCGTCTTTATAAGGTTGATCGCCCTTGACGACGTAAAGCGGGACGATATGGATGTCTGGATGGTGTTTAATTGAATCTGGCAGGACGACCGTGCTGTCCGTAATGTAGGCAATTTTCATCTGAGCCTCTCCTTTAAAAACATAATTAGTACCTGGTAGTATTATTTTATCACAGGTGAAACGGTTTCACTAATTTTTCAAAAAATGTGTCCGTCTTCGTCAAACGTTCAAACCTCCCAGGTCCACAATCCGCCCGAAACGGGTAAAAGATAACATGGACAAAGGAGGCGCTTTTTTATGATTCGAATCGAGAACGTCAATAAAATTTACAAGACCGGTGATATCGAGACGGCCGCCTTGAAAGAGGTCGATTTGACGATCAATGACGGAGCGTTCGTCGTCATCCTCGGCCCGAGCGGCAGTGGCAAGAGTACACTCTTGAACGTCATCAGCGGGCTTGATACGGTCACGTCCGGGAACATCACGTTCGATGACACCGTCTTGACCGACTTGTCCCCGGAACAGATGACGGCGTTTCGGCGCGACCATCTCGGCTTCATCTTCCAACAATACAATCTGCTCCAAAACTTGACCGTCTACGAAAATATCCAGATTGGGGCCGACCTGTCACAGCAACCGCTCGGTATCGACGAGCTGTTAGAGCAGGTCGGGCTGACGGCCGCGCGTGACAAGTACCCGTACCAACTGTCCGGCGGTGAGCAGCAACGTGTCTCGGTCGCCCGGAGTCTCGCCAAAAACCCGTCGATCATCTTTTGCGATGAACCGACCGGCTCGCTCGACGAGGACAATTCGAAGAAAGTGCTCGAGCTGCTCGAGCGATTGAACACGACGTACGGCAAGACCGTCGTCGTCATCACCCACAACACCGGCATCAGCGCCATGGCCGACGACGTCATCAAGATGAACTCGGGACGCATCGTCGAACTGACGCACAACCCGGTCCGACAAGCCGCGCGCGACATCGATTGGGGTTAGGAGGTTTCGACCATGCTGTATAAAAACGTTTTGAAGACGCTCGTCGGCAAATGGATGCAGCTCGTCGCCATCGCCGTCATCATCGTCATGAGCTCGCTCACCTATACGATGATGTTCTACGGCATCAGCGGGATCGAGGTCCCGACCGAGGACTATTTGGCGTCGTCGAACCAAGAGGACTTCGCCGTCGAGATGCTCAACCGTGTCACCGCAGACGAAGCGAACGACCCCGAAATCGCCTCCCTCGTCGCCTCGGGCACGTATACGCTCGCCGACTTGAAACAGGTCGACCCGGAGCGCTTCGACGACTTGATCGGCGCCCGGATCGACGCGGTCGAGTCCGTCATGCCCGAGGCGACACTCGAACTTCGCGAATCCAAACTGATCACTTATCCATTAGCCGGCAGTGAACATCGGGGGCTCGTCTTAAAAGAAACAATGACGATCAATCAGTCTTACCTCGAAGCAGGATCGCGTCCGACAACCGACGACGAGGTCGCGCTCAACGCCAAATACGCCGAGAAGAACGGGATCGAGGTCGGTGACACGATCGACCTCGGCACGCCGTTCACGGTGAGCGGTTTCGTCTTGTTCCCGGACTATACGCTCCCGCTGTTCGATGAGAACTTCTTCAATCTCGACGCCGGGACGCAGACGCTCCTGCTCATGACGGACGAGGCGTATGAAGCGATCGTCGGCACGGAGTCGTTCCGGCTCTCAGGCGTCACGGACGGCGCGATCGACACAGCCGAGCTCCCGTTCGTCGTCTCGGTCATGGAGACGGAGAATATTATGCGCAGCGGGGCCATCTATAGTGAGATCTCGTCCGGGAAAGCGATGGCGCTCGGACTTAGTCTATTCATCGTCTCGATCGCCGTCATCATCGTCGCCATTCTCATCTCGAACATGCTCGAGGCCGAACGCGGTCAGATCGGGCTGTTGAAAGCGATCGGCTACAATCGGCGCCAGATCTCAACCCCCTACTTAGTGCTGATCTTGGTGTTCGCGACGCTCATGCTCGTCATCGGGTACTTCCTCGGCCTCTACTTCGCCGACCCGCTCAAAAACCTGTACCTCGACTTCTATCTGTTGCCATCGATCACGATCGCTCAAAACCCACTCGTCTTTTTGACCGCCGTCTTCGTCCCGCTCGTCTTCTTCGGCATCGTCGCCGGTGCCGTCATCTACAAGCTTATGGGCGAGAGCGCGCTCGCACTGTTATCACCGCGCGACAACATATCACTCAATCGGCTCAGCCGGCTCGTCAGCCGAATGCTAAGCCGGGCCAGCGGGAAAACGAAGTTCAAATATTTATACGCCGTCAAAAGCACGGGCAGCTTCATCATCTTCTTCCTCGGTATCTTGTTCTCGACGCTGCTCATCGTGTTCGCACTCATGATGAACGGGGCCGTCGACCGGATGACGGTCGGCGGATTGAACGACGTCGACTATGCGTATGAGGCGTACGCGAACACGGAATCGCCGCCAATGCTCGTCGACGGTCAGGAACCGTTCCTCGCCTATCCGTTCGCGTTCGTCGAGGATCAACTCGTCACCCTTAAGGGCTTGAGCGACGACAACACGCTCTACCGGTTGCAAGACCGGGACGGGAACGAATTGACCCCTGCAACCGATGGCGTCATCGTCACCGAACCGCTCGCCTTAAAACAAAGTTTTGACGTCGACGACGTCATCACAATCGAGCTCGACGGAGAGACGTTATCGTACCCGATCCTCGGCATCGCCGACGACTTCACGGGTGACGTCGTCTATTTACCGATTGAAATGCTCAGCAACGAACTGACAGACGGCACTTCGAGCGACTTGTTCAACGGCGTCTATGCCAGTGAACGTCCGGACGAGTCGGTGTATCCGACGATTCTGTCGCGCGACGGCTTGATCGAACAGTCCGAGTCGATCAACGAGTATATGAATTTAATGATGAACGTCATGATCGGCGGCTCCGCCTTGATCGCCTTCAGCATCTTGTTCGTCTTGACCGCGCTCACGGTCGAGAAGAACTATTACGTCATCTCGCTCCTCAAAGTGATGGGGTATAATCGACGTGAGGTCCGCTCGATGATCCTCGACAGCTATTTCGTCTACGCGCTCATCTCGGCACTCCTGAGCATCCCGATCGCCCTCGTCGTCCTCCGTATCATCATCGTCGTCTTCGCCGAGGACTACGGGCTCGTCTTGCCGCTCGAGTTTGAATGGATATACGTGCTCTATACGGTCGGGGCCGTCACGCTCTTGTTCTTCGTCAGCACGTTCGTCAGCCGGCGCAAGATCGATCAAATCCCGCTCCAAGAAGTGTTGAAGACATATCAAGAATAACTTTGCTCGAAATAGGGCATAATAACAGAAGAGACTAGGCCTCTCGCTTGAGGGGCCTAACTATTTGCAGAAGAGGATGATTCTAATGAACCGTACACAAGTGTTACTCGCCATCCCAGGAAACTGGCCATCGGCCGAGGCCGTGAGCGAAAAAATCAGTTTACATAGCGAAGGCTATACGATGGCCGGTCTGTTGCTGTTAGAAGACGAGACCGGAAAAGCGTTCACCGTCGAAGTCGTCGAACGCGACCCGGCGCTCGCCGAGGCGATGATTCACGCCAGCACGAGCGGCTTCACACCGAAAATCGCCAAAGGACTTACGCGTCACACACATATCGTCTATTTGATCGGCGACGTCAATGATGTGACAGACATCGCCGCGGCCCGTCGCGGGGCGAACGCCCTGTTGAACGCCGGCGGACTCGGTGTCATGGTCGAGACGGCAGGCGTCGCTTATTCGAAAGACGAATGGCAAGCGTCGAAAGAAGAAGACCTCGCCCTCGACTACTCGCTCCTCACCGCCATCACGGAAGAAGAGACGGCGTACGTGTCGTGGGGCATGAAAGCGTTCGGCCATGCCGACGTCGCCGTACCAGAAACACTCGAGATCGAAGACGCGATCCACGTCATCCATTCGTTCAACTTCCATTTGATCGCAGGCGGATCGATGTTCGGTGACGGCGACAGCTTCACGTTCGAGGACGGCAAGACGTTCACGGTCGAGATGGGCGAAGACGAGCGCACGTCAATCGACAACTTGCTCCATAACCCGTTCGGCTTGATCTACCTCGTACCACAAATTGCAGAATGACATGTCAATCGATTAATTTGGACCCACATCCAGATTGATCGATTTTTTGATATCGCTCGTCCTTCCGGCGCCCACGCTTTCCGCAGGCAATCCCGGAGCCGCATCGCGACTCGCGTCGCTGCTGGGTCTCCGTCGGATTGCATTCCTGCAGGGGTCGGGGCGCCATCGGACGAGCAACAAAAAGGTACTGTACAACTAATCGAACAGCTAATAGCCGAACGGAAAATCATCCGTGTCGGAAATGGGCCATCTACTCGCTACCAGCCCCTAAAGTAAACAAGAGCTCACAGATCATTCGTCTGTGAGCTCTTGTTGTTTCGGCATGTCGAGCGGCATAAAGTAATGGTCGCACCCTTCCCATTCGAGCTGTTCGCTCAAAATATCGAACGACGTCCGGAAGAATGCCTGCACGTCTCTCGTTTCCCCTACGTTCTCAAGAGATAAAAAGAACTCGCTCTTGCCGGCATCATAATAGGCGTCTTGCGGTTTGAGCCGCTCCGTCCCGATCTCCGTGTACTGGAACGGGTAAGGCAAGATGAAGAACGTCGGAATATCGACCGCTTCATCACCGAGCCAAAACCCGAACTCGACCATGTGCTCGTCAAACGCTGCCTTCTCGATGACTTTATCTTCCGGGAACGGCTCAGGCCGTCCATAGACGATGAGCGACGACACGTCAAACGTTCCCCAAAACAGGCCTGGCTTCACTTTCCGACAGCGGAGCGGTGCGAGAAATGCCGTTTGCTCCCGCGCGGCGTATTGAAACAGACGGATGCCTCGTTGCGCCGCCATAGCGTCATAGGCGAGCGGTGTCTCGTCCCGGTCCAGATAACGTAACTCCCGCATCTCTTGCGTTCTCGGATTGAGGGCGACCGAGACGCCGTTTGCGCGCAGGGCACCCATGATTTCTTCATAGTACGTACTGATCGACTTGCCTGCTTCGAGCGGGAATACCGACGTGTCGGCACCGACTTGGACTCTGATATGAGATTGAAAGACATCGACGTCGAGTTGTAGCCACGTCTCCCCTTGCACGAGCGGGCCAGTCGAAAAGCCGCACAGCGCAACGGGCAACGTGACGTGTGTCCATTGTGGCTCTTGCGGAGCCAAAGCCAACTTGATTTTCCCCAAGATTTGCGACAGCAAATGGAGCGTGAGCTTTGTCTCAGCCCATTCCGAGTGGCGTATCATCTCCATCACACATTCCTCCGTTCCTTCGTTGCAAAAGTGACAGAATCACTTCATTAATTCCCGTTACATCATCACGACAATCAAAAAAATCCACAGACACACGTCTGTGGATTTACTTTCTCATCTCTTGGAGCCGTTCGAGTTGGTGGGTCAACTCACCGATTGGCACGAACCGGGCCCGGCGGAGCATCTCTTTGCCGTCGATGAAGAACAAGATGACCGGTACGGTGAAGATCGAATAGGCGCCGGCGATATCCGGCACCTCGTCCGAGTCGACCGCGACCGCTTCGATGTCAGGAAAATGCGTCAACATGTCCTCGACTTGCGGCTTGAGCGAGTGACAGACGCTGCATCCCGGATGCGAGACATAGACGAGCAACTGCTCGGCCTCGGCGACCCGTTCGTTCAACATCGAAAGTGTGTTCACAGCCTCCATGCTGTCTCCCCCTTTCAACTTAAGCGTCGAGCCAAAGCACACCGACCGTCTCAAAGCCGGCATGGACCGCAATCGACGGACAGAAACGTGTCTTCACGACATCAATCTCCGGCAATTTCGCTTGGATGAGCGCGACGAGGTTGTCTTGCATCTCTGGCGCGAGCGCCGTCTGTACGAAGACACGGTTGTTATGGATCCCATTCGCCGCATGAAGACGTTCGAGTTCGGTGACCATCTCAACGTACGCTTTTTTGATCGAACGCACTTTTTTGAACGGGATGACTTTCCCAGATTCGTCGAGCGTGATGATCGGTTTGATGTTCAAGATGTTCGCGAGGAACATCTCACCTGATGACACACGTCCGCCCCGGCGCATCGTCTCCATGTTCCCGATGATCATGAAGAAGTTTTTCTTGTCACGCCACGCTTCGAGAAGAGCGACGATTTCCTCGACCGATTTGCCTTCTGCCTCGGCAGCGAGACCGAGACGGACGAGCTCTTGCTGCGCCTCGAGCGCTGCGTGCGAGTCGACCGTGTAAACTTTAAATCCAGCCGCCTCAGCCGCTGCACTCGAGTTTTTGACGGTGCTGCTCAGTCCGTTTGAACAGTGGACGGCGATGGCGCAATCGTACCCTTCTTCTTTTAAGCGCTCGTAACGCGAGATGAAGTCACCAAAAATCGGTTGCGACGTCTTCGCTTCTTTCTTTTGGTCGATCATGTAGCGGTGCAATTCCTCAATCGAGAGGTCGACTTCACTGTAGCCGCTCCCGTCGACGATCAATTGGATCGGGACGATCTCGACGCCGAGCTGGGCGGCCTCCTCTTTCGAGAAGTTGGCCATACTATCGGTGATCCATGCAATTTTTGTCATAACAAATAGTCCTCCAGTAGTCGTTCAATTTTTTCCTCTTTCATTATAACCCATTTCCCCCGCCACTTCCCCGAAGAAAAAAGCAGAACGATTGCGGAATCGTCCTGCTCCCGTTCATTTTGTCGAAATCAGTTTCGTGTGGGCGAATTCATCGTGCGGAAGTTCGAGGTCTTTATTCGACTTCATCTGTTGAAGCGCACGAAGAAGTGGTAGACCAAGCGTCGCCGGATAAACGACGTCCTTGTAGAGCGTCCGTTTCATGACTTGCTCGAAGGAAAGCGGTCGACCGTCTTGGCTCACGACTTTAATGCCGACGATTTTGTCGCCGATCGTCTGCCCGTCCCGGTTCAGCAAGAAGTAGGCTTCTCCTGCGATGGAGACGAGTGTCGGTAAGTAATAATTTTTTACTTCTTTACCCGGCCAAATTTTTTTACGGATTGTTTTTTCCACGAGTTTCGCGGGTGCTTCCAATAGGACTTTATCGATTCGACTTGCTACAGCGCGTTTCCAGATTGGGACTGCCACGTTCATCATCCTTTCATTTCGTTTCCTAGCCTTTAGATTCCTCTTTTGGCTTGGCTTGAAACGCTGAAAACGGACAACCTGACCGCGCGAACAAGTTCGGCGTCACAATCTTGTCATCATAGTGTCGATGAAAGACGTGGGTCGAGGCCGGTGACAGCGGCGGGATGAGCCAACTCCACTGTCCGGTCACGTCACGACCGGCGTCCGTCTCATTTTTCTCGAACCGTTTAAATTGTTTCGCCGCTGTATGATGGTCGACAATCGTCACGCCGGCGCGCTCGAACGATTGCAAGACGGCGACGTTCAGCTCGACGAGGGCGCGGTCACGCCAGAGCGTCCGCTCTTTTGACGTATCGAGACCGAGTGATGCCCCGACAAGCGGGAGCAGGTTGTAGCGCTCGACGTCGGCGAGGTTGCGCGCCCCGATCTCTGTCTCCATGTACCACCCGTTGAACGGGACCGATGTGAAGCGGTGTCCACCGATTTCAATCTCCATGTCAGCGATGGCCGGGACGGCGTGCCACTTGACGTCACGTCCCCCGAACAAATCGACGTCGTCATGGCGAATATCGACCTCAAGCACGGCATCGGCCGGCAGTTCATACATGCGGATTTCGTTCCCGTCTGTAAGCAAGAGCGGTAACAGATCGAAAGCAGTACCGGCCCCGGCCCAACCGAGACGCATCGCTTGTCTCGTCATCGACAGCGATAGCGGGTCACCGACGATGCCGTCTGTCGTCTCGTACGCCGCGTAACGGATGAGTTGCGTGTTCAAAATCCGAAAATGGTTCGGGAGGACGGTCATCGTCGAGCGGATCTTTCCGCCGTTCGTCGCGTAGCGAAGATGGGCGACGATTGCTTCAAACACCTCGTCGAACGTCTCCACGTCACGCGCGTCATGGAGGGTGAGTGTCTGCCAAAACAAGCGGCCGATGCAGCGGTTCGAGTTGCGCCATGCGAGTTTTGCCCCGGACGCCAATTCGTCCGTCGTGAGCGTGTACGTCCCGGTCCGATCGATTTCGGCTTCGATCTCCCGTAACCGTTCAGTATGCTCCCCTTCAAGTTGTGAGAAAAAGTGGCGGGCTGCCTGTAGTCGATCCATCGTTTCTGTCTCCTCTTCTAATCTGTCCCTTCCATCTTAGAGAAAACTGCGTCCCGTTTCTAGTTTTAGAGCGCACAAAAAGCGAGCCGGCAAATCCGGCTCGCTCAGGCCACACTAAACCAACTATTTGAAGGTTACCAATGACCCCAGCATTAGAACCGGTTTTGTTATATGCCTGCCATACAAATTTCGAACAATAGTTACTTGAAACAGAATTAAGACCTGTCGAAAAATAATAATACGAAACCTTACTGATATTGTTTACAGCCCAAGTGCCAGCTTTTACAGCTACTGTAGTATTTGCATGACGATAAATACGAACTTCTCCACCACTTTGATTTGAACGGTGTTGAGACAAAGTACGAGTTTTTCCAGGTTCTGTATCGAAAGGAAGAACTTCTATTATTCGAAACTAATACATCACCCGACTTCACAACAATGGTACTATTCGGGTATCTAACTGTGTCGCCTGAGTTAGGAACAGCGTATGTAAGACCGCCTGGATTTTTTACTCCGATATCAAATATATTTGGCGAATCGACAGCAGGCTTCATCAATAAATTCTTCAGAAACAAGGTTTTCATGATTATCGGCTGGATATGGATCATCACCTTCTGCTTTCGTACTTAAGGGGTTTAAAACTAAACCAAAAATCAATAGCAACGAAAAAACTCTATTTACCTAAAAAAGGAAGGTTGCCTTATATGACATCTAAAAAACCTTTGCCAAAGTTCCAAATATTTTTTGCTTTATTGACTTTAGGAGGCCTACTATTTCTTTTCAACGAGATACATCAGCGAGAAGTTATTTTAAACGAAACATTAGAAAACAACTTTTCGATAGAAAAAAATGCCTATGATGTTGAGTACGGAATTAATCAATTTGGATACTTATATCGTTTGAAATTCAAAGACGAGAAAAGAGTCGACTATGAATTCTTCGTCAAAAAAAATAAAGAAAAAGAATACGTTGTAACCTATTACGGTCATAATTCCAAAGGAGACTCGCCTTTAAAAGAAGATGAATTCACAACCTTGAACGAAGGATACTAATTTTCAATAGGAGGTCAAGAGATGCATTTTTGACTGCATCTCTTGACCTCCTATTTTCTTTTTTTACGTATGTTGGATAGGCTACAATCAGTTGGATATAAAAGTAGAGGTCGATTAGCCTGAAACAACTCATCCATACGAGGAGAACATCAGACATGCCAAAAAGAGCGCACCGCACCTATACAGATAAATTCAAAGCACAAGTCGTCTAGCTTTATTTCAACGGAAAGCCAAGGATTGATATCATCCGAGAGTATGACCTGTCACCGTCAGCCCTGGGCCGCTGGATCAATCAGAGCCGTGCGACCGTTTGCGTTGCTCGTCCGGCGGCGCCCCGACTCCTGCAGGAGAGCAATCCAACGGAGACCCAGCAGCGACATAAGTCGCGATGCGGCTCCGGGATTGCCTGCGGAAAGCGTGGGCGCCGGAAGGACGAGCGATTCTATTGATGTTAGTCAACAAGCTGAGCGAGCCGGCAAATCCCGCTCGCTTTGTCTCATCCTTCGACTAAATCTTTCGCTTGTTGAATCGTGAAGCCGCGCGGTTTGTCACTCTCGAGCGCGGTCAGCCGTTTCTCGAGTTCGACGGTCTGTTCGTACGTCGCTTCATACTGGTACAATCCGTTCGCGAGCTCGGTCAATCGCGTCACTTGAATCGGTAGCGACGGCTGCCCGTCATCAAGCAAGATGACGAGGTTGATGTCACTATCGACTGGTAACCGGATCGAGCCATAGAAGGCGATCGCTTTAAAGCCGCGCTTCATGATGACGATCGGCGATGTGCCGACCGCGACGGCTTGATTGCGTAGGCGCGTGATCGTGATACCGGCGTGGATCAACCGGTTCGCCGGTTGGATCGTCTCGACGTACTCTTCGATCGGAATGAGCGTTCCCGTCTCGAGCGCTTGTTCAAAATCGGATTCTCGCAACGGTCGGCTGAAAATAAAACCTTGAATGACGTGACACCCGAACTCACGGAGTCGAAGTAAGTCATCCATCATCTCGACACCCTCGACGACGACGTTCATCCCGAACTCTTCGGCGATGAGGAGCAGACTCCGGATGATGCCTTGGGCTTTTCGGCTTTGGTTGACGTTGTGTGCGAAGATGCGGTCGATCTTGATCGTCTGGGCACTGTACGCCTGCAAGTAAGCAAGCGACGAATACCCTTTACCGAAGTCGTCAAACGCGATCGGGATACCGAGGCTGTTCAACCGTTCGAACGCTTGTGTGATCTGCTGGGCGTCGTCTAACAGTGACGTCTCCGAGATCTCGACTTCGAGATACGACGCCGGGACGTGGAAGCGGTCTAACATCTCTTCGAACACGCGTTCAAACCGTTCTTGATACAAGTATTTGGCTGAGACATTGATCGAGATCGGGACTCGATGTTTGAGCGATGTGATATAGCGGCACACCTCTTCGATCAACCAGTTCGTCAAATCGAGATGGAGGCTGCTTTCCTCGGCGAGCGGAATAAACTCGGCCGGTGAGATCGAGCCCCACGTCGGGTGCGTCCAACGCATGAGCGCCTCGGCTCCGACGATTTGACCGGTCCAGGCGTTCACTTTCGGTTGATACATCAAATAGAACTCGTTGTTTTGCAGCGCACCTCGCATATCGCGCAACAGCTCGTAGCGTTTGAGTGACTCGATGTCCATTTGCGACGAATACAGTTCGAGTTGCGTCCCGAACTTTTTATCGGCCCGGTTCATGGCGACACATGCGTGCTTGATCAATTCGCTCGCCTGTGCCCCGTCTTCAGGATAGCGGCTCACGCCGATCGAGATACGCGCGAACAAGTCGTACACGTCAATATGGAATCGATATTTCGACAACGTTCCTAACTCTTTCCCGAGCGCGAGCACTTCTGGGTCTTCCATCCGGCGCGGCAACACAATCAAGACGTTATCCGCATCGAGATGACCGAGCAAGGCGTCTTTTGGCAACAGACGAATCAATTGGTTCACCGTCGCGACACGCCACTCGTCACCGAGCTCGTAGCCGAACGTATTGTTGATTTCGGCAATCCGGTTGAACGAAAGCGAGAACAATGTGAACGGGTCGCGTTTGCGCGTGAGTTGATAGACCGATCCTGTGATCGACTCACGGTTTGGCATGTTCGTGATCGGGTCGAGCGAGGCGAGGCGCCAAATCTCTTGTTGCTGCTCTTTCAGTTGGGTGATGTCTTTGACGAGCGTCCGAAACCCGATGACGATGCCGTCTTCAGAAAAAATCGGCTCCCGGTTCTCTTCGATCCATTTGACATTGCCTTTCGCATAGATACGATACGAGAACGTTGTCGTTTTACCGCTGAGCGTCACTTCTCGGGCTTGGTTCACTTTCGGCACGTCGTCAGGAACGACGACACGCTGCCAATAGTCAGGGTGTGTGTTGAACTGGTCTTCCGTATAGCCAAAGATGTGCGAGAAGCCCGGCGTCAAAAATTTGAACTGTTTCGTCTCGAAATAACGTTCAAAAATGACCGAGTCGACGATTTCGCACAACTGCTTCACTTTGGACTGCTCCATCGTGAGCGCTTCTTCGACTTTGACCAAATTGGTGACGTCAAACATTGCCCACGTCACTGATTTTCGATCTTTTGACATACCGACTTTGACGATCAAGTCCAAATATTTTTGTTGCTTCGGATTGAACGCCTTGATTTGAGTCTCATACTCTTGCACGTCAGCATCGTGGATGAGCGTCTCGATGGCTGCCGCAAATTCTGGACGGTAATCCTCATGGATCATGTTACGGAAATGTTCGCGTTTCATATCTCCAAGTTGCCGCTTAGATAACCCGAGCAGTTCACCCGTCTGCGGTGAATGGTAAAACTCGCCGGACTCGAGATCAAGTTCGATCAGGATGAGACCTGGGATGCGCTCGAACAGCGTCCGTCCCACTTTCATCCGATTGTATCGTTCACGCAGTTCCATCTGGGTCGTCAAGTCTTTGACGACACCGTACAATCCGGTGATGACCCGGCCGGTATAGAGCGGCGTGTTCGTGACTGACAGATGGATGCGTCGCTTGTCCGCATTCAACGCTTTCAGTTCATAATGAACGGTCTCCCCTTGGAGCGCCCGCTGATGAAAGGCGTGAACACGTTCACTTTCTAGTTTTGGAAGCCAGGATGCAGGATGGACGAAACGTTCCTCTTCCCCGCTAAAGAGGAGCGACAACTTTTCGTTCGAGTCGACGAAGTTCAAGTCTCGATCCAGGACGTACACTGCGTCCGGATATTGATCGAGCAGTAACGGATCGATATTGATTCGTCCATCGTGCTCGGCCTGCTCAACGTTTGATTCTAATACATGCTTCCAATTACGGAAGAAGCCCATGTGTACCACTCCTTCGTGTGACAAATGTCACGTTTCGATACGTGTTAACTTGATTATACAAGATTGATTAGTTGAAAATGCTTCCGCATTTTTCAAATAAGGGAAATGAACCGAATCACAGACATATATTCAAAAAAATGTCATGTCTTAATATACTGTTTACCTACTCCTCTACACGATTGCAACGTAAAAAAAGACCACGGATATGTGCTCCGTGGTCTCGCGCATTATGGTTGCTTTAAGACGAACGTTGAGTAGGCCGGAACGTTGACCGAACCTGACACTCGTTTAATTGTTTTCGTGCCCGCCTGCTTGCCGTTCACAATGATGTTCCATTGTCCTTTCGGAAGCTTCACTGTCACTTGCGACGGGTTAGCGTTATGCGTCACAAACAAATCTTTCTTCTGGCTAGGTGCTTTGTCATCGATCAAATACGTGATGACGTTCGCTTCTGCTTGATAGAACTTCAAGTTTTTCTTGATATCGGTCGCTTTCGTCATGCGAAGGCCCGGGTTTTGTTTACGCATCTCAATCAAGCCTTTCATGTACTGGACGTCCGCCTTACGGTCGGCGGCGCGTTTCCAGTCCATTTGGTTGATGCGGTCTGGCGATTTGTACGAGTTATGGTCGCCTTCTTTCGTCCGCATGAACTCTTGGCCGGCATGGAGGAATGTCGTCCCCTGACTCGTCAAGAGGATGCTTGACGCAAGACGGTGCATTTTCGTCTTGTTCAACTCTGAAGCGATTGGATTTGTGAGTTCAAGCTTATCCCAAAGCGTATGGTTGTCATGCGCTTCGACGTACGTGATTGCTTGCGTCGGCTCTTTCGTGAAGCCTTTGATCTCGGCGTTATAGTCGATTTCACCGACGATTCCTGTTTTGATGCGGTTCTCAAGACCGTCTTTGCCGTTGATGAATCCTTTATCCGTGTCGATAAAGACGCTGCCTTTCAAGCCGTCACGGATGTTGTCGTTAAAGTGCGCGACGCCCGGCATCTTATAGGCGTTCTTTTGGTTCGCTTTCAATGCGGGGTCGAGCGGTGTGCTTAGGTCCCAACCCTCGCCGAAGACGAGGATCGATTTATCGACTTTGTCTAGTGCTTGACGGACTTGGTTCATCGTCTCGACGTCGTGGATTCCCATGAGGTCGAAGCGGAACCCGTCCCAATGATATTCTTTCGCCCAGTAGACGACTGAATCGACGATGAGTTTTTGCATCATCTTGCGCTCAGACGCGGTGTCGTTGCCGACGCCCGTCCCGTTCGCGAAGTCTCCGCCGGCCGTGTAACGGTAGTAGTAGCCTGGTACGATCTTATGAAGGTTCGAGGCTTGCGCATCGAACATATGGTTATAAACGACGTCCATGACGGCACGCAAATTGTTGTCGTGGAGACCTTGGATCATTTCTTTCATCTGCATGATTCGAACTTTTGCGTCATAAGGGTTCGTCGAGTATGAACCTTCCGGCGCATTATAGTTTTTCGGGTCATAGCCCCAGTTGTATGTCGCGTTCGGTTTCGTCTCGTCGACCGAGGCCGTGTTGTAGTCATACACCGGGATGAACTGGACGTGCGTCACACCGAGGTCTTTGACGTGATCAAGTCCTGTCTTCGTCGCCGTCTTTTTGCCGTCTACAAGGAGACGCGTACCCGGTTCAACGACACCTAGGTATTTGCCTTTATTCGCTATGCCTGAATCATACTTATCCGATGTGACGTCAAAGATTGAGAAGTCACGGACGTGTGTCTCGTAGATGATCGCGTCCGTCGCGTTTTGAAGCTTAGGCTTCATCGAGTTCCACCGTTTCGGTTTCGTCTCGTTCAAGTCGACGATGACCCCTTGGTCCCCGTTGACGCCGACCGCTGTCGCATACGGATCGACCGCACGGACGCTGCCTGACGCATGCTTGACGTTGTACGTGTAGCCGATGCCGTCGAGGTCGCCGCGGACTTCAGCAGTCCACGTGCCGCGTTCGCCGCGCTTCATCGCAATCGTTTTCTTGATATCCTTGTCGTTCGCCGGACGGTCTTTCGGCATGTTCCACAGCTCGAGTGAAACGTCTTGAGCCGTCGGTGCCCAAAGCACGAAGTTCGTCTTCGACTGCTTGTACGTGACGCCGAGCTTGCCGTCATACGCGTATTTCGCATCGAATTCCGGTGATCGGAGCACGTCGCCTGCTTGCAGTACTTTGTCCCCGAACGTCGGGTGCGACGCCGTGATGACTTGCGCCAAGTCGAGGTCAGCGCTGAAGTTAACTGTGACCGATTTGTCGCCAGCCTTCTCGACCGACTCGACTGCCGCGCCATCGACCGTCAATTCACTAAGGAACTGCTCATCGACCGCCCGGTTAAGCGTTAGTTCCGCCTGACGGAACGTGTTTGCCTCGAACGAGACGATCTTTGGTGAGCGGTCGATTTCAGGCTCTGAATAGTAGATCGTCGAATCACCTTCGACGAGCCAAATCTCTTTCGCCGTGCTGAGCGCGAAGCGATCTTCGCCGTCTTTATCAGACCATTCGCCTTTTTTCGTGATCAGACCGATGAGTTGTTTCGCATCCGGGTTCGCAAACTTCACGTTCGCGACACCGCCGTAGGCGTCCGTCTCATCGAAGTTGATGCTTTGACCGTCGCCACCATCCGGCCACGTCCAAACACCCCAGTCCGTGTATGTATTGTCATAGCGGAAGTAGTGGACTTTCATGTCGACTTCCGTCTTCGCCGTCTCCCCGTCCGGGTTCGACGTGTAGATTTTCGTGTCGCCCGACTTGATCCACACTTCGGCGACACCGTCCTTGATCATATCTTTCGTGATCAGGCGGTCGCTTTCCGACCCTTTATCCTTGTCCCAATTGTCCGTTCGGACGATGAGACCGATCTGTTCAGGTGAGTCGACCGGGAATTCGTAGGCCGCCACCTTGCCGTAATCGTCCTCGCCGTTAAAGGCGAAGCCTTTGTTCGGGAAGTAATCTGGGCCATTCGCCCAAAGCCATAAGTTCCAATCCATTTGATTGTCCGGCGCTTCTTGATAGTGGACGACGACTAGTGTCGACTCTTTATCAAGGGCAGACGCTGACATCGGAAACATCGACAGAATCAGTGCAAACGTTAGCACAACTGCCCATACCGGTTTCCATTGTTTGTTGACCATGTGGGTCCCTCCTTGTAGCATGAATTTAGGAAAACGCTTACATAAAAATTGTAAACGTTCGCTTCCTTAATTTCAATTCTTTTCTAAATGAACAACTAACGTTTCCCATATCAAGCCACTTGTTGGTTCGAACTCATTTTTCCATCACAAAATGATTGCTTTTTTATCCTCATCTGCCGAATATAGAAAATAGGGGAGGAATTTTTAAAATGTCGATGACCAATTTAATCAATAACTTGATTGCCAACGCCAGCTTACTGCTGATCGGCCTTTATATGATCTCGCGCCTCACGAAGCTCGGGTTCACGAGCAAGCTCCCGTTAAGACGGCAATTTACGATTTCACTACTCCTCGCCGGCCTGACGATCGTGATTACATTGCACGGTGTGCTCTGGAACGCCCAAGCCGACTTTCAGTATGGGTTTGTCCCCATCATCATTGCCGGTCTTTATTTTGGCCTCCAAGGCGTCCGGATCACGTACGTCTCGAGCATCTTGCTGCTCCCGTTCATCATATCGGATACGTTGCTGTTAATCGTTTTTCTCGACTATACGGTCGCAGCCACAACTGCAGTCGTCTATATGAAACTCCGGGAGCGGATCAAACCGACGCGGGACATTCGCATCGTCAACGTCATCAGCCTCGGTTTCATCACCTTGTTCTCGCTCTTAAATTTTAGTACCTATGCCGATCCAAAAATGTACGTCTACACGTTGATCGCTTTCGTCACGATTGGATATTCAACCGGTTTCGTCCTTCATATCGTCTATGGGGGCATCCGTAAGATGCAGCGCTCGGAACGGCAGATCACAAAATATCGCGAAGCCGCCTACACCGACGCCTTAACGGGTCTTGGCAACCGTCGTCGCTTCGAGGAAGAGATGAAGCGCGTTGACGAGGAAGTGTTCTCGAGTCCATATGACATTACGCTACTCTTACTCGATATCGATCATTTTAAATCGGTGAACGATACGTATGGTCATGACGCCGGTGACGCCATCTTGATCGAGCTTGGCAAACGGCTCACCGAGACGGCCCGTGCCGATGATATGGTGTGTCGCCACGGTGGCGAAGAGTTCTCGGTGCTGTTGTCGGACTGCAACTTGTCGCAAGGGTTCGTCATCGCCAATCGCTACGTGCGTCAAATCGCGGAAAGTCCGTTTTCACTTCCGGACGGCAAGCAGCTCGATGTCACCGTCTCGATCGGCGTCACGAGTACGTCCGAACCAAAGATCGCCACGTCCGAACAGCTCATCAAAAAGTCCGACCTCGGTCTCTACGTCGCCAAACATAGCGGTCGCAACCGGGTCAGTAAATGGAATCAGCACCATGCAAATTAGACCCGACTCATGCGAGTCGGGTCTAATTGATTAGTTACCGTATTTTTTAAACAACTGATAGTTCTTGTTGCCGCCTGACAAGTTATAGACGTCGGTGAACTCGAGGTTACGGAGCACATTTTGCGCCGCGTTCCCAGTGACGCCACCGTTGCAGTAGACGACCGTCGGCTTGTCTTTATCGAGGTCTTTTGACGCCTCGCGAAGCTTGCCGAGCGGGATGTTGACCGCATTGTCAACGCACGCCTTCTCAAACTGCGCCGCTTTCCGTGTGTCGATGACCTGGATGTCCTCGTCCGCGTCGATCCGCTGCTGTAGCTCAGCCGGCGTGATGAGACGGGCCGACTTGTTCATGCTGTTCGCCAGTGCCATCCCCGTGTACATGACCGGGTCTTTCGTCGTCGAAAACGGCGGTGCGTACGCGAGGTCGAGGTGGAACAAATCATCAACTTTCGCTTTGAACGTGATCGCCGTGACGAACACGTCGATACGTTTGTCGACACCTTCGAAGCCGACGATTTGGACGCCGAGCAGTTGACGTGTCGCCCGGTCGCCGATTGCTTTGATCGTCATGTCTTTCCCGCCCATATAGGCCGGTTTGTCCGGTTTCGTGTTGTGGAGCACTTCGACGTCGTAGCCGAGCTCACGCGCTTCACGCTCCGAGAGACCTGTCTGCGCGACCGCGAGACCGAACACTTTGAAGATGCCCGTTCCGAGGATGCCACGGTGTTCGAGTTCCCCACCCGTGAGCAGGTCACCTAGCGCACGCCCCATCTTGTTCGCCGTCGAGCCGAGCGGACGCCAAATCGGTTTACCCGTGACGAGCGAGACGCTTTCAGCGACGTCGCCGGCAGCATAGACGCCGTCCACGTTCGTCTCCATCCGTTCGTTGATGGCGATCGCACCCGTCTCACCGATCGTGACACCGATCGACTTGGCGAGTTCCGTGTTCGGACGGACACCGACCGATAGGATGACGAGGTCCGTGTCGATTGTCTTCCCGCTCTCCGTGACGACGCGTTCGACGTGACCGTCGCCGACAAGCTCTGTCACGGTCTCACCGAGCAACAGCTCGATGCCGTTCTTCTCGAGGTGGTCCTCGACGCGGCACGCCATGTCTTTGTCGAGCGGCGGCATCACTTGCGGGATGCGCTCGATGATCGTGACGTCGATGCCACGAAGTTTGAGCTGCTCGGCCATCTCAAGACCGATGAAGCCAGCCCCGATGACGGTCGCATGTTTCGGGTTCGTCGCGTCGACGAAGTTGCGTGTCGCTTCCGCGTTCTGGATGTTGCGGATCGGGAAGACGTTATCTGACTTCACGCCCGGGATCGGCGGGACGATGCTCGAGGCGCCGGTCGCGAGGACGAGGACGTCATAGCTGTCCGTGAACGTCTCACCTGTCTCCAGGTTTTCGACCGTGACCGTCTTCGCGTCTGCATCAATTGCCGTCACGTTATGACGCGTCATGACATCGATGTTGTAACGCTTTTTGAAGAAAGCGGCGTCGCGTGGTGTCAAGTCATCGCGTGACTCGACTTCGCCTCCGACGTAATATGGAATCCCGCAACCCGAGTAGGAGATATCGTAATCGCGGTCGTAAATCGTAATTTGTGCGTCTTCGTTGTTACGACGTGCTTTCGCCGCGACCGATGTACCGGCAGCGACTGAACCGATGATGACTAACTTCATAAAAAATCCACTCCTCAATATAGTAGTAAGCTGATATACAGGCCGAGCAACGTGATGGCAAGCGTTGGGATCGTCAAGATGATCCCGACTTTAAAGTATTGTCCCCAACCGATCTTGAGTCCTTTTGAGCGGAGCACGTGAAGCCACAAGAGCGTCGCGAGCGACCCGATCGGTGTGATCTTCGGTCCGAGGTCGGAACCGATGACGTTCGCATAGATGAGCGCTTCGCGAATCTGACCCGATGTATTCGTCAAATCGATGGCGAGCGCGTCGATCATGACGGTCGGCATGTTGTTCATGACCGACGATAAGATTGCGGCCAAGAAGCCCATCCCGAACGTGGCCGTTAACACGCTACCTGAGAACCAGTCGATGAAGTTGGCGAGCACTTGCGTCAGCCCCGCGTTTTGTAGGCCGTAGACGACGATGTACATCCCGAGCGAGAAGAAGACAATCGCCCATGGCGCGCCTTTAACGACTTGCTCCGTCTTCACAGCAGGCGAACGGTTCGCCATGATCAGGAAGAACAGGGCGATGACACCGGCGACAAGTGAGACCGGGATGCCGATGATGTCGCTCGTGAAGTAGCCGATGACGAGCAGAGCGAGGACGACCCACGACAAGCGGAACATCTTATGGTCTTTAATGACCGTGCTCGGCTCGACGAGTTTTGACAAGTCGTACTGCTTCGGGATGTCTTTTTTAAAGTACAAGTACAAGACGAGCAGGCTGCCGGCGACGGCGAACACGTTGACGAACACCATCCGCGCCGCATACTCGGCAAAACCGATGCCGAAGAAGTCGGCCGAGACGATGTTGACGAGGTTCGAGACGACGAACGGCAAACTTGCCGTATCGGCGATGAAGCCCGAGGCGATGACGTACGCCAAGACGACGGCGTCCGGTAATTTAAGCGCCCGTACCATCGCGAGTACGATCGGCGTCAAGATGAGCGCCGCCCCGTCGTTCGCGAATAATGCGGCGACGAGCGCACCGAGAAGCGTGATGTAGACGAACAGTTTGACACCGCCGCCCCCGGCGATTCGAGCCATATGTAAAGCGGCCCACTCAAAGAATCCGATCTCATCCAAAATGAGCGAGATGAGAATGATGGCGATAAACGTAAACGTCGCGTTCCAAATGATGCCCCATACCGTTCCGACGTCATCAAAATTGACGACCCCAGTGATGAGGGCAATGGCCGCCATCCCCATCGCCGAGTAACCGATGCCGAGGCCTTTCGGTTGCTTGATGATGAGGAAGAGCGTCACTAAAAAGATGATACTAGCAATCCACTGCACAATGAGTTCCTCCAATAATCTCTATTTTTGTTAGCACGTTTCTTGAAGACCACGGAGCACGAGGCTCGCGCTGTCTTCTGTCATTTCGACGTCGAGCGTGACGTTCTCAGCCATCGCTTCTGCGTCTTTCGAGACAGCGAACGTGAGGCCGTCATAATCTTTCACGTCGTCCATCGCTTCCGGAGCGGCGATATGCAGACCGAGCGTCGGTCCGCAGCACCCTGCTTCCGTACAGATCCGGACTGATTTCACTTCTTCATCCTCGAGTGCTGTTTTCATAAAATCGATCGCTTCATTCGTGATGTTCATTTGACTTCCTCCTTCAATAGTTGAGATAACGCCGGATAGCCGACCGGCAAGTGTTGTTGCCACGAGAGCAGCGTCGGGCGCGGATACGCGTTCACCCGTTCGAGCCAAGTCGCCTCGCTCGCGACTTTCGCCGTGAGCAGTTTACTTTCGACGTCGAGCGGTGTGAACGATTGGTTGACGACCCAAGCGAACGGACGGATACCGGCCCGTTCCAAGTCGGTGACGAGCCGCTCGGCTTCATATACCGGTGTCGCTTCAGGGAGCGTCGTGATGACAACGTGTGTCTGTTTCGGGTCACGAAGTTTCGGCAACAGTTCGCGGACCGCTTCCGGGACGACACCGGTCGAGCGTTCGAGCTCTCGGTGATAGCTCTCGGTCGCGTCGAGCAAGAGCAGTGTATGTCCGGTCGGTGCCGTGTCGATGACGACGAACCGGTCTTTCGCTTTGGCGACTTGACCGGCGAAAGCACGGAAAACCGCGATCTCTTCCGTACACGGCGAACGCAAATCTTCTTCAAGCATCGCGTGCTGTTCATCGGTCATGTCCCCCGCTTCACGGAACACGTCGGCCCGATAGTTCTCAATCTCGACTTTCGGGTCGATCGCGTCGACCGTGAACGTGGCGGGCACGTCCTCACCGATTGTGAAGGCGACGTGTGCCGCCGGGTCGGTCGTCGTCAAATGGACGGCGTGGCCGCGTTCGCTTAAAGCGACGGCGAGGAGTGAGGCGAGCGTCGTCTTGCCGACCCCACCTTTCCCCATCGTCATGATGACGCTCGGACCGTCCGCTTCGACTTCATCGACGAGCGTATCAATCGAACCGTAACGGCTCGCATCATACGTCATATCCGGTACGTCGACCGTCTCCCCGTTCACCCAGCGGCGCAACGCCGGGACGCCGACCAAGTTCTCATAGGCGTATGGGAGCGTGAACGTCTCGAGCGTGTCGACGCCTTGTGGCAAGTTGGCGAGCGCGTCTTGTTGGCGCTCGATGAACCGTCTCGTATAACGGTCCGTGCCTTCCGCCGGATCGACGACACCGTTGATGACGAGCTGCATCCGCTCGATCCCAATTGCGTGGAGCTCTGTCGCGGCACGACTCGCCTCGACGAGCGTCGACGTCTCAGGACGGGCGACGAGTAGCAGTGTCGTCTCGTCCCCGTTCGAAAGCGTCTCGACCGCCCGTTTATATTGGTGTTGCTTGTCTGATAATCCAGCAAGTGGTCCAAGGCACGAGACGCCGGTCGTGTTCGTCTCTAAAAATTCGTCCCACGCGCTCGGGAGCGTGAGCAACCGGAGCGTATGCCCGGTCGGTGCCGTGTCGAAGATAACATGGTCGTAAGTGTCACGGGCCGTCTCTGACGTCAACAGCTCGGTGAACTGGTCGAACGCCGCGATCTCAACCGTGCAGGCACCGGACAGCTGCTCTTCCATCGACTGGATGGCGACGTCCGGGAGCACGCCGCGATACGGGCCGACCATGCGTTCCATGTACGCTTTTGCCGCTTCTTCCGGGTCGAAGTTCGCAATCGACAGCTCTGTCCCAGGGACTGCTCGCGGTGTCTCGTCAAGTTCCATCTCGAACACGTCCTGCAAATTGCTTGCCGGGTCGGTCGAGACGAGCAAGACGCGCTTGCCACGGTCAGCGAGCGTCAAGGCGAGGCTCGAGGCGGTCGACGTCTTCCCGACGCCGCCTTTCCCGGTCAAAAACATGTAACGGGTCGGCTCAATCGTATTAAAATCAAAGCGATTCATCATGACGCGCCTCCTTATTTTTTAAGCGTGATGCGGACTTTCGGTTTCTCGCCGTCTTGTTTCGCGAACGCCGTGACCGGTAGACCAGTCAGTTCGGCGATCTCTTCGTTCGTCATGTAGGCGCCGCGTTTGACGATCTCGCCATCGATGACGGTGAGCGGGAGCGTGTCGAGCCCTTTCGTGATCTCGGATTGCACGTTTGCGTTTTCAACGAAACGGTTCGGCTCCGAGGCGAGGTTATAACGCTCGACGTCGAAACCGCGTTGTTTCAACACGTAATGGATCGTCGCGATCCGCGTCAGTTCCGGATCGATCGATGGGCCACATAGTCCGGTCGGACAGCACATGGCCGGTTCGAATACTTCAAGTTTCATCGTTTTTTCCTCCTTAAATGGCACACTCGGCGTCACAGTCACAGCTCGCATCGACCATCTCGACTTGTGCGAGCAGATCGACGACGATCGAATAGAACGGGCTTGTCTCGTTCAACCGGTAATGGATCCATTGCTTGTCCCGGCGCTCGAGCAGCAGTCCTGCTTGACGCATCATCTTCAAATGACGGCTGATCGCCGGCTGCGAGATGTCGAAACAGTCGACGAAGCTGCAGGCACACTGTTCCCCGCCCTGCATTTGCTTGAGCATCGTCAACCGTGTCGGGTCGGCGAGCACTTTGAGCACTTTACTTAAATCATCTATCGTATGCATCGTCATTCTCCTTTACCCCGTGTATAACAAAATCGTTATATAACCTCTACGTTATGAAATTACCATAGTTTTTAATGATAAGCAATTGTCTTTTCTGAAAAAGTTCGTTATGATAAAACACGTTGTGAAAACATGTGTCGGTTTAACCGCTTCCTTCATATAATGACGCATTTGATCTTCGTGAGACTCGGAGGTCAAAGTCAAAACTATAAAGAGAGGTGTGTTCTTTTTGGAAAAATTGAATACTGTCAAACAAGAATGGCTCGGTAACGTCCGGGCTGACGTCCTTGCGGGGATCGTCGTCGCGCTCGCCCTCATTCCTGAGGCGATCGCATTCTCACTCATCGCTGGACTGAACCCGATGGTCGGTCTATACGCTTCATTCATTATCGCCATGGTCATTTCGATCACGGGCGGTCGACCAGCGATGATTTCAGCTGCAACCGGGGCCATGGTGCTCCTCGTTGTCGATTTAGTTCGAGATTACGGTCTCCAATATTTATTAGCAGCCGGTATTTTAGCCGGTATCATTCAAATCGTGCTCGGGTTCTTTGGTATAGCGCGTCTTATGAAGTTCATCCCGCGTGCGGTCATGGTCGGCTTCGTTAACGCCCTCGCTATTTTGATCTTCCAAGCTCAATTACCAAACTTTGAAGGCGAGAGCTGGATCATGTGGGCAATCGTCGCCGCATCACTCGTCATCATCTTCTTGTTCCCACGTATCACGGGCGCGATCCCGGCACCGCTCGTCGCCATCGTCGCGATGACGCTACTTGCTGTCTTTATGGGACTCGATACGAAAAACATCGGTGACCTGGGAACGATCTCAGCAACGTTGCCGGAATTCTTATTCCCTGACGTTCCGTTCACGCTCGAGACGCTCATGATCATCTTGCCGTATGCCTTCTCGCTCGCCTTCGTCGGCTTGATCGAGTCGTTGCTCACGGCTCAAATCGTCGATGACATGACAGGAACGGATTCGAACAAGAACCGTGAGTCAAAAGGTCAAGGGATCGCCAACATCATCGCCGGTTTCTTCGGCGCGATGCCAGGTTGTGCGATGATCGGCCAATCGGTCATCAACGTCTCGTCAGGAGCACGTGGCCGTCTATCGACGTTCGTCGCTGGACTCGCGTTGTTCATCATGATCATGACAATCAGTGACGTTCTTATGTTGATTCCAGTCGGCGCCCTCGTCGGTGTCATGTTCTTCGTGTCGTATGCGACGTTTGACTGGGGCTCGCTCAAAGCACTCCGGACGGCACAAAAGTCGGATACGGTCGTCATGCTCGTCACCGTGCTCGTCACTGTGCTCACACACGACTTGTCAATCGGTGTATTCGCCGGGATTTTAACAGCTGCGATCTTGTTCGCCGCGAAAATCTCGAAAGTCGAACTCGACCGCAACGTCGAAGCCGGCCACGCCCACTACGTCGTGAACGGTCAATTGTTCTTCGCCTCAACGTCTGACTTCGTCAACCAATTCGACGTCGAAGAAGATATCGAGGCAGACATCAAACATGTGACAATCAACTTCTCGAACACCCACCTTTGGGACGACTCGGCCATCGGCGCCATCGACAAAGTCGTCTTCAAATATCGTGCGAATGGAATCGAGCCAGAGCTCTTGAACTTGAACAAAGATTCAGAGAAGCTGCTCAATACGCTTGCGCTTCACTTGAAACAACAAGATGCAGGCATCGGACATTAATTCGGGAGGGATTCACATGACAAAAATCTTCTTAGCCGTTGACGGATCGGACCATTCGATGCGTGCGACTGTGAAAGCGATCGAGCTCGCGAAAGTCTCGAGCGCCAAAATTGATGTCGTTCACGTCGTCAGTTCGAAAGAGTCAAAAGAAAGTGCCCTACAATCAACAGGCAAGATCGACTTGGAGGCGAAACGGATGCAGCGGATGCAACGTTTCTTCTCGGCGATCGAAGCAGCCGGACTCGAGTACGAATATATCGAGCTCCGTGGTGAACCGGACGTCGAGCTCGTCAAGTATGCGAACCATGAACCGTTCGAATACGTCGTCGTCGGCTCGCGCGGCTTGAACACGTTCCAAGAGTTCGTGCTCGGCAGCGTCAGCCATAAGCTGGCCAAACGCGCGCTCGCGCCGGTCGTCATCGTCCGATAATCAGACTGGAAGTGAACCTCAGCGTTCACTTCCTTTTTCTGTATCTCGAATGGACACAATTGCGAATGCGCTTTCATAAAAAATCGCATATACTTGTAGTAGCAAGCGTACAAGAGGAGGCGTTGAAAGAATGGGTAAAATCTTTTTAGCGGCAGATGGCTCGGACCACTCGAGACGGGCTTTAACAAAGGCAATTCAACTCGCCAAAGCGTCAGACGCATCGATTGATATCGTTCACGTCGTCAGTGCGAAAGAATCGAAAGAGGCCGCGCTCAACTCGACCGGCAAGATTGATCTCGAAGCGAAACGAAAACGCATGATGCAACCGTTGTTCGATACGATCGAAGCGGAAGGCATCGCCTATGAATACGTCGAACTCCGCGGCGAACCGGACGTCGAGCTCGTCAAATACGCCAATCGTGATCCGTTCGAATACGTCGTCGTCGGCTCGCGCGGCCTCAATACGTTCCAAGAGTTCGTCCTCGGCAGCGTCAGCCATAAACTCGCTAAACGGGCGCAAGCACCGGTCATCATCGTCAAATAACTTGCTCCCTTTCTCAACTCGAGAAAGGGATTTTTTGTGTTCGATACAGGAATAAAGTCCTATGTGTGGAATCAACTAATATATGTACAGCTAACTAAGGAGGGAGACTCTATGGAAATTATGAATGACCCGAGCACGCTGCTTTTAATTTTATTGCCTTTATTGTTACTGCAACTGATCCTCCTCGTCGTCGCCATGATCGATTTACTCAAGCGACAAGAGACGAACGGTCCGAAATGGGTGTGGCTTCTCGTCATCGTCTTTATCAACATCCTCGGTCCAATCGTCTATTTCCTCTGGGGACGGACAAAACAATGAACGCGAGCCATCTCACAAAACGATTCGGCGCGTTCACCGCGCTCGATGACGTCAGCTTCTCGTTGCGTCCGGGCTGCACGTCGCTACTCGGCGAGAACGGTGCCGGCAAGACGACGCTCCTCAACATGATCGCCCGTGTGACGACGCCGACGTCCGGACAGATCGAGGGTCACGACACGATCCGGGTCGGTTATTTACCGCAACGGCCGGCGCTCTATCCTTCCCTCACACCGGTCGAGACGATTAAATATGCGGCCGACTTGACGGGCACGACCGGCGTCGACGCCGTGAACCTCTTGAAACGCGTCGGCTTAGAACCGGTGGACCGCCCGGCGGCGCACTTGTCAGGCGGGATGCGGCAACGACTCGGCATCGCCCAAGCGCTCGTCCATGACCCGGAACTATTGTTGCTCGATGAACCGGTATCAGCACTTGACCCGCGCGGCCGCCGGGAAGTGCTCGATCTCTTGAGCGACTTGAAACGCGAGCGAATGATTCTCTATTCAACGCACGTGCTCCCTGACGCCGAGGAAGCGAGCGACTGGGTGCTCCTGCTCCGTCAAGGACGCCTGCTCATGGAAGGCACCGTCACCGATTTGCTCGGGGCCAAATCGTCCATCCAACTTCGCCTGTTCGATGACACGACGACGGCAGACGATTGGAGCGCGCTCACGGGTGTCGTCCGTGTCTCGCGAACGGGGACGACATGGACGTTCGAGACGACCGATAAAACGATGTCCGAGCGGGCGATTCTACAACGCGTCCTCGCCCAAGGACTGATGATCCAATCGTTCCACGTCGGTCATCCGTCGCTCGAATCACTGTTTTTGGAGGTGAACGCTTAATGAGGACGGCCATCTTTAAACAAGAATGGAAAGAATCGTGGCGCAATAAACGGCTCGTCTGGGTCCCGGTCGCCCTGATGTTGCTCGCCGCGATGCAGCCGCTCACGCTCTACTTCTTACCAGACATTTTAGCGTCAGGCGGCAACTTGCCGGACGGGACCGTCATCGAGATCCCGACGCCGACACCGGCCGAAGTACTCTTATCGGTCAGCGAGCAGCTGCGACAGATCGGCCTGCTCGTCGTCTTGCTGTCGGCGATGCATACGTTCAGCCAAGAACGTACACTCGGTACGCTCGCTTGGCTCAAGTCGCTCAACATTCCGGCTTCTCGCATCGTCATGAGTAAATGGGCACACTACACGTTACTCTCCGCCGTCTCCATCTTGCTCGCCCAGGGCACTGCCGCCTATTATACGGTCATCTTGTTCGACTCGTTCGATGTGACGGACTTTGTCATTTCCACAGGTCTATTGATTGTCCATTTCGTCGTGCAGCTATCGATCTTCTTCTTATTTGCCGCGCTGCTCGAGAGCGGGCTCGTCGCCCTCGTCATCACACTCGGTCTCCACTTCGTCTTATCCCTCCTGCTCAGTTGGATCGATTGGGACTGGATGCCTTGGAACCTTGGCGGATTGTCCGGTGAAGCACTCATCCAAAACGTCGATTTCGTTTGGCCGCTCGTCACTAGCATTGTCTTGATCGGACTAGTGTTATTCGTCGCGTCCAAGCGCTTATTATTTTTGAGTCGAACGTCCTGATTATTCGTTTTTGTGAAATAGGTCTTTCGTCGATGCATGTGCCCTTGAGTTTCGACGTATAATAGAGTTACAAGATTATACAATTTTGTATATTGAATACGGGGGAAATTGAATGAAATCGAGCTATTGGTTTAAAGGAACGGTACTTGCCGTCAGTTTGTTTGCCCTACCGAGTATTGGGCACGCCGAAGCCGGGTTTCAGATGACAGCAAACGGAACGGTATATACGACGGCCGATGGGACGACGTTGACCGGTTGGCAAGAAATCGAAGGCAAGACGTACTACTTTGATGCGTTCGGTGTCATGGTGACGGGCTGGCAGACGATTGACGACTCGATCTATTATTTCGAAGCGAACGGTGTCCGAGTCACAGGACTTTATCCACTTGATGGCGCTACATATTTGTTCGCTGCTGATGGGAGACGGTTGACCGGCTGGCAACAGCTCGAAAACAACGTTCATTACTTCAAGTCAGACGGGACAATGGCGCTCGGTTTCATGACGATTGACGGGAAACGCTATTACTTTTCGCCTGACGGACAGCGTTTGAGCGGTTGGCAAACCATCAATGGTGCCAAGCATTACATCTTCACAGACGGAACGATCCGAACCGGTACATATACGATTTCCGGGAAAAAATATTTATTGCTGAAAGACGGAAAGATGGCGACCGGTTGGCAGCAAGTCGGGACACGCCATTACTACTTCGGCTCGGACGGTGCAAGGAGACATGGACTGAAGAAAGTCGGCACCACGATGTACGGTTTCCATGAGACATACGGCTACCGGCTTCAAGGCGTGCAAAAAGTCGCCGCCCGCTATTATTACTTCGGTACGGACGGGAAACGCCGCTACGGACTTCAGACGATTCAAGGTAAAGTTTACGGATTCCATCCCGTCTATGGCTATCGTCTCCAAGGCAAGCACAAGATCGGTTCATACTATTACCACTTCCACTCGACCGGTGTCCGTGAGACCGGCTGGAAGTATACGACACAGTACGAGTATTACGCACCGATGTTGACGAAGAAAACCGATTGGCAAGCCATCAGCGGCAAATGGTATTACTTCGATGCATCCGGTGTCATGTACAAAAACAAAAAAGTTGGCAACGCTTCGTTCGACGCGAGAGGCGCCTACAGCAATCCCCTCTCCGTCTATAAGATGAGCGTGCCGCTCTACCGCCAGTTCCCGATGGGGTATCCGTCCGGATGCGAGTTCTTCTCGCTCAAGATGGCGCTCGAGAAGAAGGGCCGCGTCGTCAGCGCCGAGACGCTCTACCGCGAGATGCCGAAAAGCATGTGGAACGCCCGCTACGAGAACCGGCTCTATCGCTGGGTCGACCCGAACGTCATGTTCACCGGCGACCCGAAAGGCACGCTCAGTAAATATCGTAACTATGGCATTTACCCGAAAGGCATGATCAACTTCTCGAGCAAGTACCGTCCGGTCAAGGATCTTTCGGGCCAAGGCCTCGCCTCGATCGAGCGCGAACTGTCGCTCGGCAACCCGGTCATCGTCTGGGCAAGCGTCGACTTTAGACAACCGTACGGATACTTCAATTGGTATACCGCCTCGAACCAAAAATTCACTGGATTCACCAACTACCACGTCATGCTCGCGACGGGCTATGACAAAAACAACCTGTACATTAACGACCCGTACCGCGGTCGCCTCACTATCCCGAAAACCCAAGTCAGCTCTGTCATGGGTGCGACCGGATGGAAAGCACTCGCCGTCCGTTGATTCATGAGCCACCGAGAAATCGGTGGCTTTTTTAGGTATAACGAATCAAATTAAGAAATCAAATTTCCCATTTATAACTAATATTATTGAATTGAAAGTACAAAGTGCTACACTCTGGATAATCGTTAAAGCGCTTACACTTTCTAGAGGAGGAACTCTTATGAAGAAATGGATTGGTGGCCTCGCTGCCCTGACGCTCGTCACATCGTCCGTCGTCTTGCTCGACGCCGATGCCAAGTCGAAACCGAAGAAACCGAAAGTCGAGCTCGGGGTCGACCGGTTGATGAACGACCCGGAACTGCTCGCCGGTAAACGCGTAGGTCTGATCACGAACCCGACCGGTGTCGATGCCAACATGACGAGCATCGTCGACTTATTTCACAACTCCGACGACTTTGAACTCACGGCACTGTACGGACCGGAGCACGGTGTCCGAGGTGATGCCCAGGCCGGCTCGACGATCAGCTCGTATATCGACGACGTGACCGGTCTTCCGGTGTATAGCCTGTACGGGGCGACGAAAAAACCGACGGCCGAGATGCTCAAAGACATCGACGTGCTCGTCTTCGATATTCAAGACGTCGGCACCCGTTACTACACGTACATCTACACGATGGCGTACGCGATGGAAGCTGCGGCCGAGAACGACATCCCATTCGTCGTCCTCGACCGGCCGAACCCGCAAGGCGGCCTTGGATTGTCAACACTTAATTAGACAATTTCGAAGAGGTATCTTTGTTTGTACTCCCTCGGCGTTAGGTAGCCCAATGTTCCATGGACTCTGATGTTATTGAACCAATGTATGTAATCACGTAATTCACGGTCGAGGACCGTTAGGTTCGGGAAGTTTCGCTTTCTGACGAACTCTGTTTTGA
>NZ_SJVA01000012.1:0-50566 GCF_004337195.1 Exiguobacterium sp. SH0S7
TTGTGCATCCGTCTTTGCCCGTCAAGTAGCGTTCGGCCACATGAATTTTGAAAGCCTTCGTAAATTTGACCATAAAAACACCCCATAAAAGTTGGATTTTTATGTCCAACTTTTATGGGGCAGTTCAGTTAGGGCTTTTTGTGTGTGTTGTAATAGGCGACGATGTCAGGCAAGTAGTCTTGTAAGTCCGGGCAAACGATGCCGGTCCCGTTTAACGCCCGGAGCGTCTGCGTCGTGTCGAAATGGACTTGATGCTTAAAATAGGCGAGCAGTTCTTTTGGAACCCCATATCGTTCCGATAGCTGCAAAGCGGAAAATCCGGTTTCTGCGGCGAAATGGGGAATCGTTCCGCGAGGCGAGCGACCAAACATCGCTTCATGGATCATACGGTACACTTCCCGAGCCCCATGCGGGAACGGGTCGGTCAAATGGAACGTGCGCTTTAGACCGACTGGGGCGTGGGCGAGATAAGCAGTCGCTTCGACCACGTAGTCATACGGCACGAGGTTCACTTCGATGTTTTGCCGTCCGATATACGGGAGCGGCGCCGCTTGACGCAACTGGTCCATCAACTTCAACACGAAGTAGACGCCATCGAACTTTTTCGTCTCTCCGGTCTTGCTATGACCGATGACGATACCGGGACGGATGATCGTCACGGGTATCGAGCCGAGTTCACGGGAGACGATGGCTTCCGCTTCATACTTCGTAGCCTCGTAATGGTTTTTAAACTGGACCCGATGCCATAGCTCGTTCTCATAGACGGTCCCTTGGCGGCGTCCGGAGACGTAGGCGGTACTAAAGTAGACGTATCGCTTTAAATGTTTTGCCCGTTTGGCGAACGCCGTCATATGCTTCGTCCCGAGCAAGTTGACTCGGTAGCCGACGTCATACGGGATGCTCAAGTCATATGCGGCCGCTAAGTGGAAGATATAATTCACTTCCCGTTCGATGACCGACCGCATGATCGGGTCGAGAATGACTTCCGGGAGTGTGATATCGGCTTCAACAAGCACTAACTGCTCGTCTTGAAGCGAAGTCGTGGCCAATAGGTCTTGTTTCAAAGCGAGAGCTTCTGGTCGTTGTGCCGGCAAATGCAGCGCATAGATCGTGCCGATCTGATCCGGCAATGTCGCGAGATGGGTAATCAGCTTTCCTGCTAAAAATCCTGGGAAACCGGTAAAGGCATATTGATTCATGACGTCTCCTCCGCTACATCTAACGTGAACGTGAACGTCGAGCCAACACCTACGCTCGACTCGACTTCGATGCTGCCGCCGTGCGACTCGATGATCTCCTTACAGATTGACAACCCGAGGCCGGTGCCTCCGATTTGACGCGTATCTGAGTTGTCGACACGGTAGAATTTTTTGAACAGTTCTTCGAACGCGTGCTCGGGAATCCCGATTCCAAAATCTTGGACGGACACGTGGGCTTGCTTGTGCTCTTTCCGGACGCGAACTTCAATCTCATGACTGTGAGGTGAGTACTTGATGGCGTTTGAAAGCAAGTTGATGATGACTTGCTCGATCCGGTCTTTGTCGGCGATGAGGACGAGCAACTCGTCGGCATCATCGAAATGAATCGAGTGGTCAGTCGTCTCGCGGAAGCGTTCGACGACTTCACGGACGAGCTCGTTCAGGACGAAGCGGTCTTGTTTATACTCTTGATTGCCATCTTCCATGCGCTGAATATCAAGGAAATCATTCAACAAGTCCGTCAACCGCTTCGCTTCTTTCGCCATCGTCTTTAAATAGCGCTCGCGCTTGTCCTTCGACAAGTCACGTGTCAGCATCAATTCGATGTATCCCGATAGAGAAGATAATGGCGTTCTCAACTCGTGTGAGACGGTGCTGACCAACTCGTTTTTGATTTGGTCCATCCGCTCTTCTTCGGTCCGGTTGCGGAAGACGAACAAAAAGCCACTATCCATCCCAATCTGCCGTTTTGTGTCCATTCCGGTTCCGTACATCTCATAATACTGTTCGTCGCGATCGTTCGGTTGCGGAATCGAAAAACGGAGCGATACTTCACGAGCCGACCCGTCGAGCAAGAGGTCGATTTTCTTTAGCATTTCAGTGCGATCACGGCCCCGGAATGTCGTCAGGAGCGGGATGCGTTCCTGTATCTTGTTCGGAGCGATGCCGGGCAGGTCGAGTAAGCGCCGGGCATGCACGTTCATGAACAGGACACTACCGTTCGATTCGGTCAAGACGAACGCCTCGTTCGATGCTTGCAGAATCGATTGGATGATGTCGCGCTGACGAGCAATCGCATTTTTCTCTCGTTCAAGCATGCGCTCGACTTTTTTACGGTCACTAATATCGCGCATGACGGCGACACGGAGCGTCTGGCCTTGGAACGTCACTTCTTTCGGATAGACTTCCATCTCTAAAAAGGTACCGTCCTCGCGCCGTCCGATGACTTCGTAAGGGGTTTGAATGTGATTACGGACCCGTCTGAGGACATCGGCCCGGTAGCCTTCCGCGATAAATTCGATCGTTTGGCGTCCGACCATGTCCTCGGCCGGGATACGGAAAATCGTTTCGGCTGCCTTGTTCGCGTCAAGAATCGTTCCCCCTTCGTGAAACAGGACAGCTTCAATCACGGACTCAGCAAACATGCGGTAACGCTGCTCTTTATGGAGCAGTTCGCCTTTGAGCGCGATTTCAGGGCTGACATCAAAGACGAAGAAAAAGAAGCCGATGATTTGATTGTGTTCATAGACCGGCTGCATGAACAGTTTGCCGACAAAATGGGTGCGATCTTTACGCTGAAACTTCCATTCTCTGTCTCCACGATCGAGTGCGACGCGCAGCATCTGTTCGAACGACAACAAGCGCTCCGTCTCGTCCTGATAATGCGTCCGCTTCTCACTCAGTTCTCGCGACTCGAACAAGGCGAACGGTGTCATCTCATAGAGCACTTCGTGAGGTTCATAGCCGAACAGCTCGGTCGCTCCTTTATTGAAGCGATTGATGAGCAGATTGGCATCTGTCATGATCATCGCCATGTCGAGTTCGGTATGCATCATCGCCTCAAAGGCGTTATGTTGGACCGTGACCCGCGTGTCGAGCGGGAGCGGCTCGATGGAGAGAATGTATATATGTTCATATGGGATCGCATGGACGCGAATCGTCGGCATCTCGTATATCCAAGGAAGTCCTTGCTCCATCCGGCGCGACAATTCCATGGTGAGAGGTGACTGGTTGACCATGTGAAAAATATTCGTTTTCGTCTGTAAGTCTTCAGGAAACTGCTCCATGAACGGACGATTCGCCTGAACGATCGTACCGTCCTTCGTAATCAGCGCGACGCCGTAAGGTAAAGCGTGCAGCAGTTCGTTTTGGAGATACATCCTTTTCTCCATTAACGTTTGATCCCTCCTTCTTTATATCAAACGGGTACATTTGGAATACATTCGACAGAAGACCCTTTGTTTTCCTGCATTGATTCGGTAAAGTAAATAAAAGAAACGGTAGGGAGGACGATTGACGTGAAAGGAATGGCGCTTAGCCTATTGATCGCCATCGGATTATGGTGGTTTGAAGCACCGATGTGGAGTGTCGTCACGGTGCTCGCACTCGGGATTGCTTGGCTCATCTGGCGGATGCGCCTGTCGACGATTGATCGGATTGATCGAATGGACGGCCGTGAGTTTGAGCTATTTTTAGAAGAAGTATTCACAGCGCTCGGGTACACCGTGACGGTCACGCCGGCGTCACGTGATTTCGGGGCGGATTTGCTCCTTGAAACGTCGGACGGCTGGTCGATCGCGGTCCAGGCAAAACGCTATGAAAAAGTTGTCGGACTCGAAGCGGTCCAGCAAGTAGCCGCGTCCGTTCCATACTATGGGGCGAACGAAGGATGGGTCGTCACGAACTCGTCCTATACGGATAGTGCGTACGAACTCGCCGAACCAAATCAAGTTCGTCTGATTGCAAGAACAGAGCTCGAGCAGCTGCTCAAACAGGCTGGATTTAAGCGCTAAAGTGGCGCCTGTTCACAGCTTTGACAGACTGGCGGATTGTGTCGAAGAAAAAGGGGTTGTCTTTTTCCTCAAACGGTGCAATAATCATCTTCGTCATATGAAATATGTAGTAGTTGAACAGAGAAACACGACTACTAGAAACTAAATTGGGGTTTCACAGAATGACCAACCGAACAAACACAAAAATCGAGGTTGGAACGTAGTAGGAGGAAAAAGCGGTGCGCAAATTAATTTATGTAAAAGGTTGTGTCTTTACGCAAGGCGAGGCGACCATTTATGACGAAACAAATGATGCAATCGGATCTGTTCACCGCGACACGGAGGGCAGTGTTCAAGTGCACAACTTGTCCGGTCGGCAAATCGCTCACGGGAAGTACATCCCGAACTGTCAAAAGTGGGTCGTCATGAACCACGACGGGCAAGCGATTGGTCAATTGAAAGACAAGTTCTCGTTATTCGGGAAAAAGTGTGAATACAACGTCTATGAACGTGGTCTCTACACGATTCAATACGATGTCGAACGCTACAAGTTCAGTGTTCGCGATAAAGCTGGAAAACTTGTGGCGGAACTTCGCAAACAAGATGACGATTCTTTCTGTTTGACGAAAGAGGCGGATCAGCTCTCGATGTTCGAGTTGTTGTCAGTTTTGAAGACGTTGACAGTCAAATCACGGATGCCGGTCGCCATGTCAGTCTAACCAATATGACGAACACCAGTCACTGCGACTGGTGTTTTTTTTGCGTTCTACAAAAAAAGCTTCATTTGATTGGCTCAAATGAAGCGGCTTAAATAGTGTTTGGCCTCAATCTCGAGTGTCGTCACGCGGTGCGCGTACAAACAAAGCTTCAGGACGTGCATGATGTTTGGATGGGTATGTCCCATCTTCTCGATCGAACGCTTCGCACGAGTGTCTAACATCTCGATCGGGCTCGTCGACTTGGCATACTCCGCGTACAAGCGGTAGAAGTCGATCGGGGAGATGAGGTCGTCTTCGTCGCGGTCGGGATTATTGAAGATGAGTGCGAGTAGCGAGCTCGTCTCTTCGAGCGAAAACAGATGCTTCAAGTCGTCGAGCAAATAAATGATCGCAGCCTGTTGCAGTGAATATTTTTTGCCGACCCGAGGGACACCGATGATTTTGCGAACTTCGCGTTTCGTCCAGTTTTGAATCGTCGTCGCGGACAAATGTTCTCCGGTCAGTGTGTTGGCCAGGGCCACGATTTGATTGATCGACAATCCGTTCTTTTCAATATGAAACAAATGGATTTTACGAAGCTCTTTCGGGAAATGCTCACGCACTTCTTCAGGAAAAAGTGAGATGGCCCGATCGACGTCACCAACCCGCATATAGTGAAGGCAATCAGCCAACGTTTGAATCGAAATTGCATCGCGCATACAGGCATCCTTTCTATAGCCGACTTCGTTCGCGGGCTATACAGTCATTTGACCTCATTCTACCAAATGTTTGAAAAGGAAGCTAGGTTCTGGCCTGATTAAGGTATAATGAATACGTATAAAAATCGCACATAAAGGTGGTCCAAGGATGAATGAATGGGTCAGTTCTATTCTGTCCATCGTCATTGTCCTGGTGTTTCTCGTCGGTCTCGAACAGATTGGCAAGCGCCTCGGCTGGACGGATGAGACAATTCGAAAGAGCGTACATATTGCGGTCGGGCATTGGTCATTGCTCGCCGTCTGGTTGATGGACACATGGTACATCGCCGCCATACCGCTCGTTTTCTTTACGTTCGCAAACGCGTGGCTTCTATATAAGAGCCCGTCTCCGGTCCATCAGACCGAGCGGAAGTCGCTCGGGACCGTCTATTACCCGATCGCACTCCTCGTCATCTTGTTCTTCTTTTTCGAGACGGAACCGCTCGCCTTTTTAGCAGGCTCGCTCGTATTGGCATGGGGAGATGGCTTAGCAGCCCTCATTGGACGCAAATACGGGACGGTGATCTATGACCTGTATGGGCAAAAGCGATCGTTCCAAGGCAGCATGGCCATGTTCTTAAGTTCGTACGCGGTACTCTTTTTATTGTTTTTGTGGAAAGATATTCCGATGTGGCAAGTGGTGACTTATGGGTTTATCATTTCCATCATAGCGACGCTGACAGAGGCGATTTCGTATCGAGATTGGGATAATTTCACAATCCCGATTGTCGTAGCCGTCGCGACATCATTATTGTTATAAACTATTCGCTAGATTGTAAAGAAAACGTTGCTTGTCACTCTCGGTAAACATTTGTATACTGTGTTTCGTACTGAAACCATTCAGCAACGTGTCCGAGGCGAACTTTTTCGCTTGCGGCACTAATAAAATAGACCGTAAAGGATTGAGGCAACGCATGAGCTTTTTAGACCAACTACTCACAATCATCCCGGCCGAGCGCTTCAAGCAAGACGAGCCGCTGTCAGCACACACATATACAAAACTGGGCGGGAAAGCGGATTATTTCGTGGCCCCACACACGTATGAAGAAGTTCAAGCCGTCCTTGAGCTCGCCCATCGCGAGAACGTACCATTCATGATTCTCGGTTTCGGTTCCAACTTGATCGTTCGAGACGGCGGCCTGCGTGGCATCGTCTTGAACTTGAACGAGTTGAACACGATTCGCCGCGACGGCAACCGAATCATCGCCCAAGCAGGAGCGGCCATCATCGACGTGTCGCGCAAGGCGCTCACTGAAGAGCTGTCTGGACTGGAGTTCGCATGCGGTATTCCGGGAACGGTCGGAGGCGCCGTCTATATGAACGCGGGTGCCTACGGCGGCGAGACGAAAGATGTGATCGCGAGTGCGGTCGTTTTGACGCCAGACGGCGGACTACTCACGCTCTCGAAAGATGAGCTTGACCTCGATTATCGAACGAGCCGGGTCTCAAAAGAAGGATTGATCGTCTTAGAGGCGACGTTCGAACTCGATCCGCTCGGTTATGAAGCGATCAAAGACGTGATGGACGATTTGACGCATAAGCGTGAATCGAAACAGCCACTTGAATATCCGTCATGCGGCAGTGTGTTCAAGCGCCCGCCCGGTTACTTCGCCGGTAAACTGATTCAAGATTGCGGACTGCAAGGCAAGCGCATCGGCGGGGCGGAAGTATCACTCAAGCACGCGGGCTTCATCGTCAATATCAATCAGGCGACAGCGACTGAATACATCTCGCTCATTCGTCACGTCCAAGCGACGGTCAAACAGAAGTTTGAGATCGAACTTGAACCTGAAGTGAAAATCATCGGTGAGGATATCACTGTCGAAAACGCATAAAAAAACGCTCGAACGAATCAATCGTTCGAGCGTCTTTCTGTCCGCATATTTCGGATGTGTTCGATTACGCGTGGAGCTGCTTCGTGACCGCTTCAGAAGCCGGCACGAATGTATAGCCGAGGTCGCGGGCGACGGCTTCGTACGTGACCGTACCGTCGATGACGTTCAATCCTTTGAGGAGCGCTGCATTTTCGCGAAGCGCCGGGAAGATTCCTTTTTGAGCGCACTCGACGATATAAGGCATCGTCGCGTTCGTCAAACCGAGCGTCGACGTGCGCGGGACTGCCCCTGGCATGTTGGCGACCGCATAATGCTGCACACCGTAACGTTCGTACGTCGGCGCGTCATGCGTCGTAATATGATCGATCGTCTCACAGATCCCGCCTTGGTCGATGGCGACATCAACGATGACGGACCCCGGTGACATTTGTTGCACCATCTCTTTCGTGACGAGTTTAGGTGCTTTCGCGCCCGGGATGAGGACGGCACCGATGACGAGGTCGCTTTCGGCGACTTGCTTCGCGATATTATAGCGGTTCGAGATGAGCGTGTTGATCGTGTTCCCGAACTGGTCGTCGATTTGGCGGAGACGAGCCGGGCTGATGTCCATGATTGTCACGTTGGCTCCGAGACCAATCGCGATGCGGGCCGCGTTCATCCCGACGACACCGCCCCCGATGACGGTGACGTTCGCACGAGGCACTCCAGGAAGACCTGACAAGAGGATCCCTTTGCCGCCATGCGGTTTTTCTAAAATTTGCGCCCCGATTTGAGCAGCCATCCGTCCTGCGACTTCGCTCATCGGTGTGAGCAGCGGAAGCGTGCGGTCGACTTCGACCGTCTCGTAGGCGATGGCGGTCATGCCTGAATCGACGAGCGCTTTCGTGAGTTCAGGTTCGGCCGCTAAATGTAAATACGTGAAGAGCGTAAGGTCTGAACGGAAATATTGATACTCTGACGGCTGTGGCTCTTTTACTTTCAAGGCGAGTTCAACGTCTCCCCAAACGTCCTGTGCTGAATCGACGATGCTTGCCCCAGCGTCGATGTACTCCATATTCGTGAAGCCGCTCCCGATGCCGGCTCCCGTCTCGACGAGCACCTCGTGTCCGAGTTCCGTCAAGACTGATGCACCCATCGGCGTCAACGCGACGCGGTTTTCGTTATTTTTAATCTCTTTCAATACCCCGATTTTCATGTGTAGTTCCCCTTTCTATCTGCTGACACAATTTGTTCACACCTCTAGTATAGACCCAAGTGAAATCGCTGTCTTTAGCATGGATTCTAAAAGCGACAACCCCCACTTTGTGATTTTTCACAAAGTGGGGGTCAGTCGTCTTGACGATATTGTCCGGCCTTGATCGCTAAATAAATAGCGGCCCGTTCCGGGAGCGAGACTTGGGTGATGCTCGTCAGTTCTTCGATCCGTCGAATCCGATACAAGACCGTGTTTGGATGGATATGGAGGTGGGCGGCGACTCGTTTGACGTTCCCTTCAAAATAGAAATACCATTCAAGCGTCGTCACGAGTTCGGTGCGGTGGACTTGGTCATACGCCTGCAACCGTTCGATCGTCGGGTGCGTCTCGAGGCGCAGGCCGATTCGTCGGGACAAATCGGGGACGAGTTGATAGATGCCAATTTGCTCGAACGCCCGGGCACTAGCGAGCTCGAACGGGAACTTCCGGCGTAGCGATGTGACCCGTCTTGCTTCCTCGGTCGCGGCATAGAGCGTATCGCTTTCGAAGAAACGCCCGCTAATCCCGAGGCGAGGTTCGGCGTCAGTGAACTTGTCTTGAAGTTGGGTCTCAAAGCGATCGGTCCACTGGAGGAGGGCGGCCTCTTCTTCAGACAGCTCGGACTTCATATAATGCCAGACGAGCAGTTGTTGGCCGTCGATAGCGTGGAGGACGACCTCGATCGCTTCTTGTGTCGCAAGCGCATAAAATAACCGCTCAGCAAATTGCGGAGTGATCGGCTGCAAGCAGTCGATGATTGTCAGGCGACTCGCAACGGCGATCGGGGCAAGTTCGTTCAAGCGCTCCCGATGTGCGGAAGCAAGGTATGGCGAAGCGAGCACTTCTAAAAAGAAACGCTCGAGTTCGGCATCGATGCGACGTTCGTGCATGGCGATCGTCATGAGCAGTTTCTTGGCGATACTTGCCCCTTCCTTCAAGACGGTGAGCTCCTGCTCGGAGAAAGGGGTCGTCCGGGCCAGACTCCAAATGTAGCCGAGCACATCTTCTTGCTGCTTGATGACGACGGCGGCGCGCTCGCCTAGACCGATGGCCATCCGGGCTGGGATGACGACAGGCTCGTCTCGGTCGATCAGCTCTTGCAGGATACCGCTTTCCCATAAATCCTCGATGACGGCTTCCGGGACGCGACGGCCGATGATGGTCGCGATTCTAGCCGGGTCGGTCGAGTCGGGATGCGTGCTATAGGCGAGTAGCTGATGGTGGCGATTTTCGATCGTGATCGGTGCGCGGATCGCTTGCCCGATCGCTTCGGCGAGCGTGTCGAGTGATTCATATGATTTCTGTAAAAAAGGCATGTCGATTCCTCCTCTTTATCACTATACCGTCTCTGTTGTGAAAGTTCACAAAAAGATGGACAGTTTTTGAGAGGGGACCGACATGCCTGGACATGTGTATCGTTTACATTGGGAAAAATAGTCCGACGACGAGGCCGAGCAATGCGCCGACGATGACTTGGTACGGTGTATGGCCGACGAGTTCGTTCAAGATTGGCGTGTCGTGCTTGATCCCTTTAAAATAGTCGTTCAATAGACGGGCTTGGAAACCAACGGCTTGACGGACGCCGGTCGCGTCGTACATGACGATCGTCGCGAACGTGAGCGCGAGGGCGAACATGCTTGAGTCGAGGCCTTCAGCCCGGCCGATCGCGGTCGCGAGCGCGACGACGGTCGAGGTATGGGAGCTTGGCATTCCGCCTGAGGCGAACATGATTTCAAGTTCAAAGTCACGTGTTCGAATGAGTTCGGTCACAAGTTTGGCCGCCTGGGCGATAAACCAGGCCAGTATTGCGGCGAGTAACGGTTCGTTAAAGAGCAATTCAGTCACTTCCTGTCTGACAATAGTATCTACACTATACCCGATTCCATGCCGCGCTAGACGTAAAGTTTCTGTCAAAAATAGCGTCGCGGGCAAATGCCCGCGACGCTATTCGGTCGATTTTTGTTACCCGACGACGCCTTCAGTCTCTTGAAGTTGTTCCGCAATATTCTCGATGATATAGCGGTTGCGTGGATGCTCCTGACACTCTTTCGAGCATGAACGCATCTGTTTGGGTTCACACTCTTCACAACAGAAGTGTTGGGCATTGCACTCCGGGTTGGCACAATTAACGTAACGGACCGTCTTCGTTCCACAGTGCATGCACGTTGAAACGACTGACGGATTGACCGTGTTGACTGGGACGTTGATGCGCTCGTCAAAGACGTAAAGCTCGCCGTCCCAGTTTTCCCCTTGTGTTGCTTCGTCTTTGCCGTACATGGCGACGCCGCCTTTTAAGTGGAAAATGTTGTCGTGACCTTGGTCACGCATATATGCGGTAAATTTCTCGCAACGGACGCCTCCGGTACAGTACGTGAGAAGTGTTTTCCCTTCGTAGAGGTCTTTGTTCTCCTCAAGCCAATCTGGCATGTAACGAGAAGCCTCTACGTCGATTTTGATCGCATTTTTGAAATGGCCAAGATCGTACTCGTAGTTGTTACGAACGTCGAGGATGACGACATCGTCGCGATTCATCATCTCTTTCCATTCTGCCGGTTCGAGATACGCACCGTGTTGTTTCGGCACGTCGAACTCACCATCAAAGCGCCACGTCACGAGCTCTTGTTTGTGACGGACAAAAATTTTCTTGAAAGCATGCTCTTCGACTTCATCGATTTTGAACTCGATGTCGCTGAAGTATGGATCGGCTTTCAAATCGTTCATGTACTGTTCGGTTTGTTCCCAAGTGCCCGAGCACGTTCCGTTGATTCCTTCGGAAGAAATCAAGATACGCCCTTTGATCCCGAGGTCTTTACAGTACTTGAGGTGTTGTTGTGTTAGTGTTTCTGGGTCTTCGATGTTGACGTACTTATAGTACAGCAAGACCCGCATTGGTTTTGTTTCCATGTTATTGCTCCCCTGTGTTCAGTTTTTTGCAGGAAAACGAACGTTGGGTTGTGTCGTTCGACGAATGAACTTGCCTGCAACCACAAGTCCATTATTATATGATAGATATCACAGTGAAATTTCGCAAATACTTTTTATTTTTTTTTGAGGAGAGCAGGGAGATGCGTCCTCTTGAACGAATTCGGGTAAAAGGTAGTAACGAAAGCCGAAGGTGGAAACTGAAATGCTCACATCACTCCAACAATATATATTGAACATCATTGAATGGCTCCAAGGACTGCCGGGAGGTCCTTGGGCTGGACTCGGGGCCCCGTTCCTGGAAGCGATTTTCCCGTTTCTCCCGCTCGTCTTGATCATCTCGGCGAACGCGGCCACGTATGGCTTCTGGCTCGGTGTGCTCTTATCGTGGATCGGCAGCTTGGCAGGGACACTCCTCGTGTTCGCCGCCGTCCGTTACGTGTTCCGCAAACCGATGACGCGTTGGCTCGAAAAACATAAACAGGGTGTCTATTGGCTCGATCGCATCAACCATATGAGTCCAATCTCGCTCGGATTCTTATATTCGTTGCCGTTCATCCCGGTCAGTTTGATCACGTACTTACTCGCCTTGATTCAAATGCCGCTCCGGACGTTCGTATTGGCGGCCGGATTCGGGAAACTGCTCGTCGTCATCATCTTCTCGGTCATCGGTGATCAGTGGCAAGAGTTCATCCAAAGCCCGTTCCGCTTGTCGATGCTCGGCTTGCTCTTGCTCGTATTGTGGGCGATTAGCCGGGGTCTCGAAGAACTTCTCAAACGGCGCGCCTTCAAAAAACGGAACGAAGAGCTCAAACGTAAACGTGAAGCGAGAACATAAAAATCCTCGAAGGCGGCCGCCTTCGAGGATTTTTGCTCAGTTGGTTTTTTTGAAACGTGGGAAGTTGAAGACGATCGCCAAACCTCCGCAAATGAACAGGAGGAACGGATAGAACATATACGGGACGAGGGCGGGTGACGCCGTGTTCGTCAACTCGGCGGCGATGAGGAGCTGCGCCCCGTAAGGCAGAAGTCCTTGTACCCCGCACGAGAAGATGTCGAGTACGCTCGCTGACTTTTTCCGTTCGATGTCATACGTATCGGCGATATTCGCGGCAAGCGGGCCTGCTACGAGAATCGAGATCGTATTGTTCGCCGTCGCGACGTTCGTCGCACTGACGAGCCCGGCGATGCTCCATTCCGCACCAGCCCGGCGTTCAATCCGTGACGTGAGTGCGTCTCGTAAATAGGTGAGTCCACCGTTATATGAGATGAGCCCGACGAGTCCGCCCATGAATAACGTCAAGAGCGAAATCTCGGCCATCCCCATCATGCCGTCGGCCATCGCCGTGACGTAAGTCGTGACGGCCAAGCTTCCGTCAATCAGCCCGATGATGCCAGCGAGCGCGATGCCGCCGAGCAAAACGAGGATGACGTTCAGTCCGGTCAAGGCGAGGGCGATGACGGCGAGATACGGAATCAATTTGTACCATTCGAACGCGGCCACTTCAATCGTCGATTCTCCGCTTGAGAGAACGGCTAACAGGACAGTCGTGATGATTGCGGCCGGGAGCACGATCCAAAAGTTGGTCCGGAACTTGTCGCGCATGTTCGTCCGTTGTGTCCTTACGGCAGCGATTGTCGTATCCGAGATGAACGACAAGTTGTCTCCGAACATGGCCCCGCCGACAACGGCCGCGGCCGCGATTGCGATATTGACCCCGCTCTCTTGATGGATGCCGAGCGCGATCGGGGCAAGCGCGGCAATCGTACCGGTCGATGTGCCCATCGCCATCGAGATGAAAGCAGCGATGACGAACAGTCCGCTCAGTAAGAGTGACGGTGGCAGGAACGTCAAGGCCGCATTGACCGTCGCGTCAATCGCACCGATTGCACCGGCGACGCTCGAGAACGCGCCGGCGAGCAGGAAGATGAATATCATGATCAAGATGCCTGGATTACCGGCGCCTTGTGCGATACGCTCGACGGTCTGAGTGACGCTTCCTTTCGTCATCATCGCAGCGACAATTAAAGCGATCAACGCCGCGATCAGTACCGGAAACTTGTAAAAGTCGCCATAATAAATACCTGCTCCGATGAAGAAGACGAGGAAGACGAGCAAAGGCAAGAGTGCCCATTTGTTAGCTGTTGGTTGTTCCAATTGATTCACCTCATTTAATAGAATAGAAAAAAAGAGCCTTCCGAAAAAGGCTCTCTCTGTAAGAGACACCCTTTTCATCTTTCGAGCAGAACGCTCGCTGGATTTGGCACAGGTTACCCGCTGCCGAGACATCTAAGGGCCAGTCCCTCCGTCTCTCTTGATAAAAAGTCGTCATGATGTAGTTGTTAGACACGTTTCCTAACGTACCTGTTTCAAATCGGGTTGTCAACAGAAATTCCCCTGCGCCAGTGGACGCGGGGGGAAGTCATGTCGTCAAAAAGTTGTAATGGGCGACGCGGTTACGACCGGCGTACTTACCGCCGACGTAAAGGGCCCGGTCAGCGTTACGGATCGTATCGTCAAGCCGTTTGTCGCCGAACGCTTGAATCGTATCGACACCGATCGAGGCGGTCACGGGAATATCGACCCCATCGACACGGAACGGCTTATCTTCAATCTTCTGCCGAATCCGTTCGGCGATATCGACGGCTTGGTCGACGTCGCAATGATTGAGCAGCAATATGAACTCCTCGCCCCCGTAACGGGCCGCAAAGTCATCGGTCCGGAGCACTTGCCGAATTCGCCGCCCGAACTCTTGGAGCACGCTGTCTCCGACTTGGTGACCGTGCGTGTCATTAATTTTTTTAAAGAAGTCAATGTCGAGCATCGCGACCGAGATCGGGTACATCGAACCGTCCGAGATTTGTTGAATCCCATACTCGTAGAACGCGCGCGCGTTGGCGAGCAGCGTCAAGCTATCGGTGCGGCTTTCCGTGTATAGGCGGTCGCGTTCGTGGCACCGGCTGATCGTTCGGTTGAATGATTTCAACAATTTTACCATCTCGTTTTGAATGATGGGCGGATAGCCATAGACGTGTTCACCGATCATGACGATGCGTGTGCGGATCCCGTCAATCTCTTCTGACTGGACCGAGATGAAGCTGTGGTAGTCGTCATGAAACGCATCTGACAACGCTGCGTCCCATTCGAAACGCATCTCATAATCGACAGACTTGGCGTGTGGATGGCGCGCATCCATCAAGTCGAAGACGAGCGGACGGTCGATTGGCTGTCGCGTCAACAAATCGAAATAGAGCGTTCGGTCGAACAGGACGAACTCGACAAACCCTTTATCATATTGGTTGAGGCGCTCACATTGACTCAAGAACACTTCAATCGCCTGAGCCTCGCTTTGAGACAGGGAGACTGCCTCTTTCGCTTCATCGTACTGTTCGATCAATGACTTGAACGCGTCCTGGCGCCCTTTTTGAATCATCAACCGCTTAATAAAGAACGTGAGGGCGGCCGCGATGCTACTGACGACGAGCAAGTTCGTCTCACGGAAGAACGACGCGGCAAAGATGAAGACGAAACTGACGATATACGTGTAAAAAGCGATACTCAGAAAATCTCGGACCGGAATATCGACGCGGAACCACCAGCCGACTTGATATTTTTGGACAATCGTGTTCAAGATGATGGCGCTGATCAGACCGAGGAGCGGGACGAACGAATCCTGCGAATAGAAGCCAAGACCGGTCTCACCGCCGAGTGCCAAGTAAACACTTGCCGGGATGGCGATTTCTAAAAATGACGTGATCGCGTTCCACGGATAAGTGAACCGGAAGCGGCGGAGCGCGACGCGCGGTTTTAAGTTGGCGAACTGAAAGACGAGGAGTCCAATTTGGTTGACGAGGAGCGCCGTCTCAAAATCAAAGAATAAAAAGATGATGAGGACGATGCTTTCTGAAAACGTGAAATAGACGCCTTTCCGTTCAATCGAGTCCATTTGGAAAATGATGACGAGCAACGCGATCAAGATGAACGGAAGCGGCTCGATCGCCGGAACATCAAGGACACCGGTTGTAAACAAAGTGATGGTCAGTAAAACGATCAAACTCCAAATGCTCCAACCGAGGACGGACATCTTGCGAAAATGATTCATAGTTCCCTCCTGTGTGGGAAAAGTCTTCTCATATGTATGGTAGGAGATTCGGCACGGTTGCGCCCGAGTCCTGCCTATTCATCATAATGGCTGAATTCTAGCATTGAGTCTACATCAAATATCCTCTATAATGAAGTTGCTTTTCAACCACATAGACGAAAGTCGATGAAAAAGAGAGTAACGATCGTTTAGTCAACAAAGCGACCTAGGGATTGGTGAGAGCCTGGGCTGACAAACATCGCGAAACGCACTTTTGAGATGCTATCCGAAGCGAGTAGGCGTAGCCGGGGGCCCCCCGTTATCACCGTTAAAGTGGTCTGTGTAAAACAGGCAAGAAGAGTGGTACCGCGGGCCAACCCGTCTCTTTGCATCTGTGCAAAGGGCGTTTTTTTTATGACTAGATTTGAAGGAGGAAATTTACATGAGTTATGAACGCAAGTATGCGGAGGCTCTGTCACGTGTCATCGGTGACGAACTCACGCTCGACCAGATTGAGGCATTGATTGAAAAACCAAAACATGAGGCGCACGGGGATCTCGCGTTCCCATGCTTCCAACTCGCCAAGGCGTACCGGAAAGCGCCGGTCATGATTGCGACTGACATCGCCGGTGAATTGAACGACGAACTGTTCACAAAAGTTGAAGCGGCCGGTCCATACGTGAACGTCTTCTTGAGCCGTGGCGTCGTCTCGCAGGAAATCATTAACGTGGTTCTCGACGAGCAAGCGGATTACGCGACGCATGCGACACGCAACGAGACGATTGTCACGGACTTCTCATCACCGAACATCGCCAAACCGTTCTCGATGGGACACTTGCGCTCGACGGTCATCGGTAACGCCATCAACCAGATCGCTCGCAAAAACGGCTACAACGTCGTCGGTGTCAACCACCTCGGTGACTGGGGTACACAATTCGGGAAACTCATGGTCGCTTATAAGAAGTGGGGCGATGAGGAAGCGGTCCGGGCAAATCCGATTGCTGAGCTCTTAAAGCTATACGTTCACTTCCATGAAGAAGTGAAAACTCAGCCTGAGCTTGAAGACGAGGGCCGTGCTTGGTTCAAAAAGCTCGAGGACGGTAACGTTGAAGCGACCGAACTGTGGACATGGTTCCGTGACGAGTCGCTCAAAGAGTTCCAAAAAGTATACGATCTCCTCGGTGTCGAGTTTGACAGCTTCCACGGTGAAGCGTTCTACAACGACAAGATGGACCGGATCGTCGCCATGCTCGAAGAGAAGAACCTGCTCGTCGAGAGTGAAGGGGCGATGGTCGTCTCGCTTGAAGACGAGAACTTACCACCTTGCCTGATCACAAAGAAAGACGGCGCGACGCTTTACGCGACACGTGACTTGGCTGCGGCCGTCTATCGTCATGAGACGTACAACTTCGTCCAAGCGAACTACGTCGTCGGTGGCGAGCAGGCGCTCCACTTCAAACAGTTGTTCTCGGTACTACGCAAGCTCGGTTACGACTTCGTCGACGGCATGCACCACGTACCGTTCGGCTTGATCTTGCAAGAAGGGAAGAAGATGTCGACACGTAAAGGCCGCATCGTCCTGCTTGAAGAAGTATTGAAAGAAGCGATCGAGAAAGCGCAAGCTAACATCGAACAGAAGAACCCTGAGCTTCCAAACGCAGAGAACGTGGCTCGTATGGTCGGCGTCGGCGCCGTCATCTTCCACGATTTGAAGAATGAGCGCATCAACAACATCGAGTTCGACCTCGACAGCATGCTCAAGTTCGAAGGGGAGACGGGACCTTACGTGCAGTACACGAACGCACGGGCGAACTCGCTCCTCCGTAAAGGCAACTACGACGGTTCGACGTTCGCAGGTGCGGACGATGACCACACGTGGGGCGTCGTGACGATGCTCAACGCGTTCCCACACGTCATCACGCGTGCCCATGAGCGCCGTGAGCCGTCGATCATCAGCCGTTACGTCCTCGACTTGGCGCAATCGTTCAACAAGTATTACGGCCACGTCCGTGTGCTTGAAGAAGATGCGGGCAAACAATCGCGTCTCGCGCTCGTCAAAGCCGTGACGATCGTCTTGACGGAAGGACTCCGTTTGATCGGTGTCCAAGCTCCAGAAGAAATGTAAACACGACAAAAGGGACCTGCGAAAGGTCCCTTTTGTTGTGTCACGCCTTCATCCGCGTGACTGTTCGCGTCTTCGTATCATACAAACACCATTCCCGGTCGAAGATGACTGCGCCGACGTTGATGACGTAGCGCTTCTTCTTCAACTTGAACGGTGTTCCGATTTCCCATGGAATCGAGCGTCCTTTCCGGTAAATACCGGGAATATGACTATGCCCGATGAAGACGAGCGGATACTTGCCTTTCTCGATGACCGGCTCCCAGTCGGCGCTCCAATCGATTTGGTGACCATGTAAGAACAGCGCCTCATCGAGCGTCGTCTGTTCAGGCAATAATGAGATGCGGGTCTTGACAGGGTGCGACACGATGAGCACTTCGTCAATCCGTTCTTCTTGATTGCCGCGCAGGCTCGGGAACGTCAAGAGCGCCTCATACTGCTCGTCAAACGTCATGACGTCGGAGACGTCATGAAACCGTTCGTTGCGCCGTTTTTTGCCGATATGGCACTCGTACAAGTCGCCGAGGCAGAGGATGTGCTCGGTCTCGCGCCTGACCGCCTTGAGAACGGCTTTCAAATCATCAAACGAACCGTGCGGGTCACTGATGATGGCGAGTTTCATCGGTAGTTCGTGAACTGGGCATCGACCGATAACTCGAGCTCACGGACGAGTTGCATGACCGCTTGTAGGTCATCCCGTGACTTGGCCGTCACACGAATTTGATCGTCTTGAATTTGTGATTTCACTTTCAACTTCGACTCTTTGATGGCGTTGTTGATTTTCTTGGCATCGTCTTTATCGATTCCGCTCTTCAACTTGACACGTTGACGGACGGTACCGCCGAGTGCGCGTTCGATTTTTTGGTAGTCGAGGTTTTTCGTCGGCACGCCGCGCTTGATCAACTTCGAAATCATGACGTCTTTTAACTGTTCGAGTTTGTAATCGTCATCTGAGATGAGGACGAGGTCACCGTTATCGAGTGACATCTCACTCTTCGACCCTTTAAAGTCGTAACGGTTCAAAATTTCTTTTTCGGCGATTTGGATCGCGTTTTTCACTTCTTCTAGATTCATTTCTGACACGATATCAAAAGAATTGTCTTTTGCCATGTTTCATCCATCCTTTGTATGGGTTTTGTTATAATGATAGCAGATTTGAAGCAGTGAAGGAGTGAAACGATGGAACATACAATCGATAGACAGACAAATGTAGACTTGGATCACGTTGCGTATCATGGAAAAGACCTTGGGGTGACGTTTAAAAGTGAACTCATCCGTCTGCGGGTGTGGTCGCCGGTAGCCGAGCAAATGACAGTGAAGCTTTATCGTACGGCGCGGGCGCGTAAGTTTGACCGCATCGAGCTCGAACGGGCTGAAAAAGGGACATGGATGGTCGAGCTTGACCGGGCGCAATTCGAAGGTCAGTTTTATGTGTTCGAGGCAATCGTTGATGGTAAGCGCATCGAATCCCTCGATCCGTATGCGAAAGTCGTCGGCGTCAACGGGAAGCGGGGCTGCCTGCTCGACCCGTCTTCAATCAACCCGGACCATTGGGTCAAAGAACGTCCGCTCTTCCACTCTTCGCAAGAAGCGGTCATTTATGAAGCACATGTGAGAGATTTGACGAGCCATCCGGACAGCGGTGTCATGCACCGAGGTAAATTCCTCGGGATGACCGAGGCCGGCACGAAGACGAAAAACGGATACCCGACAGCGCTCGACTATATCACAGCGCTCGGCGTGACCCACCTTCAACTCATGCCGTTCTTTGACTACGGTTCGGTCAACGAGTCGCGGGAAAGCGAGTCGAACTATAACTGGGGCTATGACCCGGTCCATTATTTCGCGGTCGAAGGTTCGTACGCCTCGACAGCGGATGACCCGGCCGCCCGGATCCTCGAGTTGAAGGCGATGATCCAAGCGCTCCATGACCGCGGCATCCGCGTCATCATGGACGTCGTGTTCAACCATACGTATGACGCCTTGACGACACCGCTCGGCCAGTTTGTGCCGGACTACTATTATCGATTGAACGAGGACGGGACGCTTGCCGACGGCTCGGCGTGCGGCAACGATACAGCGTCGGAGCGGTTGATGATGCGCAAACTGATCGTCGAATGTGTCTCGTATTGGGCCAAAGAGTTCATGATCGACGGCTTCCGCTTTGATTTGATGGGGCTGCATGACGTCAAGACGATGAACCAGGTCCGCAAAGCACTCGATCGGATTGATCCATCGATCCTCATCACCGGAGAAGGCTGGGATCTCGATACACCACTGGCAGTTCGTAAGAAGGCAAACCAACACAACGCCCGTAAAATGCCACGTATCGCTCAGTTCAACGATGCGATCCGGGACGGAATCCGTGGTGACGTATTCATCGAAGACTTGCCGGGCTGGATCAGCGGCAACGCCGAGCTGACGGCTGACGTGAAGCGCGGGATCGCCGGTGCGGTCACGAGTCAAAGTTTCGCCGATGAGCCGAACCAAGTCGTCAACTACGTCGAATGCCATGACAACTTGACGCTTTGGGACAAACTTGCCGCCGCTAGTCCTGACGACGATGAGACGACGCGCCGCCGCCGTCATCGTCTTGCGACGACGATCGTCCTGCTCAGCCAAGGCATTCCGTTCCTTCATAGCGGGCAAGAGTTTTTCCGCACGAAAGACGGGGATGAGAACAGTTTCAAATCGGGCGAGGTCATCAACCGATTGGACTGGACCCGGGCCGAGCAAGAGACGCCGAGCGTCGAATATGTGAAAGGCTTGATCAACTTACGCAAACAGTATCCGTTGTTCCGTCTCGAGAACACCGAACAGATTCGAAAGCACTTACGTTTCTTTGACGAAGAAGAAGGGATAATCGCCTACGAACTTCATCGTCACGTCGAAGGTTATGTCGAGCGTCATCTCGTCTACCATAACGGACTCGAAGTACCGGTCGACGTGAAGCTGCCAGCAGGCAAGTTCGAAGTTCATGTCGAGGACCATACCGTCAACTTGACGGCGCCACGCCTCGTCGAAGACCGGCACCTCACCGTCGCGCCGCTGTCGACGCTCGTCGTGACAGAACGCCGTCCGGATTACAGCAAGTACGCCGTCGCCGGTGGAGCTGCGCTTGCCATCCTTGGACTTTGGTACGTCGCGAAAAAGCGGAAGAATAAACAAGGGTAACAAAAAAAGGAGACGTCATTCCGTCTCCTTTTCTTCATTCGGTTCGGTCTTGGATGCTTCAAGCTCCATCATCTTCCGAACGAGGATATGTTTTGGCATATGCATGAGTTCTTCAAGCGGTACGTTCAACTTTTTGGCAAGCTCGACCGCCGTCTCGGGAGACAGTTGTAGTGGGCGCATGTGGTTTCTCCTTTCTAAATTCAGGTTTGCTACAGCCAGTATACAGCAAAAACGGACCGAGCGAGAATGTGTCGTGTGAACACATTCAAAATCGATAAACCGTTCGGTCGTTGCTAAGCTGAAACTAGGAAGTGATCAAATGTACAAACAAGTAGCAGACTATCAGTTTCATCAGACGGTTGAATGGTTAGAGCGCGTCGGTGGAGGATGGATGTTGTATTTGGCGCAAACTGGATTTGTCTTTTTCGACGAAACGTTCCAAATCAGATGGGAACTCGAGTGGAAATGGGCACCGTGCGCACTATATATTGAACCACATGGAAAAAAAGCCGTCGCGCTGTTCCGAGACATGCAAACGTATGGAGTCATTGATTTAAAGCAAGGCATGATGGAGTGTCACCCAATCCCAAAAACGTTTCATGACGATTGGTTCAGCAATTTATGTCATTGGCGAGGAGACGATTTATTTCTCTACTCGGCGGAATCTGACATCGTGGCGTTAAACATGACCGACCACACGTTCCGCTATAGCCGCTATGAGGAGACGCCGGAGTTTGGCGCCATCATCGAGTTAGCCTATCATCCGATTTATGATTTTGAGCGGTTCACGGCCCCAGGCCTCGTCACGCTTTACGATGAATTGAATCAGCAATTCATGGTCGAGCAGGTCGAAGCGGGTGAACGATGGACGATTCCTTACGGCGGCGACCGTGATACGGTCATCGTCGACCAGATCGGTGCGACGACAGCAATCACGTCGACGACGTCGTTCCAACTGTTCAATCGTGACCGTCAACTGTTTGCTTCTGAAGTATGTGCCGAAAGTGAATTATTGAAAGTGATGTTGCTTGATGAGTCGGGAGACCGCCTCGTCGTATTATCGACGCCTCAACGATTTTGCCATAGTTGGCTACAAGTGTTCGAGCGTTGACGTTCCTGGACCGGACTCACGGTTCAGGATTTTTTTTGCGAAGACTTGATGAAACTCGTGCGAAACGGGAACAGTCTTCTTAGATGGAGAGGGGTGGACTTGGATGGAACGGTTAGGTAAAAATTTGGTGCGGTGGCGCTTTTGGGTGGTCGCCGTGTGGACTGTGTTATTAGCGGTCTCGATTTACTTCGGATTGCAGTTGCCTGGGGAATTGCGAGGAAACGGGTTTGCGGTTCAAGATGGCCGCTTCGCGCAAGTGGAGGACACGTTGAACGATCGGTTCGACCGGGCCGGCGCTTCGATGATCGTCTTGCTTGAAGGCGGTGACTTAGAGACGGTCATGGCCGAACAAAAAACACGACTCGAATCTGTGACGGGCGTCGACGGCGTCATCACGCCAGCAGAGAACCCGGACGCGCGCTCGGGTGACGCCGCGTACTTCGTGCTCGAGTTCGAGGACCAGGAAGCGGCCGAGTCGGCAATCGCCGACGTTCGCGCTGAATTGATTCGAGATACGGACACGGAAGTCCGTTTGACCGGGGAGCCGGTCTTTGCCCAAGATTTGAACGAGGCATCGAAAAATGACTTGATCCGGGCCGAATTGATCGGGATCCCGGTCGCGCTCGTCGTCCTCCTGCTCGTCTTCGGGACACCGCTTGCCGCTTTCATGCCCTTATTCGTTGGACTGATCACGTTCATCGTCGCGGCGGGATCGCTCTTCTTCTTCACGCAGACGATGGAGCTATCGATTTTCGTATTGAACGCCGTCGCGATGATTGCGATTGCGCTCGGAATCGACTTCTCGCTCCTGCTCGTCAACCGTTACCGTGAAGAGCTCGCCAAAGGACTGTCACGAGAAGCGGCCATCGTCCGGACGGTCGCGACGGCTGGTCGCTCGATCCTGTTCTCAGGACTGTGCGTCTTCGTCGGGCTCGCCGGACTGTTGTTCATTCAAGTCGATGTGTTTCAAGCGATCGCGCTCGGTGCCTTGATTGCAGTCGCGGGTGCCGTCTTGTCGGCGCTCACGCTCTTGCCGTCGGCGCTCTATATCGTCGGCGATGCCATCAATAAAGGACGTCTCATCAGAACGAACGAGACGCGCTCTGAAGTGCGCTGGCAAAAGTTGGCCCGGTTCGTCATGAAGCGTCCGGTCGTGATGACGCTCGTCGCGTTGCTCCTTTTGTTGCCGAGCCTTTGGTTCGTCCGCGACTTAGAACTGAACATCCCGGACGCCGATGCGCTCCCGACGTCGTACGAATCACGGGCCGCCCTCGAGCGGTGGGACGATGTGTTCGGCGAGACGTCGACCGATGCGGTGCTGTTGTTTGAGACGAACGATTTGACCGACTCGATGATTCTTGACGAGTTGACAACCCTCACGGACGAGTTGAATGAAGACCCGATCGTCGACAACGTCACGACGTTCTTGACCGCATCAAATCTGACAGCTGCGGAATTCCAACAGCTCGTTCAAGTCGCCCCGGAACAGCTCGAGGCGTTTGAACGTCTCGTCACGCTCGAAGGGAATACCGACCTCGCGCTCGTCAACGTCAGCTTCGACGTGCCGCCGAGCGATAAAGCGGCGCAGGCGTTCGTCCGCGATTGGCGCGACCAAGGTTTCGACGTCGGCGGGCCGGCCGCCTTCAACGAAGAAATCTATGAAGAGATTTACGACAGCATCCCCTATGCGGTCGTGACCGTGATTTTAGCGACGATGGTCATCCTCATGTGGGCGTTCCGCTCGATCTTGATTCCAATCAAGGCGATCATCATGAACGTGCTCGGACTCGGGGCGACGTTTGGGTTGTTGGTCATCATCTTTGAGTCGGGCTACGTCTACGACGCCGAGACGATCAGTATTTTGACGCCGGTGTTCATCTTCTCGCTCGTATTCGGTTTGTCGATGGACTACGAGGTGTTCCTCGTCTCACGGATCGAGGAGTATTACCGCGAGACCGGGGATAACGACTATGCGACCGAGATGGGGCTTGCGAAGACGAGCAAGATTATCACGTCGGCCGCGGTTATCATGATCGTCGTCACGGGCGCGTTCGCTTTCACCGGTGTCAGCCCGATCAAACAGCTCGGGGTCGGTATCGCGCTCGCAATCTTCATCGATGCGACGATCATCCGGATGTTGCTCGTCCCGTCCTTGATGAAACTGTTCGGCGACTGGAACTGGTGGTGGTTCGGGAAGAAGGATTTACCGAAACGTAATCTACACTAAATGTACATTTAATGAAATAGTCGCGAGAGTATGTTAAAATAGTCTCATGATTACGCGCAATTTGGGAAAGGAAGGTCTTTATGGACACCGAGAGGACATGGCCTCTGTTTCAATTGCCGGACTTCTAGCGTTGAGTTTTTACAGACGAACATCGATGTAAAAAATCAACAAACGGAAGATCGGAGATGGAACAGATGGAACCGCGGCTACGACTGAGGATCCTCCTCTCCGTTGAAAACGGGGAGGACAATCGGAATGAAACGAGTTGCTACCATAGTGCTCGGAACGCTGATCATGGCGTTCGGTTATTATTATTTGAATGAACAGTTTGGTTTGGCAGAAGGGGGCTTTGTCGGGTTAGCATTACTCGGCCGCTATTTATTTGATATCGATCCGGCGATCTCGATGATCGTACTCGACATCCCCTTCTTTTTAATCGCTCTTTGGTGGAAAGGCTGGCGCTTCGTCGGACAAGCCGTGCTTGCCGCGGCGTCACTTTCGCTCAGCTATGCGATGTGGGATCGACTCGACCTGTTGACGTTTGACATCCAGGTCTGGCCGGCGACACTGTTCGCTGCGATTGCGAGCGGGATTGTGACCGGCTACGGTCTCGGTCTCGTCTTGAAGTCAGGTGGAGCGACCGGAGGTGACGATTTATTCGCACTCGGTCTGTCAAAGTGGTCCGGCGTATCGGTCGGAACGATTCTCATCGCCTTCGATGTGGTTGTTCTTGCGATCTCGCTCATCTACTTGCCGCTCTCGAACGCGCTCTACACGCTCATCGCGGTCTCGATCGCTGGTCGTGTCGTCACGAAGATGTTGACGGAAGACGCTGTCGAAGTAGCCATACCAAGTGTGACCAAACTAACACCAAAAAACGATCTCGCCTGAGATCGTTTTTTGTTTTGTAAAATTTGTCACAGTTTTCCCCACGCCGTTCTTCTAAACTGATTATAGAAGGAGTGAGTCACATGAAATGGATGATTCCAAAACAGCACGGCGCCTGGTCGATGCTTATTTTACCGTTCTTACTCGGCGGCATCGTCGGAGGATGGACGCTCGTTCATGTCCCGTTCGCTATCGCCTGGTTGTTCGTCTACATGGGCACGTTTTTCTTGTTCCAATACGTGAAGCTACGGAAGAAGTCGGCTGAGCTGTTGCGGACGGTCGTGACGTATCTTGTGATTGCGACAGTCGCTGCCATTCCTGTGTTCATCGCCGAATGGCGGCTCGTCTGGTTCGTCCTCGCGATGATCCCGTTCGGTCTCGTCAACGCCTATTTCGCCAAAATTAAAGACGAGCGCAACGTCTGGAACGACGTCAGTGCCGTCACGTCATTTTGTATCGGTGGGATGGCGAGTTATTATCTGGGTGCGCAGACGTTGGGCGCGACGATTGTTTGGCTGTTCATCTTGCCGTACTTGTATTTCCTCGGCAGTATCTTTTACGTCAAGACGATGATTCGGGAGAAGAAGAGCGCGTTGTACCGGAACATCTCGTGGGGGTATCACCTCATGCTCGTCGTATTGTTCATCGCGTTCGGCTATCCGCTGCTCGCGCTCGCATACGCGCCGAGCCTCGTCCGGGCGATCGTTTTCTACGGCAAAAAGATCCCAATTATGAAAATCGGGATCTTTGAGATTATGAACTCGGTGTTCGTTTTAATCTGTTTGAGCATATACCTTTACACGTAGAAGGGGCAACCCTTCTTTTTTTAGTCGCTTGACGAGGTGCTCGCGATGATGGCGACGCTTGCTGCCGCCGAGGCCGCTTGTTGCATCGCCAGCAAATGAGCGAACGTCCCGTTCAGTAGCAGGTCGCTCGCATCTTCGGTTATATGTTCCGCGGCGACGAGTTGGATGGCGACGTTTAGTCCGTGCGTGTTGAACCAGCGCTGCTGCTCTTTTTCAGCGTTCGTGATATCGAGGATCGCTTGTTCGTCTTGGTCGTTTGGTGCCGAGACGATTGAGAGCAAGGCGAGCGATGGCAGCTGCTCACTCTTGACGGCAAGCTGTTGGTTTTCAAGGCGGGTGCGCCAGTCTAAGAAGCGAGCGAAGGCGTCATCTCGGCCCAACTTGCTGAACATGAGCAAATGCGATACGAGTTGCAGTTCGTTCGAGCGTGGTAAGTGGACTTTCAACGCCTCGTAATACGATTCGATGCGCTCGTTCAGTTCAGTGTGGTCGTCGAACGCTTGCACGAGGACGAGTGCCGACAGCAGATCCTCTTCACTCGTGAGCCACGGATGCTGGCGTTTAAATGCTTGATAGAGGGCGCTTGCCTCATCGAGCCTGCGTTCCGGCTCGTCGACGTTGATCAACTGGCTCGCGAGGAATGGCCGCAGCGCACTGAAACGGAAATGTTTTCGGTCGAGCAGCGTGTCGAGACGAAGTGCTTCGTCAATCGCGGGGCCGACGTCTTCATACTTGGCGTCGAGAAACGATAACCAGACGAGGTTGTTGCTACCGCGAAATTTGGAGAACAAACCGGTCTTCTGTTTGACGGCCGCCTGCGCCTGTTCAAACCGATTTGGGTCGAACGTGGTGTCATGGATGGCGTAGTTGACGGCCATCAAACGCCGGAAGTCGTCAGTGAGTGCCCACTTGGTCGCCGTTTTGATGGCTTCGAGCGAATCTAGGTAAAGCGTATAACGAGTCAACATAAAAATCCCTCCTTTTTCTATTCGTACGGAAAAATCGGGCTAAACGTTTCATAAAAGTGATATCGTTTCTGTTCTTAAATTAGGACGGCGTTTAATTAGTAAACAAAAGGGAATCGAAATATGTCCGAAAACTTTGTTATTAATTTGGAGGTGCCGAAACATGGAAGGTAGTCCGTATGCATACGCGTTCCGTAACCTTGGTTCGGGATTTCTGTTCGGATTGGGCCTGATTGCATTTGTGGATGAGACGGTATTTCATCAATTGTTGGCGTGGCATCATTTCTACGATAAATCGACGTCTGCCGTCGGCTTATTCTCAGACGGGTTATTTCATGCGTTCAGTTGGTTTGCGACCGTAGCTTCCTTGTTCCTCCTGGCAGACCTACGGAGAAGAAAGTCATTTTGGATGAAGCGATGGATCAGTGGCGTCCTGATTGGCGTTGGTTTTTTTCAACTCTACGATGGGATTATTCATCACAAGCTACTGAAAATTCATCAGATTCGTTATGGCGTTGAGATTCTTCCATATGACCTCGTTTGGAATGTTACGGCCCTTGTCATCCTCATAGGTGGTTTAGTGCTCTTTAACCAAACGCAGAAACGGAAGCTACTTGTGAAAGAAGGAGGATAAATGAGGATGCATTCCCATGTCCAGACCATAAGTGGCGGTTATGAGGCGGTGGTCGTGATTTTGTTGTTTATGGCTCTCCTTGCTTATTCGTTCGCCGGAATTTTTACGAGTCGCGCTTATAAACCGTGGCCGCCATATCGCTACGGGTTATGGATGATAGGTATTGTTTGTGTAGGCCTTACTTTGGTTGGACCGTTAGCGACTTTTGCCCACACCAATTTTGTGGGGCATATGATTAGTCATCTGTTTCTAGGTATGTTGGCGCCGTTGTGTCTCGCCTTGTCCGCCCCGATGACGTTACTGTTACGGACGCTTGATGTACACATCGCGAGAAGAGTGACACGCGTATTAAAAAGTCGGCCGCTCCAATTCTTCACGAATCCGGTCACGGCTTCCGTTCTCAACATTGGAGGGCTATATCTGCTCTACATGACGGATTTGTATTCACTGATGCATCAATCAATTCTTTTATATGTGTTAATTCATCTGCATGTATTTTTAGCAGGGTATTTGTTTACCATTTCTTTGATTTATGTGGACGTCACGTCACACCGATACAGCTACATATACCGATCACTTGTATTGATTGCAGCATTGGCCGGACATAAGATATTGGCAAAAATAATTTATGTGAGCCCACCAAATGGGGTGCCAACAGGAGAGGCAGAGGCAGGAGCCATGTGGATGTATTACGGTGGGGATTTGGTTGATCTTCTATTAATCATCATTCTTTGTTACCAGTGGTATATTGCAACTTCTCCCCGTGCCCTAGCTATGAGAGATGACGTATGAGTACACAAGAAAAGACGATCGTCCCGATGCGTACGGGATGATCGTCTTTTCTGTCTGGCGGTCTACAATTATTGAACTTGCGTGTACAGTTTTTGCATGTACTCGTTCACTTCGTCGGCTGCTTGGAACATCATGAACGAATGTTGCAAGATGATTTCCGGTGAGAAGCCGAGATCGAGGTCGAGCGTTGAAGCGAGCGTGACGTCACGGTCGCTGTCGAGCACGCAACGGAAGTACTTGAACTCTTGGTTGAACTCGTTCAATGCGTTGAGGATCGGTAGGTCTTCGACGTAGTCCGGCACGTGCGTCACTGTCGCGGCGTATAGCTCGGCGTCAGTCGTCTTTTTGTTGAAGGCGATAATCATAACGGGCTGGGCCCCAGATTTAGTCGTTTCACGCGTTAAAAACGTGACGTGCGTTTCAGTCTCGCTCTCTTTGAACGTCATGTTGCGTTCTGCGACGAGCGCTTTGAATGATTCTACTTTTTCTTCAAAGTTCACAAAGAAATCCCCCTTAAAAGTCGTTACTCTAACTTTCTCCCATTTGAGAGGGGAAAGCAAGGAGAACTAGCGTTTCATCAACATTTTGATGGCTTCTTCGACCGTTTCTGACGTATCTTCGCCATCTTGTTGCGCCGTGATAATGCACTGCTCCAAGTTCTTGGCGACGATGATCGTCGAGGCGCGGTCAAGTGCCGATCGAGCCGCGCTCAGTTGTGTCACGACGTCGCGACACTCCTTGCCTTCTTCCATCATGCGGATGATGGCCCGGATCTGGCCTTCGACCCGTTTCATCCGGTTCAACACTTTCGTGTCGTATTGATACTGTTCCATAAGTTTCACCTCTATATTCAAATCGTTCAGTAACCCAACTAGTATTGTGTAGTCTCATCTTAATACGTGGGGGAGTATGTGTCGAGCAACAACGTTTAAGCCGGAAAAAATCGACTGTTTGCCGATTCGTCAAACTTTTCCCTTGCAATCACATACCATAGGGGGTATATTAATGACGTGAAAGCGAATTGTTCAATGAATCACAAAGTTTATCGGACGCCCGCTACCAAGCTGATCATGAATACGTGAAATGACTATAGATAAAAAGGATGGGTAAACAAAGATGAAAGCATCGGCTTTAAAACGTCAAATGGACTTTGAAGTCCCTGTAAACATCGTCGACGTGCGCGAACGCGACGAGTTTCAAGAAGCACACATCGCGGGGGCGGCGAATTACCCGCTCTCTGAAATAACGGAGTGGATTGATAAGCTCGACACAGATCAAGAGTACATCGTGCTCTGTCGTTCGGGCGCTCGCAGCACGCAAGCTACTTGGCAAATGGAAGCAAAAGGTTATAAAGTGGTCAATATAGAAGACGGCTTGATGAGCTGGCCTGGTGAAGTCGTCAAAGGAGGAAACGAGCAATGAGTAAAAAAATCGTAATTGTCGGTGGGGTAGCAGGTGGTGCTTCGGCAGCCGCACGTCTCCGTCGTTTAAATGAAGAAAATCAAATCGTCATGTTCGACCGTGGCGAATATATCTCATTTGCCAACTGTGGTCTCCCATACTACATCGGTGACGTGATTCAAGACCGTCAAAAACTGCTCGTCCAAACAGTCGAGGGCATGCATCAACGGTTCCAACTCGATATCCGCAATTTGACAGAAGTGACAAAAATCAACCGCGCCGAGAAGACAGTGACGGTGAAACACGTCCAAACGGGTGAAACGTACGATGAGTCATACGACGTCCTCGTCTTGTCGCCTGGAGCGAAACCGATTCGTCCGAACATTCCTGGGATCGAAGAAGCGGAAGATATCTTCACGCTCCGAAATATTCCAGATACAGATAAAATCCGTAGCTACGTCGATGACAAGGCACCGAAACACGCGACGGTCATCGGAGGCGGCTTCATAGGAATCGAGATGGCTGAAAACTTACGTGAACGCGGCGTTGACGTGACGCTCGTCGAAATGGCGGATCAAGTCATGACACCGCTCGACCGTGAGATGGTCGCACCAATCCATGAACATATGCGTCTCCATGGCGTGGACCTCCAATTGTCAGACGGCGTGTCGTCGTTCTCTGAACAAGGGAAGAAGATTCATTTGACGAGCGGCCGTGTCATTGAAACGGACATGGTTGTCATGTCGATCGGGGTCATTCCTGAATCGACAATCGCCCGAGAAGCCGGTCTTGAGACAGGAACACGTGGCGCTATCCGTGTCAACGAGAAGATGCTCACGTCGGATCCGAACATCTATGCGATCGGGGACGCGGTCGAAGTGCTCGACTATATCTTCAAAGAGCCAACGGTCGTTCCGCTCGCATGGCCAGCCAACCGTCAAGGACGCCTCGTTGCCGACATCATTAACGGCCGCGACGTGAAGTACAACGGGACGATGGGTACCGGGATCGCAAAAGTGTTCGACATGACTGTCGCTTCGACAGGATGGAACGAGAAACGTTTGAAAGCAGCCGGCAAAGAGTTTGAAGCCGTCCACGTGCACCCAGGTTCACACGCAGGCTACTATCCAGGATCGACTCCGGTTTCACTCAAACTGTTGTTCCATCCGACAACGGGTGAAATCTACGGTGCTCAAGGTGTCGGGATGAACGGTGTCGATAAACGGATCGACGTCATCGCGACAGCAATCAAAGGTGGTTTGACGGTCCTCGACCTGCCAGACCTCGAACTTAGCTACGCACCGCCGTTCAGCTCGGCGAAAGATCCGGTCAACATGATCGGTTACGTCGCCTCGAACGTCATCCTCGGTGACAACGAAGTCGTGCATTGGGACGAGATTGACGCATTGGTCGAGAACGGTGCGACACTGCTTGACGTCCGTGACGAGTCTGAGCATGAGCTCGGGAAAATTCCTGGATCGATCAACATCCCGCTCAACTCGCTCCGTGACAACTTGGACAGCTATAGTAAAGACGAGACGATCTACGTGACGTGTCAAGTCGGCCTTCGTGGCTACCTGGCTTCACGCATCTTGCGCCAAAATGGCTTCAAAGTGAAAAACTTGAGCGGTGGCTACAAGACGTGGTCACAAGTACGACGTGATTTTGACGCGCTCGAGACAGTTAAAACGGCAGATGAAACTGCTGCGACAGCAACGAAGGAGGCACCACCCGCAATGACGAATGAACCAGTCGGAGAACCGATTTTCCTTGATACATGTGGTCTGCAATGCCCGGGCCCAATCTTAGAAGTAAATAAAAAAGTAGCAGAGCTCGGCGAAGGCGAGACGCTCCGCGTCCTCGCAAGCGATCCTGGTTTCTTCGCAGACATCGAAGCATGGGCGAAAAAGACGGGCAATAAACTCGTCTCGAAACAGTTCGTGAACGGTCGCGTCGAAGCGATCCTTCAAAAAGGCAACGGCCCTACGGCCGCTCAAGCAGGAGCACCAGCCGGCGACGGCGCTTCAATGGTCGTCTTCAGCGGAGACCTCGACCGTGCCCTCGCCTCGTTCATCATCGCTCAAGGCGCAGCGGCAATGGGCAAAGAAGTGACAATGTTCTTCACATTCTGGGGATTGAACGTCATTCGTAAACCAGACGCACCTGACGTGAAGAAGCAAGGTCTCGAGAAGATGTTCGGCATGATGATGCCTTCGCATGCTGGAGAACTTCCGCTCTCGAACATGAACTTCGGTGGGGTTGGCCAGAAAATGATGAAAAAAGTGATGAGCGACAAGAACGTGCCTTCACTTGACCAAATGATTAAATCGGCACAAGAAGCAGGCGTCAAGATGGTCGCTTGTACGATGTCGATGGATGTCATGGGAATCAAAGAAGAAGAGTTGATCGACGGCATCAATCTCGGCGGTGTGGCAGCATACCTCGGGGCAGCTGAAGGCGGCAACTTGAACCTGTTCATCTAAGTGAATCAAATAGTCAGAGCGACCGGCCATGTGCCGGTCGCTTTTTCTATTGTTTGGGTGTGAAACTTGAAAATTACTGAAAAAGATTGCATTCTCCACACACTTTTCCTATAATTCTAATCATGTTAAGAAAGTTGACATAACTTTTACTTATAACTAAACATACATTTTGGAGGATTGAAGATGGAGAATATGATCGAAAAGTTTGTTGGACAAGCGAATGACCTGCTCTGGTCGTCGGTGCTCATCGTCGTTCTTGTCGCGTTAGGCCTTTATTTCACGATTCGCATGGGGTTCGTTCAGTTCCGTATGCTTCCTGAAATGTTCCGCCTCTTGTTCAAAGACGGCATGAAGCGTGAAAAAGGACAAGTGTCTTCGTTCCAAGCGTTCGCCATTGGGACGGCAGCACGTGTCGGAACAGGAAACATCGCCGGTGTCGCGACAGCGATCGCGCTCGGTGGTCCGGGAGCTGTCTTCTGGATGTGGATCATCGCTTTAGTCGGTTCCGCCTCGGCGTTCGTCGAGAGCACGCTCGCTCAAGTGTATAAAGTCCGTGACGGACGTACGTGGCGCGGGGGGCCGGCCTACTATATGGAGCGCGCCCTCGGGCAACGGTGGCTCGGCATTTTGTTTGCCATCCTCATCACGTTCTCGTTCGGTTTTGCCTTTAACTCGGTCCAATCGAACACAATTTCAATTTCGATGAGCAACCAGTTCGGGGTCAGCCCGACAACGGTCGGTCTCGTGTTGGCTGCCATCACAGGAATTGTCATCTTCGGCGGCATCCAGTCGATTGCGATGTTATCAAGTATCATCGTTCCAATCATGGCCGGCGGTTACATCTTGCTCGCTTTATGGATCATGATTTCAAACGCTTCGCTATTGCCGAGCGTGTTCGGTCTCATCTTCTCTGAAGGTGTGCTCGGGCTCGAGCAAATGTTCGGCGGGGCAATCGGGGCGATGGTCCTTCAAGGGATCCGCCGCGGTCTGTTCTCGAACGAAGCAGGTATGGGGTCGGCTCCGAACGCGGCGGCGACTGCTGAAGTATCACACCCGGTCAAACAAGGCTTGATCCAATCGTTCAGCGTCTTCGTCGATACACTTCTCATCTGTACGTCGACAGCGATGATCATCTTGTTGTCAGGCGTGGCTGGTTCGGAAGCGTTCGCAGGTGTCGAATTGACACAAGCGGCACTCACGGCTGAGATCGGTCCGATGGCGACGTCGTTCCTGACGATCGCGATCTTCTTGTTCGCGTTCAGCTCGATTCTAGGAAACTACTACTACGGTGAGACGAACATTCAGTTCATCTCGAATAAAAAGATTTATGTCACGCTCTACCGCATCGGTGTCGTCGGGATGGTCCTCTTCGGAGCTGTCCGTTCGGCCGGTCTCGTCTGGTCGATCGCCGACGTGTTCATGGGACTCATGGCGCTCGTCAACTTGTATGCGATTTTCCGTCTCGCGAAAGTCGCACGGCTCGTACTCGACGATTATTTAGAGCAACGCCGTCAAGGAGACGATCCGGTATTTTATGCCGACTCGATCGAAGACCTGCCTGGTCGTGAATATTTAGAGGCTTGGGATAACGAGGAAGAAGAAGTCAAAACGGGTACGTTCCGTTCATAAGCAACAAACCGTCTACGAATATACGTAGGCGGTTTTTTTGCGTCTGAAAGAAGGGTAAAGTGAAGAAAAGGGGGGCGTTCAATCATGGAGACGACACATTATATACGCATTTCCCCGGAAGTATGGGTCTCGTTCGGTCAAGACCCGGAGATGATTCTAGACTGGTTGCTTCACGTGCATGAGCAACACCGTGACACGTACGAGACGTTGACGCTTCCAAATATTGAGCGGTTTCAACAAATACTTGGTCAAATCGAGGTATATATCGACGGGAATGACACGTATAACTTGGAGATGGCCGTCATCGGGGAAGAGTTGGTCGTCAATGAGAAGCAGGCGGTCGTCGTCGGGATTTTGACGCCGCAGCTGCTTCATATCGTCAAAGACGCGATGAACGCCTTCAAAAAAGAAGATGTCGGAGAGATGGCGCTAGTGAATCGTGACAGTCTCGATGACATTTGGCTCAAATGGACGCTGTTGAAGCACTTCTGTGACGAGGCGAGTGAGCGGGATGAGCTTGTGTTGATTTATTATGAATGATACCTTTCGAATGGTATAATATTGAAAAAACTAGGCGGTGGATGTTGGTGAATGGTTTTTTCGCAAGTGCGGCACTTGTTTTTTGCATACTTAGTCCGGTGTTTGCCTATCGAGCGGGTCTCGAACGAATCGGACGTCTCAATCTAGTTACGGTGCTGCTATTCTTACTGTTTTGGGGATATGTACTTTTGACTGGGGCTTCGTATAATAGTCTGGCTTCGATCGCTTTCTACGCTTTGTTTTATATCAATTTATGTTTCGCTGCAATTAATAGTGCTCTACTCATGAAGACTCGGCGTCCACGAGCATCCCTTCTTAAACTGCTTGCAGTCGGAACTTTGTTGATTGGAGTTTGTGTGTTTTTCGTTGAGTATTTACATCCGACAAACGTAATCTCAGACACTTTGTTGCAAGCGACGATGACGGCTGTTCCGATTTTCGTAACTAGTATCATTTGGGCAAGGTTGAGGCAAATCGACCGAGAACCGGAATTATAAAAAGCTCGACGCCGCGGCGCCGAGCTTTTGTTCTGTCTTATTTCAATGCGATTTCAAGCGCTTTGACGTTCTCGCGCATCAAGTCGAAATAGCTTTGGTCCATCTGTTCTTTCGTGACCGATTCAAGGTTGTAAATCGTCACTGCTTCGGCACCGATTTCATTTTTGACGACTTCGGCCACTTTCGGTGTCACCGTGTCCTCGAACGCGATGTACTTCAAGTCATGGAGCTCTGCCTCTTCGATGACCCGCTTGAGCGCTTGCTGTGACGGTTCTTCAGACGGCGTGAGACCAGTGATCGGAAGCTGGTCGAAACCGTATCGTTCCGCCAAGTAGCCATAAGCCGCGTGCGTCACGAGGAGCTCTGACTTCGAACCGGCGTCGACAGCCGCTTGCAGCTCGGCATCGAGCGTGTCGGCTTCTTCTTTGAATGCGCTCAATCGATCTGCGAATTCGTCTTTATAGTCAGGCGCTTGCTCGACGAACGACGCCTCAACCGCTTCTGCCATCGAGACGGCGTTCATCGGATCGAGCCAGACGTGCGGGTCGTATTGGCCGTGATCGTGACCGTCGTCCTCGCTGTGGCCTGCTTCTTCTTCCGTATGCCCATCTTCCTCGTGGCCGTGCTCATCCTCACCGTGAACGTGGACGGTATCGTCAGCCGAGAGCAGAGCGATGTCTTCCGCGGTCTTCACGAACGTGACGTCCTCGCTCGCGAGACTCTGTTCCATCGACTCGACGTACGGCTCAAGGTCATGACCGATCGTGAGGAATAGATCAGCTTCCGCGATCTGTGTCATCTGTTTTGAAGTCGGCTCGTATGTGTGGGGGTCGGCACCGGGTGGGATCACCATTTCAACACGGACACGGTCGCCCCCGATTTCTTCGGCAATCGATTTTAAGGCGAATGTCGACGCGTATACCGTCAACTGATCGCTCGATTCGTCTGTAGCATTTGTAGCATTGCTCTCTTCGTTGTTGGCGCAACCACCGAGTAAAAGTGTCCCGGCCGCGGCGACGCTCATTAATTTCTTGTTCATGTATTATTCCGCCTCTCAATTCTCTAAATCAATTATTAAACCGTAACGGTTACGTTCTGTGACTGCGTCTAATATTATAGGGGGCAGTCGAGCGCACGTCAAGTCCGACTTCCGATGGATGGTTTTTAAAGAAAAAGGGAATATGATTAAAAAAAGAGCGAGGAGTGGATTTGTATGAGAAAGGAGACCGCCTGGTTTGTCGGGGGCGCTGCGTTAGCGGCGGCGACCGCAGCCGGGGCGAGCGTTTGGAATCAGTACGGTTCGCTCGTTAGATGGCAAGAACCAGAGATGACGGTTCGCCCGTCTATACGCAAACGACGAACCCACACGTACAAGGTCGTCAACGACCAACCGCTCCAATTCGATATATACTATCCGCCGGGCGATGGACCGTTCCCGGTCGCCGTCTACGCGCACGGTGGCGCGTTCGTCCGCGGAGGCCGAGGCATGGTGACGTTGTTCCATCCCCTTCTCGATCATTTCTTGGGGAAAGGGTTCGCCATCGTCAGCATCGACTATCGACTGTTCGAGGACGGGGTCTACTTCCCGGACAACATCATCGACGTGTCTGACGCGCTCTGTTATTTGAAACAACATGGCGGGCTTCTCAATCTCGACATCGATCAATTGATCGGCTGGGGCGACTCGGCGGGTGCGGCGCTCGTCCTCGCGACGGCGCTCGACCGGGATAAACAGTTTACAGGTGAACTCGGTGACGACGTGCCGTCGATGAAAGGTGTCATCGCGCTGTATCCGCCGACGAATTTCCTCTTGTTCAAGTTCATCCAGACATGGCTCGCGCACTTGAAGTTTTACGAGGGCAGTCGCGAGGCGTGGCGTGAATTGATGGTGAAATGTTCACCGGTCACACATCTGTATGACGACGCGCCGCCGATCCTCATCTTGCACGGTAAAAAAGACCCGATCGTCCCATTCGGGCAAGCGCTCCATTTCGTCGAGCACGCCAGTGAGGTCGGGGCGAACGTCCAGCTCATCTCGTTCCCAAACGGTACCCACTCGCTTGCAAGTTTTCTCCAATCTGATAATCCGATTAAAGAAACACAGCTCATGGCCCGCATCGATCGTTTCATCGACGATGCCTTGACGTGACGTTGCGATTTTTTAGAAAGATGTTACGATTGGAAAAGATTTAACGATTACGAAGGAGTGAAGAGTGTGACGGAACTTTGTTTAGTCCGACATGGTCAGACAGATTGGAATTTTCAAGAAATCATTCAAGGACGGGAAGATATCCCCCTCAATGCGCTTGGGCATCGCCAAGCCGAAGAGAGCGCGGCTTTTTTAAGTCAAGAGAACTGGGACGTGATCGTCTCGAGTCCGCTCACGCGAGCGGTTGACACGGCCCATTACATCGCGGAGGCGTGCGGCATCGGTCCGGGCGAGATTATTCAAGACGAGCGGTTCATCGAGCGTGAGTTCGGCTATGCGTCAGGCAAACCGGTGCCGGGCATTTACGAGGCCGTTCAAGCGGACGATCAGGAACAGGTTCCGGGTCTTGAGTCGGAAGACGAGATGCGGGCCCGGGTGCTTGAAGGGATGGAACATCTCGTCGAGGCGCATAAAGGGAAGCGAATCATCGTCGTCTGCCATTCGCATGCGATCAAAGCTGCCCTATCGGCGATTGATGACACGTACACGTTCCGCCACGCCATGCGGAACGCCTGCTCGAACTATATCGAACATCGTGAAGATCAGTTCGTCGTAAAGGCCGTGAACGTTGCCGATCATATTACGAACGAGATTGTCACGAAGTGAGGAGAAGCTCATGACGACATTGCTCTGGATTTTCATCATCGCATCATTTGTTGTCGCGTTCGCGGGTTTGATCTATCCGGTCATCCCGAGCGTGCTGTTCTTATTCATCGGTTATGTGATTTACGGATTCGGATTCTCATTTGAACCGCTCACATGGACGTTTTGGCTCTGGCAAATCCTGTTCTTGATTTTCTTGTTTGCGGTCGACTACATCGTCACACGGGCGACAGTCGACAAGCGCGGCGGCTCGGAACGGGCGAAGTGGGGTGCGACCATCGGTTTGATCGCCGGACCGTTCATCTTCCCGCTCGTCGGTGTACTCATCTTCCCGTTCATCTTTGCGTTTTTAGCGGAGCTCACGCTCGGGAAAACGACGCGCGAGGCGTGGAGTATCGGCGTCGGGACGGTGCTCGCATTCCTTGGTAGCACCGTGCTCAAAGTCATCGGGATGACGATGATGGTCATCTTGTTTTTCATGTATATCTAAAGGCGGAGAAACTTCTTCGCCTTTTTTGGTTGAGCCGTTTCCAAAAACGGGGAAAGAAAAACAAGACCGTTCGCTTATTCGAACGATCCTGTCTTGACGAGCTGGGTGAAGGCGGAGCGGCTGAACGACTGTTGCTGCTCGACTTGTTTTTCGAAGAACGATGGTTTGAGATTGGCGTCGGCCACCCCTTCTGAGATCAAGGAGTCGAGAACTTGTTTCGTCGGATCTTGTTTTGGCAGGAGCATCAACCCTTCAGCGACGAACGTGTGATGGTTCGACAGCGAACGCTCGCTCGTGAACGTCATCGCGATGGCCGCGGGACGGTTGTTGGCCGAGGTGATGACCGCCTCTGCTAAAAGAAGGATCCGTTTATTCAAATAGTGGTGGAGCATGACGGCAAATTCGGTCGGGACGAGCATTTCAAGGAGCCATTCATTATCGTGTTCTTTCGAGATGATCAACCCGTCGAGCAGCTCGATCGGGAGGTTCAACTCGTTGCCGTACTCGTCTTGGACGAGGCGGACTTGGACCAGACGGAACGTTTTCATCGTATCGATCCCTTCCACGTTTTCTTTAACTCATCTTAACATAGTCTGAATCGAAGATTGTGTTACGATAACGGGGAAGCGATGTGAATATTAGAGGATAAGGAGGCATCACCATGAGTTGGATTGTTGGCATAATCGGATATATCACGATCCTAGCAATCGGTTATTACGGTGTCCTTTTCTTCAAAGTAAAGCAAGAACGGAGTCGAGCCGGGTATCGCATCTTTCTTTTACTCGCGGGACTGTTCTTCGTGAGTGGGAGTGACTATATCATCGCCTTGTTCCAGGGGGACACGGAGGCGACGTTTTGGCAGCGGACCATCTATTTCATCTTGATTTTGATTTCCCTTTCGATCGCACTTTACTTTCGGAGAAAAGAAGATAAACTCCATGCGCACGAAATGACGACCGCATAAAGAAAAGGTTACGGGGATGTCCCCGTAACCTTTTCTTTATTTTGGAATCCGTGTTTGACGGATCATTTCGAGCTTCAAATCCCACAGCGGCTTGCTGAACGTGACCGCATACACTTCTGGCAATCGGAGTCGCTTGTACTCTTCCCATAGTCCGTTCATCTGCTCATGGTGATACTGGCGGATGTCTGTCGCACTCGGCAAGTCGTACACGCGCTTCCCATCTAGGAAGATCGGTTCGAGCAAACGTTTGACGGTGAAATTGCGTGTCTTGATCCGGAACGCCGGGTCACGCACGTCGATCAAGTCGATCTCCGTATACGTCTCGACCGGTTCGTCGGCGAGCGCGATATAATCCCCTTTGAACTTGCCCGTCTCGTTATCAATAATCCGGTAAAGTTCTTTCTTGTGCGGGGTCGTCGTCTTCACTTTTGAGGACGACACTTTGATGACCGGTTTCAACTCGCCGTCAGCTCCTTCACGGGCGACGAGCTTGTACACCATCCCGAGGGCCGGCTGTTCGTAAGCCGTGATCCCGCGCGTCCCGACGAGGAACGTGTCGGCTTCAGCGCCTTGCATCCGCAAGTCTTGGATGACGTACTCGTCGAGGTCACCTGAGACAACGATTTTGACGTAGTCGAGACCGGCCGCGTTCAATGCTTTCCGGGCCCGTTTTGACAAGTAGGCAAGGTCGCCCGAATCGAGACGGACCGATTTCAAGCGGTATCCTTTCGCCTCGAGCTCTTTTGCGACCGTGATGGCGTTCGGGAGCCCCGATTTGAGCGTGTCGTACGTGTCGATCAACAGGCTCGTGTTATCCGGGTACATCTCGGCAAACGAACGGAACGCCTCGAGCTCGTCATCATGGAACTGGATGTCGGCGTGCTCCATCGTCCCTCCGGTCGGGACATTGAAATCACGTCCTGCCGAAACGAGGCTCGTCACGTCGAAGCCGGCGATGTAAGCGGCACGCGTCCCGTAGTAGGCAGCGTCGACGCCTTGGGCACGGCGAGCTCCGCCTTCAAGCAACGTCTCGTTCGGCGCGGCTTGACGGATTCGGGCGTACTTCGAGGCAATGAGTGACTCATGGTTGGCGATGTTGAGGAGCGCCGTTTGGAACAGCTTCGCCTCGAAGATCGTCGACTCGATCCGGACGACTTGTTCGTGCGGGAAGATGATTTCACCTTCGCGCACACTATAGAGAGAACCGGTGAACTTGAAGTTGCGGAGGACGTCACCAAACTCGTCCTCGAACCCGAGCTGTTCTTTTAAATAAGCGATATCGGCTTCCGTGAACGAGACGTTCTCTAAATAGTGCACGATATTTTGCAAGCCGGCGAAGACGACGTAACCGCCGCTGAACGGGTTCGAGCGGTAGTAAAGGTCGAAGACGACTTTTTCGTTATGACGGCCTTGTTTCCAATAAATATACATCCAGCGTGGGAGATAAAGGTCGGTATGAAGCGCTAAGTTGCGATGTAACATTGTAGTTTCCTTTCTGTTTGGCGTCACTTCCCGGTCACAGTTGCTCCGAGGGTCGTGACAAAATGTTCGAGCGCCCAGTCGTGTCCGACCGGGTTAAAGCTTTGAACCGCATCCGCATGGACGACGATCTTGTATCCGAGGTTGTACGCATCGACGGCCGTATGGAGCACACAGATGTCGGTGCATACACCGACGAGATGGACTTCATGGATGCCGCGCTCACGTAGGCGAAGGTCAAGGTCTGTGCCTGCGAAGGCGCTGTAACGCGTCTTGTCGATCCAATGATCGGCGCGTTCGGCGGCGGTTTTGACGGCGCCGTACAACTCGCGACCTTCCGTGCCCCGAATGTTGTGGGGTGGGAACAACGTCGTTTCAGGGTGATACGTGTCGCCGGCGTCATGGACGTCGTTCGCGACGACGACGTAGTCCTCTGTTGAAAATTCCTCGATCAACTGGACGATTCGTTCTTCTATGTCTTGCCCGGGTTTCCCGCAAGTCAAACGACCCGTGTCTGCGATAAAATCAAACGTATAATCAATGACGATCAATGCCCGCATGGGAAGTCTCCTCTCTCTTGTGAAGAATGATTTGGCTATCTTTCTTATTCTAAATCATTTTGCGGCATGCGAAAAAGATTATTTTCGCGCTTGGTCGGGTAGTAAGTGTAAGAGGAACTGCAATCGAAAGGGGAATCAGCTGATGATTTTGTCATCGACCGAACTGTCTGAACAGTTGTCACGATTACCGGGCTGGGAAGTCGTCGAAGGGGAGTTACAAAAAACGTATCGCCTCGAGACGTTTCCGGAGGCGATCCAATTCGTTCATCTCGTCGCCGATATGGCCGAGACGCTCAACCATCATCCGAACATATTGATCGAGTATCGCAACGTCACGCTCACCGTGTCGACACACGACGAAGGAGGCATCACAGAGAAGGACATCATGCTCGCGAAAGGCTGTGAGGAACTTGTCTAAACTGTTTATGACGTTCGCCTCCGGCAGTGTCGCCGACCGGTTGCGCAAGGAACCGGGCGTCATCGTCGCGAGCGGCAACGAGACAATCTTGCTTGCCGAAGGGGACAAGTCCCCGTTCCAGAGTGGAAAGACGTTCCAAATCGAAGAAGCGGCAGGACAATTCGCGGCGACAGGGAATATCATCTATGCGAACATCCCGGTCGACTCGAACGCCCGGTCGCTTTTGTTCCACCGATTGCTGAAAGAAAAGTCCCGTCTCGGGTCTGGGCACAACGGATTTGCCGCGTATCGGCTCGGCGTTGACCCGGATGACAACCACGGGATTGTCATCATTCAATTCACTGAAGAAGGAAATCGGTTCCGTGATTCGACTGACTACTTATTGTTTCAAGAACGATTGAAAGAAGCCATCGAACAAAAAGGGGCCGGTCCGATCATAAAACACTATGTCGTCAGTGAACCGGATAACTTATAATAAACATAACGTCACGTTAGGGGAGGATTTTTTTATGAACAAGAACTACTTCTGGATGGGTTTGGCGGCAGGTGCCATTATCGGTGCCAGCGCATCGCTGCTCCACAAAGAGACACGCGATCAGCAGATCAGACAGCTCAAAGGGATGAAGTCACGACTCAAGTCGACGGACACATCGACGCAATCACATTCGGTCGGGCTCCAAGCCTCATCGAAAAGCAGCTTGAAAGATCGCGTCATGGACTTGAAGGCGTTGTACGAAGAAAATCAAGACACGATCCAAAACCTCGTCGAAGACGTCAAAGACTTGGTCGACGCGCTCCAAGACGCACGTCATAAAAATCAGATCTAATTCAAATGGCCAAGCGCTGAGCGCTTGGCCATTTTTTCATAAGAACTGTGCGAACAAGCCGAAAACGGCGAGCCCGATAATGACGTAGAAAATCCATTTGCTGTCGCTCGAGTGGACGACAGGCGGAGCGTACTTCCGCGGCTTGTACTTCCCGTAACGGAGCGGACGCGAGTAAGGCACCGTGAAACGAGACAGCGGGATCGCGAGCAAGAACCCGGCCAAGAAGCCGTAGACATGTCCCCACAGCGACACGTTCGCCCCGATGAGCGTGAAGACGGCGCTGATCGCAACGAAGATGAAGACGAGTCGCGCATCTTGACTGTTGATGAGCGTACGACGGAAACGGCCGATGAACACGTAGAAGCCGAGAATCGCTAAAATCGCACCCGAAGCACCAGCTTGCAAATAGAACAGTTCGCTCACCGTGAAGAACGTCAACAAGTTGGCGAGTGCCCCAGCTAAAATGTAAAACACGGCGAACTTCACATGACCGACCATGCGTTCCATGGCGGGGCCGAAAATGATCAACGCGAACGAGTTAAACAGCAAATGACCAAGATCTAAATGAATGAAGTTTGCTGTCACGAGACGGTACCATTCGCCTTGGGCGAGCGCGAGATGGAACGAGCCTCCGAGCGCGACGATGCGGAGGTCGGGCACCAAAGAACCGATGACAAACACGAGCAGTTGGATTACAATGAACAGCGTTACGAGCGGATATGCCCGTACGAACGTTTGAACATTCTCAGTACGACTAAACATAGCATCACCTCTTTTCTTAATTGTATAAGGAAACGAGTGAAAAAGGAAAGGAGCGAGTGTCCTATGATTGCGGGAATCGGAATCGATATCGTCGAGCTAGAACGAATCGCTCGCTCGATCGAACAACCTCGCTTTATGAACCGGTTGCTGACGGAGGCAGAGCGCGGGCTCGCCCTCACGTATTCAGACGAACGTCGAATCGAGTTCGTCGCCGGGCGGTTCGCGGCGAAAGAAGCCTACGCCAAAGCGGCCGGGACAGGCATCGCCCGCGGTTTGTCGTGGCAGCAGATCGAAGTACTGCCGGACGAGACGGGACGCCCGCATATGATGGCGCCTCACCAGGGCCGGATTCATGTCAGTATCAGCCATAGCGAACGGTACGCCGTCGCACAAGTCATCATTGAAGAGGGGGATCACCATGTTTCGTCCAAGTTGGATTGAAATCGACCGGGCGGCGATCGCCCACAACATCATCGAAATCAAAAAACGTATCCCGCAAGCGCTCATGGCAGTCGTGAAAGCGAACGCCTACGGGCACGGGGCCGTCGAGGTCGCGAACATCGCGCTCGCGAACGGGGCGACGATGCTCGGAGTCGCCTTGCTTGAAGAAGCGATCGAGCTTCGAGACGCCGGTATCACCGCCCCGATCCTCGTCATGGAAGCACAGTTCCCAGAATACGCTGGAGTCGCGGCCGAGCATGATGTGACGCTCTCCGTGTTCTCGGCCGACTGGTTACGTGAGGCGAAAGCGTATGTGACCGAGCGGCCGCTCACCGTCCACGTCAAAGTCGACACGGGCATGGGGCGTCTCGGCTTGCGGACGCGGGCCGAACTTGACGCACTTCTCGACGCAGCCGACGACCACTTTGATGTCGAAGGGATTTATACACACTTCGCGACGGCCGACGAACCGGACAGTCCGCTCTATTACGAGCAACAAAAGCGGTTCAGTCAGTTGATCGACGGACTCATCCCGCGCTTCCGCTACATTCATACATCGAACTCGGCCGGGGCGATCCGGATGGCCGGAGAAGATGTTCCCTATAACCTTGTCCGTGTCGGCATCGCGCTGTACGGGTTATACCCATCGAGCGAGATGGCGTCGGCGTATGCGTTCTTGAAACCGGCGTTCACATTGAAGAGCCGACTCATGCAAGTGAAGACGCTTGAAGCCGGGCAGACGGTCAGCTACGGTGCGACGTACACGACGACGGCCGATGAATGGATCGGGACGGTACCGGTCGGTTATGCCGACGGCTGGATCCGCAAGGCGAGCGGCTTCGAAGTCGACGTCGAGGGCGAGCGTTGCCCGATCGTCGGACGGGTGTGCATGGACCGCTTCATGATCCGCCTCCCGCACGAGTTTCCGGTCGGCACCGTCGTCACGTTGATCGGCGGGCCGGTCGCTATCGATGAACTCGCGTCACACCTCGGGACCATCAATTACGAGGTCGTTTGTCAATTGACGAGTCGATTGCCACGGCGCTACGTGTAAATCATAAACGTGTGAAATTATCTGAATTCTTTCGTGAATCCTCTATATTTTCCCATTCTTGCGTGTTATATTGATAAAGAACGCGGGAAAAATTCCGCCAATCACCGAAACGATTCTGGAGGTGCAAGATGTTGAAACAGCGAACTGCGGGTACTCTAGTGTCCGTTCCAGATCGGTTCTCGCAGCATGTGAGTCCGATTTCGATGAAAGATCGTGAATCACTGTCATTGAACGATGTAGTGACGTACTTGTCTAAGGAAATTGCTGATCGACAACAAGCACTGCGTGAAGAATTGGCGAAAGGCTATCAAGAGATGGCCGCGTTTAATTTGAATATGGCAGAAGAGATGCTGATGATTGAGACGGAAGCCGAACATGCTCTCTTACGTCAAGTAAGCGGGGTGTGAGCGGAGTGATCGTAAAGCGTGGTGACGTGTTTTATGCGAATCTGTCGCCCGTAGTCGGTTCAGAGCAAGGTGGAGTTCGTCCGGTTCTCGTCATTCAAAACGATATCGGCAATCGCTTTAGCCCGACCGTCATTGTCGCTGCGATTACGGCTCAGATCCAGAAAGCAAAACTGCCGACTCATGTGGAAGTATATCAAGTCAAACACGGCCTCGAACGAGACTCCGTGATTTTGCTTGAACAGATTCGAACGATTGATAAGCGTCGTCTGACGGATAAAGTCACTCATCTCGATGATGAGACGATGCACAAAGTTGACCGAGCGCTAGAGATCAGTATGGGATTAATCCCGCTCTAGCTTACATATAACTAAACCGGTACATGGGTATCGGTTTTTTTTCAAAAAGATTGATAAAAGTGGTTTCAAATCCTGAAACAAGGGAAATATGATTAATCGTACTCAATTTTTCTATGCGTAACATTAGGAGGGAATATACAATGGATTTAGCGATTCGCGAGCAAGTCATTGGAGAACAATTACACCTTTACGTTTCTGGAGAGGTAGACACATATACGGCACCAAAATTGAAAGAGGTCTTGCACCCGGCGATTACGGAACAAGATGTCATCGTTCATTTAGACGAAGTCGACTATATGGACTCAACAGGTCTCGGCGTCTTCGTCGGCGCACTTAAAATTGCCAAACGTAACGAGAAAGAGTTGTCGCTCGTCGGCGTTACCGATCGCGTCAACCGTCTCTTTGAATTGACAGGCTTAGACAAGTTATTGTCGATCAATACAAACGTAAGAGGTGGCACGAAATGAGTAACATCGAACAGACGGTGATGACGTTCCCGGCCAAACCGGAATATGTCGGCGTGGTCCGTTTAGTCGTCTCAGGAATCGCTAACCGTATGGGATATACGTACGACGAGATCGAGGATATTAAAATCGCGGTCTCGGAAGCGTGTGGCAACGCTGTTCAGCACGCTTATGAAGACCAAGAGGGCGAAGTGAAGCTCACTTGCGGCGTCCACGACGACCGCCTCGAGATGACGATCGAAGACTCGGGCAAGACGTTCGCGGACGACGTGAAACGCCAAGCGGCTCCGGTCGAGGAGACGGCGGAAATCGAATCGCTTCACGAAGGGGGACTCGGTCTTTTCCTCATTGAAGCGTTAATGGATAACGTCTCGATCAACAAGGACAACGGTGTCAAAGTGACGATGACGAAACTCCTTAACAGGGACGAGGTGGATCAGAGTGCCAGCAAAATCTCAACAACGCCATCACAGTGATGATGAAGTATTAGAGTGGATTGAGCGCTATCAACAGGACGATCAAAACGAAGAAGTCCAGATGCTCCTCATCAACCGATACTCAGACCTTGTTGAAGCGCTCGCTCGAAAATTCTCGCGTGGCCGGGCCATCCATGATGACCTCGTGCAAGTCGGGATGATCGGGTTGCTCGCCGCACTTCGCCGTTTCGACCCGGAGTTCGGACGCAGCTTCGAATCATTCGCTGTTCCAACGATCATCGGTGAAATCAAGCGTTTCATCCGTGACAAGACGTGGAGCGTTCACGTACCGCGTCGGATCAAGGAGCTTGGACCGAAAATCAAGAAGACGGTCGAAGAGCTGACGACAGAACTGCAACGGTCACCGCGCATCGATGAGATCGCCGACTACCTTGGCGTTTCCGATGAAGAAATTCTCGAAACGCTCGAGATGGGCAAGAGCTATCAAGCGCTCTCGGTCGACAGTTCAATCGAAGCGGACAATGAAGGCAGCACGGTCACACTGCTCGACCTCGTCGGCAGCCAAGAGCGTGGGTATGAGTCAGTCGACCAGCGCCTCATTCTAGAAAAGGCGTTCAGCGTCTTGAACGAGCGGGAACAAGCGATTTTAGAATGTGCTTACTATAAAAACATGAGTCAAAAAGAGACGGGCGAACTCCTCGGTATTTCCCAGATGCACGTGTCACGTCTACAGCGACGCGCGCTCGAGAAATTGCGTGAGGCCATCAAAGTCCCACTCAACGAAGTATTCTCAAACGATGACTAAACGGTCATCGTTTTTTTGTCGTCTACTACAGAGTTTGCTACACTTCAATAGAGAAGAGAAAAGGAAGTGATTCGATTGATTACGAAGATTGCGAACGAATTGAAGCTGAAGACGAGTCAAATCGAGACGGTACAACAACTTGCGTCGGACGGAGCGACGATCCCGTTCATGGCCCGCTATCGAAAAGAGATGACGGGGAATTTGGACGAAGTCGAGATCAAAGCGATCCTCGACTCGCTCCAATACGAAGAGAGTCTCCAAAAACGGAAAACAGACGTCCTCGCAAAACTCGAAGAACTCGAGAAGGCGACGCCGGAGCTGACACGGGCCATCGAGGTCGCGACGAGTCTCCAACAAGTCGAGGACATCTACTTGCCGTATCGTCCGAAGCGCCGGACGAAAGCCGAGCAAGGACGAGAGAAGGGGTTGCAGCCGCTCGCCGACTGGTTCCGGGAAGCATCTGCTTATTCGGTGCAACAAGCGGAGGGACTCACGGGTGAACTGGCGCTAGAAGAGGCGCTTCCGTTCGTACAAGCAATTATCGGGGAAGAGTGGGGGGAAGAGGCAGCGCTCCGCCAGACGCTGCGGACGAAAGTGCGGAACGAGGCGCTCCTCCGGTCCCAAAAGAAAAAGGCGGCAGAAGATGAGAAAGAAGTGTTCGCCCAGTATTACGACTACGAGGAGAAAGTGGTCGGTATCGTGCCGCACCGCATCCTCGCGTTGAACCGGGGTGAGCGGACCGACGTGCTCCAAGTGAAGCTCGTCTTTGACGAGACGTTGTTCTTGAAACGAGCACTCAGTAAGTTCGATCGTCTTCCGACCGAGAAACGAGATGTCGTGACGCTCGCTATAAAGGACGCGTTCAAGAAATCGGTCTTCCCGGCCATCGAACGTGAAATCCGTAGTTCGTTGACCGAGACGGCTGAAGAACAAGCGATCGACGTCTTCTCTAAGAACTTGAAGCAGCTCTATATGCAGCCACCGCTCCGTGAAGTTGTCGTGCTCGGCATCGACCCGGCCTACCGGACCGGCTGTAAGTGGGCCGTCGTCAACGAGACCGGGAAAGTCGAAGAAGTCGGCGTGTTCTATCCGACGGCGCCGAAGCATGACGTGACCGGTTCAGAAAAAGTGCTCTCATCTCTCGTGAAACGCTATCCGATCTCCGTCATCGTCATTGGCAACGGGACCGCTTCGCGTGAGACCGAGCAATTTGTCTCGAACTGGCTGAAGACGGCCGAGCGTGAGATCGCGTACGCGATCGTCAATGAAGCCGGTGCCAGCGTGTACTCGGCTTCCGAGATTGCGCGATCTGAGTTCCCGGAGTTGAAAGTCGAAGAACGTTCGGCTGTATCGATCGCCCGTCGGATCCAAGATGCGATGGCCGAGCTTGTGAAAGTCGACCCGCAATCGGTCGGGGTCGGACAGTACCAGCATGATGTCAGTCAAAAAAAATTGAAAGGCTCACTCGAGTTCGTCGTCGAGAGCGTCGTCAACATGGTCGGTGTCGATGTGAACCGAGCTTCCGAGTCGTTGCTCACGTACGTATCGGGCCTCAATAAGACGACGGCAAAAAACATCGTCGCGTATCGTGATGAGTTCGGGCGCTTCAATACCCGCAAAGAAATCAAGAAAGTGCCACGTCTTGGGGTGAAGGCGTATGAGCAGGCAGCTGGCTTCCTTCGCATCACGAACGGGAGCGACGTGCTCGACCAAACCGAGATCCACCCAGAGAGTTACAAGTTGACGTTATCTCTATTGAAGGAACTCGGTGTCTCGAAAGCAGCGGTCGGCACGGCCGAGTTGCGAGATCGGTTGAAGTCGGTCGATGCCCGAGTGCTCAGCGAAACGCTTGAGGCGGGATTGCCGACGGTCGAAGACATCTTGAAGTCGCTCGCCAAACCGGGCCGTGATCCACGTGAGGATATTCAAAAGCCGCTTTTACGGACGGATGTCATGAACTTAGAAGACTTGCAGGTCGGGATGGAGTTCCAAGGGACGGTCCGCAACGTCATCGACTTCGGGGCATTCGTCGACATCGGGGTCAAACAGGACGGGCTCGTCCACATCTCGAAGTTGTCGAACCGTTACGTCAAACATCCGCTCGACGTCGTCGCGGTCGGGGACATCGTCACCGTCTGGATCGAGCAAGTCGATGCCAACCGGGGTCGGATCAGCCTGACGATGCTAGAGCCTAAAAAACAATAAATCGATATTTAGTAAGAAGAAAGTCGGAGTTGAGCAAAGTGGTTTCATTTTGCTCAACTTTTTTATTAAAAAGTGTTGACGGTCGTTTTTGACCGTGATATCTTATAGAGGTCGCCAAGAGCGCGGCATGAAAAATTAAAACTTTTCTAAAAAAGTGATTGACACGTTTCGGGTTTGCGGTTACAATTTAAATCGTTACTTTGAAAAATTCAAGCAACGTTCCGCAATAGCTCAGTGGTAGAGCAACCGGCTGTTAACCGGTAGGTCGTAGGTTCAAATCCTACTTGCGGAGCCATTTTATTTTGGAGACGTACCCAAGCGGCTATAAGGGGCTCCCCTGCTAAGGGAGTAGGCTGGGAAACCGGTGCGAGGGTTCGAATCCCTCCGTCTCCGCCACTTACTTTTTAGAAAACATCAATCAAACAAATGGCCCGTTGGTCAAGCGGTTAAGACACCGCCCTTTCACGGCGGTAACACGGGTTCGATTCCCGTACGGGTCACCATTTCGGAGGATTAGCTCAGCTGGGAGAGCACCTGCCTTACAAGCAGGGGGTCGGCGGTTCGATCCCGTCATCCTCCACCATTTCAAATTTAAGCGCGTATACTGGTCTTGTGGTGTAGGGGTTAACATGCCTGCCTGTCACGCAGGAGATCGCGGGTTCAAATCCCGTCAAGACCGCCATTTACGTTGGGCTGTAGCCAAGTGGTAAGGCATTGGATTTTGATTCCAACATGCGAAGGTTCGATCCCTTCCAGCCCAGCTTATATTTGAGCCATTAGCTCAGTTGGTAGAGCATCTGACTTTTAATCAGAGGGTCGCAGGTTCGAGCCCTGCATGGCTCACCATTTTTATTCCTCGTAACATTTAATTACGCTGCGGTCGTGGCGGAATCGGTAGACGCGCTAGGTTGAGGGCCTAGTGGTGGTTAACACCGTGGAGGTTCAAGTCCTCTCGACCGCACCATGCACCCTTAGCTCAGCTGGATAGAGCGTTAGACTACGAATCTAAAGGCCGGGAGTTCGAATCTCTCAGGGTGCACCATTTTTATTATGGGCCTATAGCTCAGCCGGTTAGAGCGCACGCCTGATAAGCGTGAGGTCGGTGGTTCGAGTCCACTTAGGCCCACCATCTTAACTGACGAACTTTGAAAACTGAACGATGAGGCAAAAAAAGTTTTACAAGTTTTGATTGAAGCGCAAGCTTCGTCATTTTCAAGAGCTATATCAAATTCTTTGGAGAGTTTGATCCTGGCTCAGGACGAACGCTGGCGGCGTGCCTAATACATGCAAGTCGAGCGCAGGAAATCGGCGGAACCC
>NZ_SJVA01000013.1:0-50297 GCF_004337195.1 Exiguobacterium sp. SH0S7
CTTTGTCCGTCCGCGCCGGTCCTCGAGCCCGTGCACGCCGTCGGCGTCATATTTTTTCGTCCAGCCATAGACCTGCTGGTACGACACGGCGAATATCTCGGCCGTCCGTTGATAGTTCCGTCCGTTGATAGTTCCGTCCGTTGATAGTTCCGTCCGTTGTCCAGGCAATACCTGACGATCTCCATGCGTTCCTCGAATGTTGTCTTTCTCCCTTTGGCCATAGCTCGATCCATCCCTTTTCTCGAATCTGTTAACTCGCTATGACCAGTATACTTCTTGATCCACCGATATAGAACCGACCAACTACTAATATGATATTTGGAGAGAACCTCCATTTCGGTGAACCCATCGAGATAGTCACGTACGGCCGCGATCTTCTGTTCCTTGGTGTAATGTTTCCATGTCTTCGACTCCTTCAACGCATCGATCTCACCGGTATCGAATTTCACTTTCCACAACTGAAGGGTATCCATAGAGACGTCATGAGCCTCCTCGATTTCCTTCCAGGTGCATGTTCCTTCTTCCAGCATACGTAGTGCACTCAGTTTTTGTTCAATCGAATGCCGACTTCTCGCCATAAAAAAACACTCCCCAATTGATAAACAGATTTGTTATTTCATCTGTCTACCTATTGGGGAGCATATCAAAGTGAACGGGTGGTCTCTTTACTTATTAATTTCCTTTCAACTTCTTAAACTCAACTAGTATCGCATAGCCAAAACTTAAAACAGATATGCCTAAAAAAATTAAAGAAATAGTTGAAATCCCATTATTAATAAACGCTAAAATTGCTATCATACCAATAATCAGGAAGAGTAAAGTAAATAATCTTTTAATCTTTACTTTCGGACCTATTTCATCATACTCAGTGAATTTTGAACTCATTTTATACACCTTCTCTTATAATTTTAAGTTACTTTTCTAGAGTTTTAGAAATTTAAAAATCTTCTTAAGAATCATCTATTAATATTTTTATACCAATGTTTTAAAATTATAACGTTTTTTTTTTTTTGAATCAACATCCTATAATCGCCATAAATATTTATTTTTTACATTTATGCTACAAAACGAAGAATATTGAGTTACTGTTGCTCAAAAACCCTTATGGAGAGCGGATTCGACAAGAATCGTCAATTGTAAAACTTCTGACATATCAGAAAACTGATGAATTTTAGATCTAACCCTGTTATATTGGAACCAACAAAAGGAAACATCTGTTTGGTCGCCGCTCTGGTTTACAGGAAGGGGAAGGCTTATGTATCGATTCGGGGAGTGGTTGAAGGAGAACCGCCGGCTCTCGGGCTGGTCACAGGTCGAACTGTCAGAGAAGACGCTCGGAGAGATTTCGCAGCCCGCCATCAGCCAATATGAACAGAACCGTTCGGTGCCGTCGATCGCAGACATCGATCACCTGGCCCGCGCGTTCGGGCACACGCTCGCGACGGTCCCGTGGGACGCCATCGACTTCGGATACGAGGCAAAGCGGTGTATCACGAAACTTGAACGGCGCCGCTTTGACCTGAAAGAGCTACCGCAGGCCGACTCGGTCCGGACGTTCGACGGGAAGACGTATGAACTGCACGGTTTCCTCGGAATCGAAGAAGAGAGCGGTGAGGCTGTCGAGTTGACGCAACTCTATTACCGGATCCGCACCGTCGTCAGTGATTCCCATGTGTTGGCCAAGCGAAAGAATCCGGATGACGAGCTCGTCCACGTCAAGAATCGAAAAAACGTTCGACAGTAACCGACATCGACGCAACAGCACATCCTTAAGGATGGTCTCCTCCAATCACATACCGGCGTGTCCCTCATCAGTGACCGGGTGAGCGGGATTTACGCACAGATGGTTCGGCGAGAGTCGCCTAAAACTCGCCATAAGGTCACAGAATCGTTCCGGGTCATCGAAAAACCCTGTACAGCTCCTTAGATTCATGAGGAGCGGAGTTCGTGGGGGAACGGCTAGAAACCCACCGCACCGAATCCGACTGTCCTTAATGATGTGCTGCTGCACATCAAGAGATCAAGGGAAGGAAGTGTGCATTGTGGCATCAAAAGAACAGAAACAGAACCGTAGCTTCGCCGAGAAACTCTTACGCATCCGTGGGAAGGACTACGAGGAGTGGCTCGACGAGCAGCATCACCAGGTCATCCAGGACAACCAGGAACTCATCATGGAGGCGCTCGAGGCGAAGCTCAGCTTCAAGTCGCCGGCGCACCAGGACTAAGGAGGGAACGACATGGGACTCAATGAGACAGGGCTCAGCTTGCTTCAGTTCTTCCAAGGGCTCGCCGTCATCGCCGCGGCCATCGCCTTCGCGATCGGGGGCTTCTATTTCATCTTCGGCGGGGATCGTGGCCGCTCGAAAGCGGTCGGTTGGCTCGTCGGTGGCGCCATCGGCCTGATCATCGTCATGGGCGCGTTCACGCTCGCCGAGATGGTCGACCAGAACATCAAATTCTAATGCACACGCACGCAGCATTCCAATCGGAAGGCTTTTTTTGTTGCTTGAAACGAGAGGAGGAACGAGATGCTGTTTGTACGATTCACCGACGTACCGGACACACGGATCCAGAACTATGAACGGCTCCCCTTCGCTGAGGCGGTCGTCGCGACACATGACCTGCACCATGCACGTAGCCAAGAAGGGACGAGCTGTTCCGGTGACTTCCGGCTCTTCGACCAGAAAGACGAACTGCTCTATCGGGGAACGTTCACGTTCGGAACTGAAGGCACCTATCCGAACCTGTACCATCAGGTCAAGGAACGGGTATTACGGATTCGGACGAAAAAAGAGGACGACGCGAAGAAGATGTGGCTCCTCGACGAGATCGAGTCCGAGACACCGGACGACTATAAGCGCCAGTCCGTCAAATCGAACCCGATTGTGTCGTCGACCTATCAGTCACGCCTAAACCGCCTGCAACGCCGCCTCATCTACGGGGCGGCCACGGTCGGGATTCTATTCACCTCACTGTTCACTGCCGCGCAATGGGTCATCGACAAGGAGGCACACGCCGAACAGGTGACCGGTGTCGAACAGACGTGGCTGGAGGCGTACGAACAGGCGCTCCAAGGCAAGGAATCCTCACTCATCCAGCTGTTGGAACGAAAGGACCGGTCCGAGGAAGAGGATGCCCTATTGATCGACCTCTATTTGGCGGAAGGAGAAGACCAAAAAGCACTTGAGCTCACGGATGACCCCATCCTGATCGAGACGAAGTTGGTCGGGCTCGACCTACAAGGTCATGAAAAATTGGAACGGCTCAAAGGCTTCCAAGCATCACATCCGACCGATGAGGGGGCGTTCGATATCGCCGTCTTGGAACAGGACCACGAGACGGCGGCCAAGACAGAAAACGTGGAATGGACCGCTGACCGTATCGCGTCGAAAGTGATTGCCTTCCTGAATATCGGGGACATCGATTCCGCGAACGAATGGACGTCCAAAACGAACGACCCTGCCGTACAAAAAAGAGTCGACAATTATCAGGACATCACCGCCACCATCGACGATTTGAAAGCGAAATTGAAGAAAACCGCTAGTAAAGATACATCGGCCCGTGAGAAGATCCAAGCTGCTATTACGACTGAAGAAGTTGAACTGCAAACAATTCTTTATTCAGATTAAGGTAGGTGAAATAATTGAGAACTGAACCTCTGTCATCTCGATTTCCGATACGTCTGCTACTCCCCGCGCTGTTCTGCCTGTTGGTGTTGCCGGTCGGGATTTTTTATATATTGAACGGGGCCTACAACATCATTCGACAGATCATGACCCCGATATTAACAGACGGGCTGTTGGCCGGGGCGACGATTCCGGCGCTCTCACCCTCCTTGTTCGTGGAGGTGAGTCTTCCTTCTTCGGCCGTCATGCTTGGACTGATGGCGTTCAGTCTGTTCATCGGGCTGGTCGTGTTCGGCAAGGTTTGGCTAAACTTCCGGGATCTGCGGAAAAATCAGAAAGGAAGTGCCCGCTTCACCTCGTTCGACGAGTTGAAACAACAGTATCGCCGTGTCCCGGACCGGAAGAAGCAATACGACGGATTGGGCGGTGTCCCCGTCGGACGGGTCAAGAACGAGCTGTTCATCGATGACTCGCCCGTCAACAACCTCGTCATCGGGACGACCCGGTCCGGGAAGGGCGAGACGTTCGTCTTCTCGACGATCGACCTGTACAGCCGGGCGAGTAACCAGGCGAGCCTCATCATCAACGACCCGAAAGGTGAGCTCTTCGCCGCCTCGAAGGAGACACTCGAGCAGCGCGGCTATCAGGTCGAGGTGTTGAACCTGATGAACCCGCTCCAATCGATGTCATACAACCTGCTGCAACTGACAATCGACGCATTTTTAGAAGAAAACTACTCGCTCGCCCAACAGTATGCGCGTTCTGTCGCGTTCATGTTGTACCATGACCCAAAGGCACGGGACCCGTTTTGGGCCAACTCGTCGATCGACCTGTGTACGGCGCTCATCCTCGGGCTCTGCGAGGAGGCGAAGGATACGCCGGAGAAGATTAACATGTACAATGTCGCCCTCATGCTCTCGGACTTAGGGTCACGGACGGTCGTGACGCGGCAAGGGCAGGAAATCTCCGCGCTTGACGAGTTCTTTCAGCGGTTTCCGGAGAATCACCCGGCCCGGCTCCAGTTCGCGACGCTCCACTTCTCGGGTGGACAGACGAGAGCCAGTATCCTGGCCAATACGAACGCGAAGCTCGGGATCTTCACCTTAAACGGAACCGGAAAGCTGACATCGATGAACTCGCTCGACATGCGGCGCATCGGATTCAACCGTTGGATCAGTGGACGGACTGAACCGCTGACCCGGCTCACGTTCAAGTTCCCCGATGGCACGACCCATGCACTCACGACAGACGACGATGGCAGCTTCATCGTGTATCACACGTCGTCGCTCCAATCCGGAAGCGTCATCCAGGTCTCGACGGACTTAGACACTTCAATGATAAAGTTAGACGCACAGGATGAGGAAAACGGACGCTTCCACTACTTTATTGATGGTACGATCCAAATCCGGGAAGTGATGCATCAGCTACGTCCCGTGGCGGTCTTCTTGATCGTCCCGGACTATGACCCGACGTTCAATGTCATCGCGTCGCTCTATATCAAACAGGTGTACACGGCGCTCGCCCGGGTCGCCTCGCAGACGAAACAAGGCAAATGCGAGCGCCAGGTCGTCTTCCTCCTCGATGAGTTCGGCAACATGCCACCGATCGAAGGCATGGCTAACATCATCACCGTCTGTCTCGGTCGGAACATGCGCTTCAACCTCGTCATCCAGGCCTATTCCCAACTCGAGAACCTGTACGGTGAGGACTGGAAGACAATCGACGGCAACTGTGGGAACACCCACTATCTGTTGACCGCGGACGAGGCAACCGCCGAACTGATCTCGAAGAAACTTGGTGAGGCGACTATCGTCACGAAATCCCGGTCCGGTCAGACGTTTTCACTCAAGAAGTCGAAGACGGAGAACGTGGACGGCCGCCGGCTCATGACGTCGACCGAGGTCATGGGACTCAAAGAAGGCGAGATGCTCATCATCCGTGTCATCAAGCGCCAGGACACGAAGAAACGGCGCATCCAGTCGTATCCAATCTTTTTAAGTGGTAAAACGGCGATGAAGTACCGCTACGAATACCTGACCGACGACTTCGACACGGACCGCTCCCTGCATGACATCGACATCCCCTGTCGTCACGCCGGTCTCCACTTCGAGCAGATTCGTGTCCGTTTCGCGAAGCAAGGAGACGAGACGGAAGCGAACACGCCATCGAATCAAGAAGGTAAGTCCTTGACGGTGCGTGACGTGCTGCAGGACAGCATCCTGCGCTCGATGTTCGCGGGGCATGACATCGGGGAACTCGCCCTCCCCGAGTTCGAGACGAATCTGAACCTAGGAGTCTACGACGTCACGGACAGCCAAAAGAGTTTTTTGAACACGATGATCGCGAAACGAATCGAGAAACTGAAGCAGGGCACACTGTAGAGAGGAGACCAAACCTATGGCCGAAAGTGCGAGAGAGAAGCGAATTCAGAACGAACTGCGCGTCGTCGCAAGGATCATCGAGACGCAACGCGTCCGCCTCGAACGGGGCGACGTGCTCAATATCCAGACGACCGACGGCTTTCTGACCGTCTATCAGGACGACACCTCAGACACCCCGAAAACTGTTACACTAATAGATAAGTTCGACTTCCGCGTCAATTTAAAAGTCGCGGATCTACTGAAGGGGAAAATCGTCTGACGGAGGGGTAAACGTTATGAGGAAACTACTTGCGGGTACTTTAGGAATCAGCTTGTTTTTACTTGGAGCTTGCTCAAATTCCGATGAGTCTTTGGTTCAACGTGATATTGAACACGTTGAGAAGGTCATGACAGCCGAAGAGGATGATTATTTGCTGATTGTAAAAGAAGAAGATGGTGAATTCGAAGAGTTCGTTGAATTCGTAAAAGAGGTAGCGAACGAAGAGAGCCGACAAGTCACGCTCTATAATACGTTTCAGCCAGATGGCGATGCACTTGTCGATCGTGGTAACTTTGAATACACTGACGAACTAAAAGGTGCCGTTCTATACTCCATTCAAGATGGGAACGTCATTGATGAAATCAATGTTGGAATGTTGACAGCGGACACTTACAAACAACAGTTAGCGGACTTCTTTGCTAGGACTCAGTAGATTGGGGGTCTTTCAATGGCTGATTTCGATTTAATCACCAAACTACAGGAATACGAAGACGTACTCCAAATAAGTAGTATGGTAAATGACGCACTACGCTCAATGGGATGGATTCTTGTCAGAGGACTATCAGTCTTGATTGACGGCCTTGAATCAATCACGGATCAAATCCTATTAACCAATACATTCTTCAATAATGATCAAGTGGTTGAATTCGTTCTTACGATTCAACCTTTTTTGTATGTTCTTTTAGCAGGAAGCTTCTTGTTCACTGGGTACTTGTTGATTTTCCAAAAGAAATTTGAACGTGAGAGTTTTTTGATCAACCTGTTCATCACACTATTGATCTTAGGTTTACTTTCACCAACTATGAGCCGAATTCAGGAGTTCTCTGATGAAGCAATCGCAGAAATCGGAGCAGATTCGCTTTACGACGGAGAAGCCTCATTATCTGAGAGTATCTTAAAGCGGAATGTACATGATTTGATTGAGCACGATTCGAAAAATTTTGATGCTGCTACAGGCGAATCATTAAATGCCATTCCAACTGAGTTGATTGATAATATCCGAATCAATGAGATTTTCGACAAGAACAACTATGACTTATCGGCAACCGGAAACAAATTGGCCGAGTCCTATATTCTATGGAACGGAAAAGAGACAAGTCTCGGAGAATTCGACCAAGGTGGCGTCGAATGGAACAACCAATATTACTACCGCTATCAGCCGAACTGGTTAACCATCTTCGTGACGCTCGGAATCATGGGATTCACGCTTTTCTCGATCGCCTACAAACTGGCGCGCCTCTCGTTCGAGCTCGCCTTCAACTATGTCTTGGCGATTCTCGTCGCACCGGCCGACCTGCACAGTGGCCAAAAGACGAAGAAGGTCATCCAGAGCATTCTGAACACGTTCCTCGTGATCATCTTGATCTTCGTCTCCATCAAACTGTATACGATCGGGACCGCCTATCTCGCGGAAACACTGGACGGGTTCGCCTATCTGATTGCCCTCATCGCCTTCTCGGTCGCTTTGATCGACGGTCCTAACATGGTCGAGCGGCTGTTCGGGATTGATGCCGGACTCAAGCGGGGCTGGGGTGTCGCCCTCGGCGCCTATGCCGCCGGGAAAGGCGTGACCTCGGCCGGTGCCCACGCGGTCTCGAAGGTCGCGCGTGCCACACAAGGCGCACCGAAGATGCCATCGCTCCATGAGGCTGCGACGGCTCGGATGGATTCGAATGCCATGCCGCAAAGTGATTCACCGCTTAGTGTGGCGACCCATGCTCCACAGCGAGCGGATACCGAGAGACAAACCAATCCAGATGGTGTTGCTCAGACGAATCAGACCGCAAGTCGCACTCAACTTGACCAAGACAAACCGACAAGTTCGAAGGACGTTGCGCAACCAAGCAACGGTCAAGAATCCGAGTTGGAAGCGCACGGTTCTCCACACGTGAACGAAGCATCGGGCCGCACATCTCCCGAATCGGTCCATGCGACGAATCCTGAATCGAATACAGAAAGTAGACCCGATCATCAAACAACGTCACCGGAGACGCAAAGACCGGAATCACTTCACGATCATTCAAGATCTGGTCATTCTTCAAGCCCTGCTTCATCGACTCTCGAACCGGTCACCGGGTCCATCGATACCACATCCGGATCAGACAATCGTCACAATGAATCGATAGCAAGAAACGACGCGACGTCAGCGACACCTCATGAGGCACCACATTCAAACGATTCATCCTCGTCTTCGTCATCTGCGACAGATTCGAGTGATACGGCAACAGAGAAACGCCAAGGGCGCGCCCGCCGGACCATCCATCAAGAGACCGTGCTCGACGTCGAGACCGAGGTCATCGAACAGGTGCGCGAGAACCAGACATACCGTCATAGCCAGCAACAGGAAGATTCACGACGGATCTATCCGACCTCGCCACCGCGACCTGACCACATGAAGAAAAAGGAGTGATGACCCATGCGCAAATACCGGATCCCGAACGAGGTCACGACCGAACTGAAGATCAATAAGATGCTCTATCTGCATGACTTCCTGTTCCTCGTCGGGCTCATCGTGCTCCGGCTCGTGACGCTCCCGTTCATCCCGTCGGTGCTACACATCCCGTTCACGGTCTTCCTCGCCGTCTTCGGTCTGTTCCTGGTGCTGCGACCGGCGACGAACCCACAGAAACGGATGGTCCACGCCCTCTACTACGCGCTCATCAAGCGGAAAGACACCTATCTCGCACTCGACGCGCACACGAAAGGACGTGATTGAGATGGCTTTTATCGAGGAGTCGCTACAAGAACCGAGACGCACAGGCACCTGGCTCGACGAACAGGACGTTTTCGAAAAACGGAAAGTCAAAGATAAGGTCGTCATCAAACCGACGGTCGCCGAACTGATGCCGATAGTCGACATCACCGGGACCGAGGCGTTCGAGATGCGCGACGGGACCTATCTCGACATGGTCCAGCTCACTTCGAAGGACATCTATTCCTTGAACGAGGAGGAAAAAGACCATGACGTGTTCTCGCTCGCCTATCTTCTGCAGGCGTACACGCACCCGCTCAAGGTCGTGCCGCTAAACACACCGCTCAGTCTCGAACGGCAGAAGATCAGCATCGAACGACAGATTCGACAAAATCAGACACCGGCTTACCTACCCTTCTTGTTGAAGAAGAAGCAGGAGCTCGAATATCTCGAGGAGCATCGCACCAATCGCGATTATCTCCTCTTTTTTTATGCCAACGACGAGCGGACGCTACGCGAGCGGAAGACACACCTCTATAAACTGCTCCGCCGCTCGAACCCGATGCGCGAGCTGACGCTCGACCAGAAGGTGCATGTGCTCTATCAGCTGAACAACCCGAACACGAAACCGCAACTCGACGCCTGAAGAAAGGAGTGACGCGCATGTGGCAGCGCCTGCGTGACAAGTTATCCAAACAACAGGACCCGGAGACCGTCAAGATCGAGAAAGGCTACAACCCCGACGTCATCGCCAAGATCCAGCCGCAGGGCGGCATTAAGTTCGACGCCAACTTCGTCCGACTCGGCGACGGCTACCTGTCGTGCCTTCACGTCTATAAATATCAGTCGCTCGTCTATGACTACTGGCTCGAACCGATCCTGAACATGCCGGGCGTTTTGACGACGCTCGACATCGGAACGGCCGACAAGCGCGAGATCATCCAGACCATCAACAAGTCGATGGCCGAACAGAACACACGCTTCGAGAACGCGAAGGACAATATCGACCGCATCGATGCCAGGGAGACGTATAAGGAACTGAACGAGCTGTACGAACAGATAACCCAGGGCGAGACGATGAAATATCTACATCTGCGCCTCTACGTGAAGGCGAAGGCGCTCGACGCGCTCGAGGTGAAAGTGCAAGAAGTGATGGAAGAACTCGAGGCCCGGAACTTCCGCTCAACGATCTTCCTGAACGAACAGGAATGGGAGTGGCAGAGCCTGTTCACGAGCTATGACCAGCAACAAAAACTCCCGAACCGGCGCCGTGGGAAAGAGATCCCGTCTCTCTCCATCGCCGGCGGCTATCCGTTCCACTTCACGTCGCTCCAGGACGCGACCGGCACGTATTACGGGACGACCGACACGAACGGGAGCGTCATCTTCGACCTGTTCCACAAGGACAAACAGCGCAAGTTCTACAACGCGCTCATGATCGGAAAGATGGGATCAGGAAAGTCGACACTATTGAAGAAGACCGTGCTCGACCAGGCAATCAAGGGCAACAAGATCCGGATCCTCGACGTCACAGGCGAGTTCTCCGACCTCGTGCGTCAGCTCGGCGGGAAAGAGATAGCACTCGACGGGTCGGCCGGGCTCATCAACCCGCTCCATGTCTATAAGACGGTGACGAACAACGACGGCAACGCCAACGAAGCACTCTCGTTCATGCAGCATTTGTCGAAAATGGCCGTGTTCTATCACTACATCAATCCGGCGGCGACACAAGAAGAGACGAACGAGTTCGAGATTCTGCTCCGTGACCTGTATGTCCGGCACGGACTTTGGGACGAACAGGGTGAGCTACCGATCACGACGCACCCGGCGAACCGGTACCCGACGTTCTCCGACTTTTTGACGCTCGTGCGGCGTGAGCTCTACACGGACGACACGCGCACCTCGATCAAGGACGCGATCAGTCCGAACCGGGTCCGGCGCCTCGAGAACATCGAACTCGCCGTCACGAACCTCGTCCATAACTACGGCAACATCTTCGACGGGCACTCCTCGATTGACCGGTTCGACGAAGAGCTCATCGTCTCGTTCCCGCTCCGGAACCTGACGAGCCTACGCGACGAGGTGTTTCAGGCGCAGGTGTTCTCCTTGATGAACATGCTGTGGGACGGGATGATCGCCAACGGCTCGAGTCAACTCAAGGCCTATAACCAGGGCGTGCTCCGGACCGAGGAGGCGTGCAAGTATCTCATTGTCATCGACGAGGCGCACCACTTGATCAACACGCGCGACATCGCCCAGCCGGCCATCCTCTATCTGCAACGCTGTATGCGCGAGGCGCGTAAGTATTTCGGCGGCATCTTCTTCGTGTCGCATCTGATCACCGACTTCGTGCCGGCCGGATCGAAGTCCGAGAACGCAGAGAACGTCAAGTCGCTCTTCCAATTGACGCAATACAAGATTATCGGCGAACAGGACGCGGAGAGCATCCCGATTATCCAGACGGTGTTCGACGGCCAGCTCTCGAACTCCGAGATGCGGATCATTCCCTCACTTGAGACGGGACGCGTCGTCCTCAGTATCTCCGGGGTGCAGAACCTCATCTTTGACGTCGACGTCGCGCCCGAAGAGCTCGCCCTGTTCGGTGGGGGTGCCTGATGTGGGCGGCCGCGAAACGGACGGCCCGCTTCGCCGTCACGGCGAAATGGCAGCTCGCGACGCTCAAGTGGCGACTCATCCTACTCGGGATCGCGGCAATCGCCTTGTTCTTGGTCATCCTCATCGTCGGGATCCTCGATACGCTCACCGGTGTCCAGAACGAACAACCGACCGACGTCCCGTTCGATACGGCCGGTGGTCTCCAGGTAAGCGACCAAGTGCTCCAATATCGGGGTTTGGTCGAATCGGAACTGACGAAGCACGGGCTGGCCGAACAGACGAACCTTGTGCTCGCACTCATGATGCAAGAGAGTGGCGGACGCGGGAACGACCCGATGCAGGCGAGCGAATCGAAGTGTGGGCGGATCGGGTGCATCACCTCCCCCGAGAAGAGTATCGTCTACGGCGTCGAGCACTTCGCGTCCGTCTTCGAACGGGCGAACCGGGACGTGCAGCTCACGTTACAGAGTTACAACTTCGGCGGCGGCTTTATCGATTATGTGCAACAGAACGGAGGACGATACTCGAAAGAGCTCGCCATCTCGTTCTCCCAGATGATGTACCAGCGCGTGAAACACACCGGCATCTATCGTTGTCATCGACCAAGTGCGGTCCAGCACGGCGCCTGTTACGGGGACATCGAGTATGTCGACGCGGTGCTGAAATACCTCGCGCCGGTTGCCGTTGCCGACGGGGTCATCACGAAAGAACTGTTGTCGGGGTTACGTTCCCCGCTCGCCATCCCGCTCAACGTGACGTCGCGTTTCGGCTGGCGCGTCGTCTTCGGACAACGGGACAACCACACCGGGATCGACTTCAGTTGCACCCCGTCCGATACGATCCACGCGGTCAAGAGCGGCACCGTCATCTATAGCGGGAACCGCGGACCGTATGGCAATCTCGTCCAGGTCCGACATAACAACTACATCACGGCGTATGCGCACCTGAGTCGTCTCGGCGTTCAGACCGGGCAACAAATCGACGCCGGACAGGCGCTCGGGTACTGCGGCACCACCGGCCGCTCGAGCGGGAACCATCTGCATTTTGAGATCAAGACGAGCGAATGGTCCGGTCATATCGACCCCGCCCCGGTCTTCGGATTTTGAGTCATGGATGTATGGAAAGGAGGAGGAAAAATGAACTTCACCGCACGTCACCTCGCGTATCTGTTCGGGGTACTGCTTCTTATTTCACTCGCGGCGAACATCTTTTTTTATCAACGCGTGGCACCAGCGGCAAATACCTCGAACGCGAGTGAGACACAAAACGAGAGCGTCACTCCCTATGAATCGGCAACCTCCGAAGAGACGTCGTCGGACACTGAACCAGTTGTCGCATCGACGGAGACGGAACGGATGAAAGAGCTAACGACACGCGTGACGCGTTTCGTCGAGTACGCCTTCACCATCACGAAAGACAGTTACACGACACAAAAACGACAGGCGAAAGATGTCATGTCGGAGGAACTCGCGGCCACGCTCTTCGTCGCTGACGGCAGTGACGTCGGCACGTTCGAGACGACTGTCCGTGACATCGAGGTGTTTCCTTCCGCTTCCGGAGAAGATTGCCTCGTGCGGTTTAAACAAGACCTGTTGATCACCGAGACGGGTTATGAAGAGACGATGCAAGAACTGTTGGCTCTGACGTTCGAGTCCATCAATGGACGTTTAGTCGTCACCGAGATGGAAGACCTGACACCGGAAGGAGGAATCTAGATGCGACCGAAAACGCGACGGTGTCTCACCCAGAACGTCTCCCGACTTTACCTCGGACTCGGCGTATTCTTTGTCATCGGCTTCCTCTTCTTCGGCACCTCGTCGTTCTTCTTCGCCGAAGAAGAACCGGTCAATGAGACGCCGGTCAACGAGGCAATCCGGTTCTCGAACGGGGAGACCGTGACACTCCATGCCTGGAGTTATGACACGGAAAAGCGGACGATGCGCATCCGCCTCTCACTTGATGACGCACCAGGTAACACGAACGATCATGTCTTTCGTTCCGTCTATAAGGCACGTCCAGATTCTGAGAAGGAGGTTGTGTTGCTCTATGAACGGAACGACCAATATGTGCTCGAACTGGAGGACGTGCCGAACGACTTCGACCAACTCGCCGTCCGGATCTATGGATTGGATGAATCCCAACCACTGGATGAACTCACACCTGAGGAACGAGAGAACGTTCTTTTGACGTCGCTCTATGCTGACCATCGGACCATCGAACAGGCGAGTCACACCTCATCTGACGAGACATCTTTCACGAGATTGTTCGTCGAGGACGAGCTTGTTGGGACCGACCGACAGTTGGAAAAATCGCAGCAGTCAGTCGAGGCGAAACGTCAACAAATCAAGCGACTCGATAGTGACAAAGAGGAACTTGAAAGCGAACTCCCCTACCTCTCGCTCGACGAACAGGTCGAACAGGAGAACGAGATATTCGACCTCGGTCGGAAGCGTGAAGAGCTCAAAATGGAACTCGAGAAACTCGAACAGTCGGTCAAAGCACTCGAAGAAAAGCAAGACAAACTGCGCGTCCGGCTCCGGGAACTGTCGATTTAAGTGGCACATTTCGTGCCAAATCGATGGTTTTACTGGCACATTTCGTGCCATTTTCGGACTTTTGATGATATCACGGAAACCCTAGGCTCTGCCTAGGCTAGCACGACAAGTGATAGCATTTTCCCCTTATGCTCTTTGAACGAACTTTTCGAACGTCGGCAATATGTAGCTTCTAGAAAGGTGGTTAGACAGATGGATCTATTGCTCCGCGACATCGACCCCGTCATCGTGAAGCAGATCGATGAATGGGCGAAGGAACACAACCGCTCCCGGCAACAATATTTGAAAGAACTGCTCGCCTCCTGGTGCGCGAACGGCATCCAATCGACGCAGGTCGAGCGGCTCGAACAACAACTCGAGGCGAACACGCTCCACTTGAAACGGAGCGCGGACGAGCTCGCCGAAGTGACCCGGTTGTTGAACGAGGTGATGCAAGATGCGTGAGACGCCGGGGGTCGTCATCAAGTCGAAGTTCAAGGTACCGGGTTTGATAAAGAAGTCGTGTCGCTACACGACGTACCTCGATTACATCAACCGTCCAGACGCGAAAGACAGCCGCGAACAGTTCGAAACGTATCATGACTACATGGAAGATGAGACAAAGTCGAGCGGTCTGTTCACACGCGAGGACGACCGGTTGAACGACGAAAAGCGCCGCGTTGTCCGCGACATTTTCAAGCACGCGCAAGAGAACGGGAGCATCCTCTGGCAGGACATCATCTCGTTCGACAACGCCTGGCTACGCGAGACCGGTGTGCTCCACGACGACCTCATCGACGAGAGACGGTTGATCCAGGCGACACGGAACGCGGTCGATTCGATGCTTCAAAAAGAGAAGATGGTCCACGCATACTGGACCGGTGCCGTGCATTACAACACCGATAACATCCATATCCATGTCGCCATCGTCGAGACGAGCCACATGCGCGAGCGCGGCAAACGAAAACCAAAATCGCTCGAGCTGATGAAGTCGAATGTCATCCATTCCCTCGCCGACCGGACGAAAGAACAGGAGAAACTGAATGCATTCATAAGAGACGAACTGGTCGCCCATAAACGGAACCGGAAGATCCAAACGCTTCCGAACCGTGTCCTGCAACCAGACCTCGTCCGTCAGTTCAAGAACATCTATGAGCGGTTGCCGGAAGACAAACGACAGTGGCAATACAACATGAACGGGATGCAGCCGCTCCGTAAATCGCTCAATCGTCTGACCGACAATTATATCGACATCCACTTCAAATCAGAGTTTCAAGCCTTCAACGAGCGGCTCGAGCAGGAGGTGTCGTTCCATCGTCGTAGCTATGGCGACACGGAGAAGGCCGAGCGGTACCGGGCGACGAAGCGACAGGACCTCTACACCCGGATGGGGAATGCCATCCTCTCCGAGATGCGAGACTTGTCAAAAGAACAGGCGACGCTTGTGAAAAGTGAAGCCCCTAAACATCCGGTGCGACGTGCATTCAAACAACAAAAGATATTCAACGAATCACTCTACCGGATCGAGCGGCATATGAACGACGAGTTCGAAAATTTGAAGAACCAACGTGCTTTCGAACAGCTGGAACGGGACATCGAATATGGAAAGTGAGGGAGGACGATGAAAGAGTTGAGACAGATCCGTCTTCGATTAAAGCCGGAGACGGTCACATATTTGGAGGAGTTCGCCGATGACAAACGCTTTGGTCACCTCGGGCAGGTCATCGACCATATCGCAGAGGAACATAACCAACTGGCCGACGAGAAGTGGGACATGCAGTTCCTCACCCGCTCGATCAGCACGCAGGTCTCTCAGCATATCGAGACGTTGATGAACGAGCAGGTATCGGCGGAACTCGAGCGGATCCGGCTCGCCGCGAACCGCTCCGACCGCCACGGACAAATCCTGACAGAGCTCCTGCAGGCGCTGATGCAGACAGAGGGCATCGAGGACATCATGACGACAGACCAGTTCAAGCCAACGTTCCTCGAGACGGCGGAACGTGTCGTCCAGGAACGTATCGAACACCAAAAACAGAAGAAGGACACACTAACTTTTGAGAGAGGATGAATCCTATGCGACCACTTGACCGTCCCTTCACGATGGGACAACTGTTGACGCTTCAACCCGATACCGTCACGGTCCTCATCTATGGAAAACGGTACGACATCCCGGTGTCCGTTTCTGAGCGACAACTTTTGACCGCCATCGCGCAAGACGAGATTATCTTGCTTCCAGTCAATTTCGAGCGGACACGGTTGTTACTCGACATCTCGGAAACGTCGCCTCAACTTGAACGTGAACTGAATGAATTCACGGATAGTGATGAACCTGTCACCGACTTGTTGAAGGAAGGAGTCTGACACGATGGCTAAGATGAAGACGAACGAAGAACGGAAAGCAGAGCTCGAGGCATTGACCGAACAGATGGGACAACAAATCGACAGCTATTTCGAGAGTCCGGAGAAGATTCGGGAACATCTGCAGTTTCTCGGCAAGTTTCATCAATACTCGATGCGGAACGCGGTCTTGATCGAGTCCCAATTCCCTGGCGCAGTTGCGGTCGGCTCTTATCCGTTCTGGGAGAAGCAGGGCGCACAGGTACAAAAAGGTGAGCGTGGCATCAAGGTATTCGTCCCGAACCCGGTGACGTACGCCCTTCACAAAGATGAATGGGTGCCGCTCAGCAAGGCACCGAAGCCAGTCAAAGACGGCGTGAAACAAGGACGAATCCCGTCACGCAAGATGATGTACTTCAAAATCGGTCACGTGTTCGAGTACACGCAGACCGACGCGCGCGAGAAAGGGATCGATGTCTCCGACATTTTCAAACGGTATCATCGGGACGGCGGGCTGGAGAACGAACAAGACATCCGTGACGCCTTGACGACGCTCACGGATGCCCGGAATGTGACGCTATTAGAGGAACCGCTCGACGAGATCGGTACGGCGAAGGGTTGTTACTATCCGGAGCTGCATGCGATCGCCTTGAACCCACGAAACACATCGATCGAGGACATCAGCGTCCTGATCCACGAGCTCGCCCATGCGGAGTTGCACAACCAGGAGCGAAACCTCGAATGGGAGAAACCTCGAACGGCACCCGAGAAGGAGTTTCAGGCCGAGATGGTCGCCTACGTCGTCTCGCATCAACTCGGTTTCCCGACGGACGACTTCTCGCTCTCCTATCTGGCCGGTTGGACGAAAGACAAAGAGCTCCTCGACAAGGAACAACTGTTGCAGGAGGTCCATCAAACGTCTGCGGCTTTTATCGACCATATCGAGTCACATTTAGAGAAGGTGCACACCTTGCAACAGGAGAAAGAACAGAGCCCACTCGAATATTTGGAACAACTGGATCGACGCATGGGCATGGGATGGAAACAAGCAAACCTCAACCTTTATGAGCGCGTCCATGCCATACAGAGTGTGTTTCCCGAGGAGACCGAGACCTACCTGAACGCAAAAGCGGCCCTCGAGACGAACCTGAAGGTGGATCGCGTCGATGAGCCGCTCATGTATATTCACGATAAAGGATTCGGGTTCCAGTCATTCGGTGTCGCAAACAATCACGACTTTAGTGAAGATGCACTCGTCGCCTACACGGTCGCCTTACCGGGTAGATCATTGATCAGCGGTCACTTCGATCCGGATAGAACTGTGCATCCATTACACGACCTTGAAAAAAACAAACGGTTAGAAAAACCCTTTCTAAAGTCTCTCGAAGACCGTTGGCATGACATAATACTTGAGAAAGAGAAGAAGTCCCTCTCTAGAACAGCAATGTTTAACGTCGAAAGACTAATATAAGTATTAAGAGATATGGGCTTTTAAATAGAGCTCATATCTTTTTTACATAATCAATCAATATCAGTTTACTGTTTATTTGATGTTGGGCCTCTCGTTTGTATCCAAGCTTTTCATAGAAATGATGATTTCTAGTATTCAAATGAGGTGTATCTAATCTCCATTCCTTAGCGAGTGGGAATTCTGCTTCAATTAAATTTATTATTTCAGTCCCAAAGCCTTTGTTTTGATACCGTTCAGATAAAAATATTCGATTTAAACGATATCTCCCTTCACTCATATCTCGAATGTCAGCTCCGCCAGCAATTTTCCCATCAATCCAAATGGTGTAATGAATAAACAGTTCAATCTTCTTAATCAGTCGTTCTATCGGCTCGTTGACAGGATTGGTATCATAATCTTCATACTTTATTAAATCCTTTTGAAAGGCTTCCTTTTGTATGTCCAATAATACAGATGCTTCATTTTTATTCGATCTTTGGATAAGTAACATATCGGTTCTCCAATTCTACAAATTATGCAATCCTTAAGCTATTTTAATTTCAACCCTAAAAACGTCAAAAACGATCTGATGAATCATGATTTTAAAAAACAACAGATTTAAAAAGTCGATTTTGAAATCCATTGAAGGTCATTGATACTATATTCTAATTAATGAAAAGGAAAATTTGTTTCGAAAATGGATTTTCTGTAATCAATTAATGATTTAATTCGAAGTGAGTTTCCTTCAGTTCTGTTGCAATGATGTCCGAATTTAATTCCACTATTTTCTGCACCAATGTTTCTACTCCATAGATTTCTGTGAAGGTGTGACTTCCCACTAATAGATTGATTCCTACGAATTCTGCATATTGAATCGTGTATAAAGTAGCTTCTCCTGTTATATATGTATCGCAACCTTCATTAACTGCTTTTTGGATAATAGACGAAGAATGGCCAGCTCCTGTTAATATCCCAATCCGTTGGACTTCTTTATTATTGTTTTTCCATGCCCGTACTGGTTCATTTAATTTAATGCACATTTGTTCTCTAAAATGATTAAAATCAAGCAGATTGCTATACTCTCCAATACCAGGAAAATCTCCATCTTCTCTATTGTATGAAGAATATTTCGTGATTTTATCAACTTCTAATACTCTCATTAAAGATGTGCAGGTTCCGAATTCAACATAATCTAAAGGAGAATGAATCCAAAAGTGACTGATGTTATGTTCTTGCATCTTCTTTACACATTCTTCTCTTAGACCGTAAAGAAAATCCCAAGCATCATGATGGGTAACAATTAAATCAATCCCAAGTTGACTCGCTTGTTCAATAGTTTCAAGTGAAAGGTTAGTAGCATAGCCAATTTTGTTAATGTTGTCATTTGAAGTGTTGGTAAAACCGTAGTCGTCATGCTCTTCTAATAATTTCGAGCTGAAAAGTTTTTTAATCGTTTTCTCAAACTCATGTAAATTCATATTACATTCCCCTTTATTTTCCCAAAACGCATCCATCAAATCATCGATTTCTTTTGATAACTCTTGCTTTTCCTCTATATCTACTTCTATTCGTTTATCTTTGTAGAACCAAAGTACATCACTTGGTCGAACCGCGTCAGGGAGTCATGCTCACCGTTTAATTTCATCGTATAATTATATGATTTTTTAGGTTATAATTTTGTCCCTATGTTTTCCCATCCATAGACAATCTCTCGATAATCAATTCCGTGAATTTCAACTGAAGTAACTTCTATTTCCTTACCTCCCAATGCTTCATAAAAAAGTCTGCTGGGGTTCTGATCTAAAACAAAAACCTTCAGAGAGGAAAATCCTTCATTCACCAATTCTGATGCAACTGCATCAAATAACAACTTACCTAGTCCTTGATATTGATAGTGTTGAAGTAGATAAATAGAATACAACTCTCCTGTAAATGTCGGACAAACTGCTTTTTCGGACGGCCCTCCATGTGCAAACCCAACGATCTCTTCATCTAAATTCTCGACCACATAGACCGTTTGATTTTGGAGAATGTTGTACCATTTCAATTCTTTGGTTTTATAGTTTAAGTCCTTCAAGTAATCTTCTGATAAAATGCCTTTATATGTCGATTGCCAACTATCTATTTGTACTTTTGCAATATGATAGGCGTCAGATGGTTTTGCGATTCTGATTTTCATAAGACTTCTCCCTCGTCATATTTTTCGTACTTTGCCTAACAAATTTGCGCTGATTTTTAAGAAGATTAATCCTCCCAAAGCTCATCCATCAACTCATCGATTTCTTTTGATAACCGTTCTTTTTCCCCTGTATCCATCTCAACTCGTCCATCTTCGTAAAACCAAAGCACATCGCCCGACTGCGTCGATTCAGGGAGCCGTGACTTTGGAATATCCTCCATCATTTCTCCGAATTCGACGACAGCCAAGTCCCCTTCGAATCGATCGATGATTCCCCGTCGTCTCTTCATTTGGATTTTTTCACGGCATAACTCGAGCCGTTCCCCGTGATGATAATCGTGCCGTTCTTGTCTGTGCGAAGCGTGTTCGCTTTTTGTCGCTTCAAGTTCGTCACCACTTCGGACGTCGGGTGCCCATAGCTGTTTTTCCCGACGCTGATGATGGCATGCTTCGGTTTGACCGTGTTCAGGAACGTGCTGCTTGTCGACGTCTTGGCACCGTGATGGCCCACTTTCAATACATCCGCCCGGAGCGTCTGCTTCTTGGCCATCATGTCCTTCTCAGAAACGTGTTCCGCGTCCCCTGTGAACAAGAACGTGTTCTTCTTGTATGTGACATGAAGGACCGCACTCCAGTTGTTCAAGTCACTGTTCGAGTAGGATTTGACCGGACCGACAAACTTCGCACTAACACCTTTGATCGGCAGTTTCACGCCGGCCTGTGCCGTTTTGATGGTCTTCCCTTCCCGTTTGACGGCTTGAAGGAAGTCTTTGTAGGCCTGGGTCGTGTGCTTCACTTTCGGTGCGTAGATGTTCTCGACGCGATAGGCGTCCAGAATCTCGTCCAATCCGCCGATATGATCCGCATCCGGATGTGTTGAGATCAACACCTCGATATCGTCGACTTTTTGCTTCTTGAGGTAGGCGACGATGGCATCCCCTTTTCCTTTGTTCCCACCGTCAATGATGACGTCCTCACCGCTTGGCATCTTGATGTAGATGGCGTCCCCTTGCCCGACATCGATGTAATGGACTTTGATGCTCGCAGCGGCCGATGCTTCCCCGTAGGGTGACAACAACAATGCACCACTGAATACGAATGCAGTTCCCAATTTCAACATGTGTTTCATCATCTATCTCTCCGTTCAATATTTTATTGTAAAATTATCCAATGCACCTTTATTATAATCCTATATATGTAATATTCATTTTTTATTTTTACCCCTAGTGTTTTTTTGCTGTAGGTTACAGATATCGGGTAAACGAAAGGATGAAAATTATCATGTTACGGCAACCGCTCGCCATTAATAAACGAGACAAACCAATCATCATTTACAGGGACCGGCAAGAGCTGGCCGAGTTACCGACCATCCAGTGCGCCGCTAAATGGTTGAAAGAGCATTTGAATCTTGATCATCTAAAATTTACGACCATCGAATATGGCGCTTATCTTGGCGAGAGCTGGCTCCATGAAGGGCATGAATATCGTTTCACGACCGATGAGGCATTCAGACGTGAGAAGGTGAAGACATGGAAAGAGAAGGGGATCATCTCGTCAGAGAAAGTGTTACCGACCGGATACTGGACGTTTTTTTGCAATCCGAACAAATGGGCGATTGACGAATTCTTGCATTCAGGTCAAACGATCGATAGCTTTTCGATCACGAGCTGGCAGAAGGACTGGTTCGAGGAGGGGCAGATCGGCGTGATTCGTGTCGGACACGACCAACGGACGAAGTCACAACTACAAGGCCGCCCTAGAATGGGGCGCGGCATATATGCCATCGTCCAAATCACGGGTGCACCTTTCAAAGACATGCTTCACGACGAGTTCTATTATACGGATGACCGGACAGAGCGATACCATGTGCCGATTCGATACGTCCATTCCCTCTATGCTGATCCCATTCTTTTAGAGGAGTGGGAGGTCGAGGAAAACGAATATGACGCATATCTGTTTGAAGGGTTCCAGGCATCGTCCATGCCATTGAATCCCGCTACCTTCAATGCGGTCAAACAGACGATCCGCCAATCACCGATCGAGCAAATTCCGGGCCAACCAGAAGATTTTAAGGACGCTAAGAAACTGGAATTCTCTTCTTACCGAGAAGGGGCTGTGAAACAGGTCACGGTGAACGCCTATGAACGAAATATTGAAGCACGCCAAGAATGTCTGAACGAAAAGGGCTATCGATGCGTCGTATGTGAGTTCAGTTTTGTCGACGTTTATGGATCAATCGGGAAAGAGTATATTCATGTCCAACATTTGAAAGAGCTACATACGATCAAAGAAGAATACGAGGTCCATCCAATCGATGACCTGGTGCCGGTCTGCCCGAACTGTCACGCCATGCTCCATCGTCGGAAACCGGCCTATTCGGTTCAAGAGTTAAAAGAGCTGATCGCAAAACAGGCACAGAAGAGTCTCCACTCGTAAACCGACATCTAGAGGATACATCAACGGAAATTATAAGGGGTGTATCAAAACAGGGCTACCCTCACTGTCATGCACAGCGGGGCAACCCTGTTTCGCGCGTGCTCACTTTATGCCAGACAATTCTATATGCTCACATTTTCCAGTCCGGAGCGTCAAACAAGCCGACATCCGACTTGTTCGTGAACATACCTTCCTTCAAACCTGTCGCCTAAGGCACGGTCCGTTTGGGTACTTTAATATCGTTCTGATGGTTCAGTGGAACAAATGGGGTTTGAAAGGTCTTACTCCATGCGACGACAACGCGGTCAGAGCTTTGAATTGCGTCACGGATATATCGGCCTGTTCCTTGAGTTTGCACGGATCTGTCAAGATAAAAGCGAACAGATTGACGACCTTAATGCCGTCGTAGCCCCAAGTTTTAGCGAAAGAGATGCAGCGCTGTAATGTTCGGTCGTCTTGGCCCTGGTTCCCTTGACTTGGATTCAACATGACGAACCGTTCGAGCGGGGCTGTTCGGCTCACGCCTTTATGTATCCAGGTTCGGACTGTCTCCTTGTGAGTCGTGAGCTTGTTCTTGAATAAGATTTCACATATTTCGTCAATCGTAGAAATTATGAACCTTCTTTTAACACAATGATTATTTCATTAAATAACACTATAATCATTATTTTAAATTAATTATTTCTATCATAAGTTTTAGAGTAAATGAGGTGAAGGTTAAATTACACCAACCAAAAAAATCACGATAATGAATATATATCCATTTTTTATTTCGGTATAGAAAAATAAGGATATATAAGGTACTATGGTTTTTATAACTAGAAAGAGGTGTGCTTAATGTTTAAAAAACTACAGATGTCTATCGTAGCGCTTGTATTATTTTCTGGTATAATTTTACCTGATTCAACTAGCGCAAATTCGGAAGAAACATACTCGACTACAAGTTTGCCAACCAACAATGTAATTGTAGAGTTTAACAATCAAGAAATAAAAGAAATTCAGAATGAAAGAAACCAAATCATTTCCGAAATCGAAACAAAAATTTACTCTACTACTCAGCCAGTTGAAGATTTAATTCTGGATGCATTGATAGACAATTCACAAGAAACTCTGATTAATGGCATTGAAGAAAAAGTGGACGCCACACTAGTCAAAGAAGAAAAACCTGTATCATTGACTACAAACATAGAAAACAAAATTGTCGATATTAATGACCAAGTTCGTATTACATTTGAAGATAATTATGTTGTAGTCGATGAATTTTCTGTTTCTGAAGAGATCGACGTGCAAGAGAATACAGATTTAAGTTTTTTCGCGTTTGTCGATAATCTATTCTTTAAAACAGCACACGCAGCTACTTCCCAAAAAATTAAAAATGCTTCACATTCAAGAACAATTTACGACGTTACCGCAGAAAACTTAAAGCTCGTGACTGCTTATATTGGCGCAGAGTTCACTTATGATGGAAAAACCGTAACTGCTAGACGGACTGGTAACTACATGAAAACAGAGCATATCGCCGGAATCCTGATTAACATTGTTGAAAAGAAAAGTGAAATTCAAAAACCAAGTAGTTCAAGACGCATAGCTTATCAAGAAGGTAGCGCGGTTCTTGGAATCACGATTAAGGGTAATGGTCTTAAACTACAAGAGAAATACTTGAGAGTTAACGTGGAATCGGATGCGAAAGGTAACATTTCTAAAAGCTCGATTTTAAGGTAATAAAGGAGGGCGCTTAAAATGTCATTTCTTCTCACTGCAGGAGTAATGTTGACTGCGCTATTAGCAATCATCTATCTAATTACGATGCTACTAAAAAAAGTTTTAAAGTAACCCTAACAATTGTTGATTGCTATAACGCTAATAGCTACATGCCAGTCTCTAAATATTGCGATGTTTAAATTTGTGACATAACTAATTAAAAGAAATCACTCTGTAATGGACTTATAATCCAATTTTAACAGGGTGATTTTTGATTACTAGATTAAAATATTGGATATCATATTCTCCTTTCCCAGCATATATTATTCGCAAGGCTATTATCCCAAAAAATAATTTACAATTGCACGGTATTTGTTCCGACGCTCCGTGTCTGCTGTTCGAAATGGCCAGTAGCTCTTGTAATCGGGTCGTCCTCGGACACACCCTAACCTTCGAACCGACCCTTGATGAGTCAATGCGCACATGCATCACATCCTAAGGTTCTCAAGAACCATGTTCGATTTGTACATAAACTCGTCACTGTTTGCCATACATAACACGAGATACACTTAAATCAAAAAGGAGTGATCTCATGAATCTTCAAGAGTGGATCAGACTGTTTTACAAGACGGAAACACTGCGATTTGATCACCTTTGGACATACTTAAATACGACACCTCAAGAACTTGAAGCGTACATCGATCGACTCAACCCTTGGTTGAACATCGCTTTGAAGTCCTCTGATGGAATCGATGACGCGGAAGTCATCGATGAACTTGAGCATTACCTGCTTCGTCGATTCAACAAACGGGAAAAGAAAGTCAAAGTCACGCTCGAGGTCGAGTTGGAACTCCCGGAAGATGCGTTCAATTTTTCTCGGACCGAAAAAATGAGAATGATTGAACGGGTCACCAATCACATGGAAGCCCAAAACTTGAAGGATTGGCGCATCGTGAGGATGCAGAGAATATAATTGGTCAATGTGTATGTAGATCTGTCTACGTATATACGCCTATACATACCATGTACGAAAGAGTAGAAAATGAAATTCACTTATTTAGTCCTACCTCTGGCCGTACTACTGATAGCCGGATGTACCAGTCTTCCACGAATGAGAAAAGTGGAAGAAACTGCTCCACAAACCGAAACGATCGTCGAGACGACTGAAGCGAGCATTGACGAATCAAAGAGAGATGATTTAAGTCTAGAGAACGTATAAATAAGGAGCGTTTTAATGAAAATTGATTTCCTATCAAGCCATCCTGACAAAATAAAAGAAGTTTCTGAGATAATCTATGAAGAATTCGTAATAAATACCGGAAGCACTATGCGATATGATGATGTACTCGATCACTTTTCAAATACGGGTACCCACACATTCCCTATCACACTTATCGCCTTGGATAATGAGCATTGCTTAGGAACGGTTTCAATATTTGAAAACGATCTAAAGAGTAGAGAAATGTATGGACCTTGGCTTGCGTCCCTATACACTAAGCCAGAGTGTCGTAACCGGGGGATAGGTCAGAAATTAATTGCGCGAACTATAGATGTGGTCAAAGAGTTGGGATTCCCTGAACTTTATTTAAGAACGGAACATGCATCTGTCTATTACAAAAAAAGAAATTGGATTCATGTCGAAACCCTAAGAATTGATTCAGGGGAAGAAATTGATGTATTCAAAATCACTTGTATCTAATTTTTAAATTTATATATAGTCATTCGACAAAAGATGGTCGAGCAATGATTACAATCGGAAATTAAAACAATAAGCCTTGTATAAAAAGACATCCTCCATTTTTTAAGAGGATGTCTTTTTATGTTCATCTACGCTTTCGATTCACTTTATCGAGCCTGATTTTCTCGATCAAAGCGTGAATGATTTGTTCATCTCTTCCACCGAAATCTTTGTTGAAGGGCATCCGTGCCCCTTCAAACATAAAGTAATCAAGCAGGATACATTATAATTTTCGCTCAAATTGTTTTCGTTTAAAAAGAAATCCGAGATATGGAAGACCGGTGCTAATTAAACATATCGCAACTATGAATTGTAAGACTGAAATTAAATCCGTAATAGTGTTTGACCAACTCAAAAATAATAATATTGTGACCCCTAACCAAATAACGAATGTGGGCTGTACTACCCGCTTCATTTCATTTTCTTTGAAGGAGTACTTTTCATAGGAAGTTTCTATGTCCGAGTATATGGGCCGCGCCTTTAAATCTCCTTTGAAAATATGAATTTCTCCCCCATTAGATGCTACATGCTCCCATCCGCTAGCTGAAAAGAGTTCGAAATAATCTTCATCGGGCTGTTTTCGATAGTCTAGACTATACTTCACTTCTTTCGGTTCGCCTTTGAAAAGCGTATAACCAAGAGTATCAAACTTTTCTAAATGCCAACCTTTGGCAGCCATGCGTGACAGCTTATCCATTTCCTTGTCTTCAGCCAATGCGAGCCCCCAGCTTGCTATGTATTTTCGTTTCATAAGTTTTTCTCCCCTTCTAGTATAAAGCGTGCGTCCTCAACCATCGCCTGCCTGCGCAATACATCCTCTTTTAACAACTTGCGTCCTGCGTCTGTAATCAAATAACTTTTTTTCTTTCCGTCACCTGCCAACGGCTCGATCAAAGATGCGTTACCTAACTTTTTAATCACGGTATACATCGAAGCAGGACCGATGTGCATCCGACCGTTCGTCAGTTCTTCCACAAACTGCATAACCAAGTACCCATGTCTCGCTTCTGTAAGCGCAAGTAAAATGTAGAATGCGCTATCAGTTAATTCTCCAAGTTCAATAGTGTCATTTCTCGGCAATATGACCACCCCTTTGTATCATTAATTAATATACCTCTTAAATTCATATTATATCGTTTAATGATATATATCAATGAATGATATAAAATAAATATTGAATAGCTTCCAAACAAAAACACCATTCGATCGAATGGTGTTCCTTGCGTGGCGTTAGACGCGCCCATGCTATTGCTTTTGACGTTGCTCTTACGCTCCGTGCCTCCCGTCAGAAAGGGCCAGGAACATAGAGATGCGGCGGTGAGCCAGCAGCTCTTGTTATCGGGCCGTCAGGGGGGCAGCGGTGCGATGAGCGACTTCGCCCTAAGGCGTTAGACGCTCACGCATGAGCCCGGATCACCATTCCTTCTCCCATGCCCCGTCCTCAGAAACTCCCCAATCCTCGAACCGATACTTGATGAGCCAATGGACATGCATCACCTCATATTCGAATACACCCTTAGATAATTCCGAGACGACGAAGCTGACGTCTCCATTCGCCACCACCCATGTCCCGTAGAGATACACTTTCTTGATCGGACGCTCTTCTGCATCCAGATAGATCAGCACCCGGAAGTAAGGAGAGTTCCGTCCGTCATCGAACCGGACGACCTTCTCGACGCAATGTTCCTTGTCGACGACACGCATCCACTCGGGGTGTTCCATCAGTTCTGAGAACACTGTCCGGACGAACGGATCCAATTCTTCGAATGCATAGTCATCAAGCAGCCCCTCTTCCATCACGTCTCCTCCCTTCCGGTTCTCTAAAGACCGATTCCCCGTCCAGAGCCAGTTCAGTCCTTGTTCATGAACTTACAGAAATGAAGCCTCCAGGAAATTATATACATGTATACACGTATACAAATCTACATGTATACATATATACATGTATACAACCTTCATTTTTTTATGTACGACGATTCCGTCGGATCATATTCGTGTTGAAAAAGACGGTGAGGTGGGTCAAGCGTTCCCCTTCCTTCACATCACAAAGAAGATCCATGCTCACGAGTTTTAAGTCGTCAAAATCTTCTTGAAGTCGGTCAGGAAGGCGTCGAAGCAACACCTCCGTCATCTCGTCCATCGTCTGTTGGTCTAGTTGAAAATTATCCATCTGAATCATCCTCTCCATTTGATAGCTCAATGATACCTCGCACCCACTCAAGCAACATCTTGGCTTATTTCACGTAAGCCCTGGTGTTGTTTCAAACAAGCCCTAGGGCTTGTTTCGAAAACATGGTCATTTTCAATAAACAAGCGTTCTTTTCACTTTTGCCATTTCATCAAAAAAATGACGAGACAGAATAAAACACCATGCTATATCCACACACGAACCATGCCGTTTTCGTCTTGCGAAAACGCCCCTTTTCCCGGATCCCGCTCTATGGATCCAGGCGAGAGCAACGCAAGTCACCCATCATTTAAAAGAAAAACATGTGTTTTTCGTCCTTCGGTTCCGCCCGAATTATTCCTTTTCAAACCCAATTTTTGAACGGTCTAGTTATTGGATTTAATTTGGTTCTGATATAAGATTACGAACTCCTCACCTGTCGCGTAAATCATGAACCTCTTCTGCTCTTCAGTAAATCTAGAAACAAAAATTCATAAATAACCCGATTTTCAAGAAATACCATTACAAAAACCTAAAACATTCCAATTCGAAACCGATATAAAAAATGGAAGATAAAAAAAGATATAAGGGGAATTATGTATGAAAAAGATTTTATTTGTTGCAACTTTATTTTTGTTTATGCTCAATCCTGTTCTATCAGCGAACGCTTCAACTTTCGAAGAGGCGGTAGAGTTACCGCGAAATGACAGTACAAGTTTTGTTATTCCTGAAAAAAACGATCTGACTACAATTAATAACAACGATGACGTAAGGACCTACAAAGTCTTTCTTGGAATGAATCAAACAGAAAAATTAACATTGATTTCTCAAAAGACGTATGCAGTTGAAATTTACGACGCTCAAGGAATTACACTAGCTAAGAGAGAAAAAGTTGGTGAAGAAGGAAACAGACAACTCACTTTTGAGACTGCTTCAACAGGCTGGTACTATGTTGAAATCAATCCTTCTGACACAGATTTTAAGACCGATTATCCTTACAGTTTGAGAGTAATTGTTGGAGAACCACTTTACGTCAACAATATTAATCCATATACAGTTAATCTCGGCAGCTCTTCGATCACTTCAACATCAAACGCAAGTCGTATTCAATACTTCGACCTTTCTAATGAAGCATCTATTCCAGATGACGCGATTTTGACTAGTGTGACGATCGGTGGAAGCGAATCAAACCGTTACCTTCTTGATCTTTACTCAATCAAGAGAAGCATTCGTCCGAGCTCTACAGTTTCGTGGATTCATACCGGATTCCCACTATATGATGCCAGTAATCTTGATTACGTCGCTAAGAGCTCACAAATTCGAATGAAGCAGTTCTATTCATTCCAACACTCTGCTCGACTTAATTCTTCAGGAACGTATACGTTGAGCCCAACGATTTGGATGTACTATAAAAAAGAACTAAAATAATATGAGGGGTTGAACAATGACTAACTTTAAAATCTCGAATTATAATCAATCCATCTTTCAGAATATAGCTTCTCGTCTAAATGATGAGAGTAACGCTAAAGCAAGTCTGTCAACCCAACAATCTATCACCTCTTATAAGCCTTCTCAAGTCAATCTCGAACATGAGGGTGATGAACAATTCTTAGCAGTAGATAAAAACTCGAACCTCACTATCCACCCAAGTTCGGTGTATAGCGTACCAACTAAGTATGGGGTCATCAATTTTCGTTTCAATGAAGAGAAAAGCTCTAACCACGTTCAAGCACTGATTTTTGATAACCAGATGTCAGATGAAAAACGTGTCTTTCTTGAGAAAAAGAGACAGTTCTTAGGTGACTTTCAAAAGTTTGTCCGTACAGGTAATCCTTCACACCTCTATACGGCTCGAGAGGCAGAAGATGTTTACACGGAATTGATCAGTTTCGGTATTAACACAGAAGAACCATTTACCGTCAATAATCAGCCAACTCGCTATCGTCTTAGTCCTTATGGGGTCGTCCACGATGTTGATCCCGAAAGCAAGGCAATGAAGGAGAAAGACTGGCGAAAATATGGCCACGACGAAAATACGCTTTTTACCATTCAAGGGAAAGAATACCGAATGGATGAGAACGGGCGATTACCTTTACCGGATGATTATGTGCATAAGTTTGAACAAATTAAAATAACAAAAAGATAACGTCGTAAAGGGTATAAGATTATAAAAATTCAAACTACAAAAGCCAAGAGGGTGTTTGCTCCCATCAAACGAGGAGCAAACACCCTCTTTCTAATTGAATTCTGTTAACTTATAAGTTCCTGTTACACGATGACCAAGCGAAGACGTTGCCTTGATCTAAAAGGCGTCAAAATAGTCATAAAAATGCCAGCTCTCCTGGCGCTCCTCGTGTGGCGTTAGTCACGCCCACACCCTTGCTTTTGACGTTGTCCTTACGCTCCGTGCCTCCCGTCAGAAAGGTCCAGGAACGTAGAGATGCGTTTTAAAGCAGTTCTTGTTATCGGGCCGTCAGGGGGGTATCGGTGCGATGAGCGACTTTGCCAGTCGGCGGTAGACGCTCACGCATGAGCCCGGATCACCATTCCTTCTCCCATGCCCCGTCCTCAGACACGCCCCAATCCTCGAACCGGTACTTGATGAGCCAATGGACATGCATCACTTCATATTCGAATACACCCTTGGATAGCTCTGAGACGACGGAGGATGCAACAGAGGACGCACCGGCGGAACGCGACGTCTATTTCAAGGACGGGGAGGCCATACTGAACGACCTTAAGATTCAGATCACCGAGACGAAAGTGATCCCACCCGGAGAGCCTGGTAACGAGTATAGCGACAAAGCGGTCCTCGCCATCTGGTATGACACGACGAACCTGACCGGGAAAGACATCACCCCGATGAGCGCCTGGATAGTCGTTTTCGAAGCGATTCAGGACAATGACCCGAACGCGGTCAACACCCTCGAGGTCGGCATGCTGCCGGACGAGCAGTTCCTCGACAGTCAGCTCGAGACCATCAAACAGGACGGCACGGTCTCGAACGCCGTCGCCTATGAGCTCGACGACTTGGAGACACCGGTCACCTTGGTAGCCACGCAAGGCATCGGCGGTGACGAATTGGGCGAACAGACGATTGAAATCAAATAAGACGATACAACTCAGAACGACACAGAGGACCTGCGTATAGAAGACGACAGGTTCTTTTTTGATGCTTGCATCCCGTATCACCGTTTTCGTCATGCGAAAACGAACCTTCTCCCGGATCCCGCTCTACGGATCCAGGCGAGAGCAACGCGAGTCGCCCGTCTCGTCAAAGAAAAACGTACGTTTTTCGTCCTTGCCCTTCTCAGACGGACCGGGACCGTTCCCCGGCCCCATTCCATCCCTTTTCTCTTTAACCCATGTAGCCCCGTTGTTTCAGACTGACATACGACTCGTCCGACCCGAGAATCACATGGTCGAGCACGGGGATACCGACGAGCTGTCCGGCCTCGTACAAGCGTTCCGTCACTTCGATGTCTTCCCGGCTCGGGGTCGGGTCCCCGCTCGGGTGTTGATGACAGACGACGAGGCAAGAAGCGTTGTTCAAGATGGCACATTTGAACACTTCCCGTGGATGGACGATGCTCGAGTTGACGCTCCCGACATGCGCCCGGTGGACGCCGATAACGTTGTTTTTCGTGTTGAGCATGATGACGAGGAAGACCTCACGGTCGTCGTCGGCGATGAACGGTGCCGCGATGGACCGGGCACACGCCGGTGAGCGGAGCGTCGCGTGCTCGAGAGCGACCATCTCCTCGCGAATCTCTTGTTTGATACGAATGACCTCGATGATGGATGTGAGTTCCATGATAGTTTGTCCCCTTTCGGATAAGCCGACCTCAGAACGAACACCGTTGTGCGTCCTGTTGACGGAAACGAAGCGAGCGTCGGGAGACGGTGCAAGGGCGACCGCAGGGAGAGCCTCAAAAAAATGCGTAGAGCGCACGGAGGTCCTGGCTTCCTTAGCCAACGAGCGAAAAGCTTTGCTTTGAGCCAAAAGCGAAGGAAGACGGGCCGCAGGGCGCGTCATTTTTTTGACGTCCCTTGCATCGACGACCAGCGAGCTAGAGTACGGAAACAGGACGCACGGATCACCGATCACGAAAAAGACTGTTCAAACGAGATAAATCGGGTATAAAATAAGAACAAACGTTCGTTTTATGGAAAGGAGGAATTGTGATGACGATGTATCGTGACCGAGGTGAGTTGAAATGGATTCCCTTCCTCATGCCCGAGCACAAGGCGCTGCTGACGAAATACTACAAGAAGATTCAGAAGATCGAGATGCCCGACATCGATGAACAGGTCCTATCGGTCTATGAGAACGTGCTGAATGACGCGATTTTCAGTGGGTACATGGTGGAGGTAAGATATGTGGGGGAGAGGGAAATGAGACGATTCAAGGGGTTCGTGCACCGGACGAACTACATGGAGCGGACCGTCGAGCTGGCGAATCAGCGGGACGGTATCATCCATATGCCGTTCGAGACAATCATTCACGTGGAACAATCGATGGACTAACGCCCTAGCGGTTGTTCGAAGTCTGCGTCGCGAAACGAAGTGTCGCTCCTCGACTTTCCAAAAAATAAAAGGAAAGAGCGATTGTGCTCTTCCCTTCTTGACTAGCTTCACTTGTATAACCAGATGTGTATCTTGATTTATACAAATTGCTTCAAATCATTGAATCCTTTGTTTTTAGCATTCTCAATAAATAGACGGACCCGTTCTTCTCGAGGGATTTGGTTCTCCAAACAATAGTCAAGGAAACCAATCAACACTTCACGCGTGATCATTAATCCTTCAATCGTTTTACCTGTTAATTTTTCCGCCAGCGACGTGATCGACTCTAATTTTTTCTCACCCGTGAAACCTCCAGAGGTGACATACCCATAGAAATCAAGCGTACTTTCGTCATAAATCATATAGTTTTGGATGTACTCAGATGCCATGTAATTTGCGAGTTGTTGCGTTAATCCAAACCCATTCGGATAGTGTTTGGTGTCTATGATGCCATGAATGGAACCTGAACGAATTAGGATTTCGATTTCTGTCTGTTTACCCTGAATTTTAGGTTGATAGATTGTCTCGAAGCCGATTGCCTTCAAAATTTCAGTGGTCGTTCGTTCAAATTCATTATGCGTCATGTCCCCTAGATATCTCTCTACAAATTCTTCAGAAAGATGGTTCATTGATCCTTTTCCGGCTCGAACCGTACTCACGGCTTTCAGTGCATCGCGTTTCCCGAAGATAGGTTCGAAATGAGAGAGCAACTCTTCATCTGTCAATTCTGTGGGATTAGGGATTTTACTTAAAGCGACTTCAATTTTTTTGGCCATTTTAGCCGAGTTATTGGCGGGCTTGATGTCTCCAAACTCATTTGATTTGTAGCTATCGACGTCTAGACCACTGTTCTGGGCCATCCGTTCCACTGAGATGAGGTAACGCGTATTGAACGGGTAACGCGAATCGTAATAAGCGATACTCTCCATCGCTGTCTTGACCAAAGACGCTTCTGTTGTCAGAATCGACGTTCCTCTTTGATACTCCACTAGATCTGTATACTCACACAGCAACATGAATGTGTGGGCAACGTCTGAATGAGCCTGATAGTAATCGCGAGCGGCCTTGTCGTTCCGGGCACGATGATCGTAGTGAACTGCGACCTCTTGCTTCATTGATTCTTTTTGTTCTGGAGACGCACTTCGGAACGATAGAATTTTTGAGGCAACCTCTTGTTCCTGTGAATCTTTTTGAGCGGTCAAAACAAAATACGTGATTTCTTCTTTAGAAAGACGATACTCAAGATCTGCACGTTGTACGAGTTTGATTAGAAAGCGCGCCGGGCGAATACGAAATCCCTCTTCGAATTTCGGGCGGAATCCTTTTTCCATGAAATAGGCATTCGGGATTTGAAGCGTAAGAATTTGTTTCTTCACATTTTCATACGGTTGGACTCCATCTACTAAAGCTTTCCCTACCTTAGTCGGTTTTACGAATCCTTCTTTGTCGATGTAACAATACGAGAACGTCTTTAACATCGCGCACCACGTACGTCCACCTGACCCGTCGTTACTTACGTTGTTACGCTTTAAGCCATGTGCAGCGAGGACCGATTCATAGTGCTTGTGCAGTTCTCGGTTCCCTTCCCATTTCTTCGTAAAATTGTCTGTCGCCTCTTTCAATGCAGTGACGGCCTCCGCGTGGAATTGAGGATCTCTCTCCGGTCGTGTGATAAACCATACTTTACGTTCAGCCATATCGTTTCATCCTTTCGGTTCTCATTTTATTTTTCCGTTCTCGTATGTCTGGTCGTTCATTCAATTCAATCAATAGTTGTTTTTTGACCATTCGGTTTCCCGGCAATGGATTTTTTTCATAATATTCGACGACTCGATAGATGACATCAAAATGATTTTCGACTGCCTCATCAAATTCAATTTCACCATCCAGTTCAGATACCGATTCGATAGTCTCTGCATACTTTCTAATGATTTCCTCGATTTCGAGAATCGAGATATTTGATGGATTACTGTTTTTTGTAAAAGAAGACATCGTTCCATTGATCAACTCTTTTTTCATTTCTAGTGCGGCCTTCCAGTATCGAATCAACATGATCGCATTGAAGACGTTCCCGGCACGTTCGTCTCGATAAATCGAATTGAGTTCTCGTCCTGTCTTCTCTGATAAGATCCTTCTGATGTCTTTTTGTGCCAGATGTTCTTTGAAAGCACTTATGATTTCTTCTGTGATGAAACTCGAACAAAGGTACATTTCACATAACTCTCTTAAGTTTCTAAGGCGCTTATCTTTCAATTGTTCCTCCCCCTCTTAGGTATCCGTTGCCAAATTCAGATTACAACAGGCCATCAAAGTAAAATCATTCGACATTGAATGATTTTACTTTGATGGCTGTCTGTATTTTAGTTTTTTACAATTTGAGCTTTAGGGCTGCTATTTGTTAAAAAGAGATGTAGAATAGGCTTATGAGTAAGCAAGAACATACTTTCGTTTTTTTGAAAGCGTTGAAAGTGAGGAGTTTTATTATGATATTTAAAAAAGGTGAACTATTTAATGGTCCAGGTGGCCTTTCTCTTGGTGCGAAAAATGCACGCGTGATTCATCCAGAGACAAATGAGGAGTACCGAATCGTACATGAGTGGTCAAATGACTACGATGAGCAAGCTTGTAAAACATTTCGTTTCAACATTTGTGATGACATTGAGGATAATTCCGTCCACCACGGGCCCGTCGAGCAACTTCCAATCGGAGACAAGTCGGTCCTGGGTGACATCGATTGCTTCGCATTCGGATTCCCATGTAATGACTACAGCCAAGTAGGTGAAAAGCATGGACTGAATGGTACGTTCGGACCTCTCTATTCTTATGGCGTTAAAGTCTTGAAAGAGTATCAACCAAAATTTTTCGTCGCTGAGAACGTCGGTGGTCTTCAAAGTGCCAACGAAGGCAAAGCGTTCATTCAGATCTTGACTGAGCTTGAAGAGTGCGGCTATGTATTGACACCTCACCTCTACAAATTTGAACTTTATGGCGTCCCTCAGGCTCGTCACCGCATCATCATCGTCGGGATTCGTCAGGATTTAGCAAACCAAGGACTCGAATTTAAAGTTCCAGCACCGCTTAATACGCTCGACAACGTGAAGACAGCAAGTGAAGCGATCTTGCATCCTCCGATTCCAGAAGATGCGATGAATAACGAATTCACTAAACATTCTAGTAAAGTGGTAGAGATGCTTGGACATATTCCACCAGGCGAAAACGCTTGGTACTTAGGAATTCCAGAACATTTACGGTTAAACGTTAAAGGTGCACGCCTAAGCTCGATTTATAAACGATTAGATCCGAAGCGTCCAGCATATACTGTGACAGGTAGCGGTGGCGGCGGTACGCATATGTATCACTGGGAAGAAGAACGTGCTTTGACAAACCGTGAGCGGGCCCGCCTCCAAACATTCCCGGATGATTTCGTATTTATTGGTAGCAAGGAGCAGGTAAGAAAACAAATCGGTATGGCCGTTCCTCCTGCAGGAGCTCAAATTGTTTTCGAGGCGATTTTGAAGACTTTTGCTGGCATAGAATACGATTCAATTGAGGCAACACCTAAACTACAACTAAATAATTTAAAAGGTAAAAAAGCTGTTACTATTCCAGACGCTTTATTAATAAAATAAGAATAGAAGTAAAAGGAGCCATGGTCTCAGATGACGATGGCTCCTTTTACTTTTTTTAAAAAATTACAATCAAAAGTTTTCGAAATTAAATAGAACATGAGATTCGTTCTCTGGAAAACGGAACCAGGGAATCCAAAAAGGCGTATCATCCCACTCTGATTTAGTACCGGGGTTTTTAGTTAAAACAACCAATGGAATTGATTTATCAGATGAATCAACTAAAGCCTGAGTGATTGGACTTAGTACCGAACCTAGAGACTGACTTCCTCTACTTGTCGCTAACCCAAAATTCCCTTCGGTAATAATTAAATTTACTTGTTTATTAGGATTATGTTCACTGTAATACGTATTCAAATACGAACAAATAACCTTTGCATTCCAACTTCCCGAAGAAATCACTTGGATTTTAGACAAAATGTCAGATATTAAAGACACATCTACTGATATTACTTGTCTCCAAGGAAGGACATGCAATTTGCTATCGATATAAATTGTTGTATGTTCGATTTCACTCTTATGGAATTCTGGTATTTTAGGAAAAGTTGATTTCCCAGGCTTATAAATACCAACAGTTTTAGGAATTACGTTTGGTCTAGTTGGTTTGATTACGTCATGATCTAAATACAATATACTTCTAAACTCACCCGATTCGATAAGTTCCCGTTGTCTTCTATCATGGTCGCTGATTGTTTCAAAAATAGCTGCCAACTCTTCAGGGATAAAAATTCTGGTGACATTTAAATCTTTAGATCTATACCCACACATACGAGCGTGTTGAAATAGTGTATCCACTTGTGGTCTTCTAGTGAATCTACCATAATAAGTTACTAATAATCGGGGCAATGTGATACCTCTGTTTAAACGATTTCCACCGATAACAAAGTTAAATTTTTTATTGAATGTCAAATCTCGAGCGCCATTTTGACTCGAATTTACCACCAGAACACTGTGTGAAGTAATATTTTTATTTGCAGCCTCTAAAACTTTTGGAAACTCTGGAATGTCTGGGCAAGTTTTAACTAAATCTTCGTAAGCATTGCTCAACCCTTGTAAAATACTAGCTCTAATATGATGATCCTTAGGTGATTTCAATGCTAAGATTAAATTTTTTATATAAATCTTTATCATATTCTTTAATGTTTGATGAACATCTTGAGAATGACTTATATGACTTAAATAAGTAAACTGATTGTTTGGGGCATCAGGTTCTTCAAGTATTTTAATTGCTCCAGCTAGGATAAACGTATTCAATGAAGACAATAATCCATCTGGTAGCATTGACTCGTTCTCATCTACTACCTCTTTCAACCCTTGAACTTCTTCAAACTCCACATTCCGAATATATTTTTTGGAATTTACCTCTGAAAAGAACTCATCGATACCTACGTAACCTTCTCCAGCTTTAGAAAGCACTACAAATTCCGGATGAAAACCACCTTCAATATCATTTTGAAGGATAATAGCTTGAGGTGTAGCTGTCACTTGTAACATGAGGTGGCTTGTGAAAAACTCTCGTAGCTTCACCAACGCTTCGTTAACAACACTTATACTGTGCTCCACATCTTCATTTCGTTGTTTTGTATTTAACCCAATTGCATCCGCTTCGTCGTCAATAATTAATGTAGGAATATTCGAAGCATCAGTAAGCAATGATAAAATTTTATCCAATTTAGCTAAATCACTCGGATCTTTTTTTGATATTATAACTAAGCCATCTGTATCAATATAGGTCTCTAGAAGCTCTTTATCAGCATCATCTATTTCTGAAATCTTTTGAATATAAGGTGTAATTAATGCATCTTCTGATCTTCCAAATGTTTGAGTTTGCAACGTATTATTTCTGTCAGTCAAAACGATAGACAGCTTAAAAGAATTGTCTATTGCTATAGCTGTTGTCATATTAATTATATTCGTTTTACCACTTTGCACTAATCCGTAAAGTAACCCTAAAACTCGTTTATGTTCACCTTCTTTAGGAGAAAACTCAAAAACCTCTGAAGCCGTCTGAAGGACTTGATTACTTGCTACTTCTCCAATTTCTAACGTTAACTTTTCTTTGAAATATTGAACATTTTCACCCAAATGAATCACCCCTCATATTTTGTATCTAAATTATAACTAATTAAAATGCAATGCGAGTCTATTATCAAAAAAACTTTTAGAATATTTATCATTAGACAAACAAACATGTCTTTTAAACGAACGTTAAAAAGACATATTTGTTTATTAGTTCACGTAATAATAAAAAGGGCTTAACTTAGCTCTTTTTATTTGGCACCAATTGTCCATTAACTCATCTTTTTATCAATGTTCGTTTTCTGCTATGATTAATGAGTAAACCTACAAACGGAGGTGCTTTATGACTAAAATTGGATATGCACGAGTATCAACCCTTGATCAGAACTTGGACTCGCAACTAGATGAACTTAAGAAAGCTGGGTGTACTAAAATTTTTCAAGAGAAGGCATCCAGTGTTAAAAAAAGACCGGAATTTGAGAAGTGCTTAGATTATTTACGAGAAGGTGATACTCTGGTCGTCTGGAAGCTAGATCGGTTAGGGAGAACCACAAAGAAGCTTCTTGACTTGATTGATGATTTGAAGGATCGCGGAATCAATCTTCAAATCATTACACTCGGTGTCGATACCTCTACTGCTGCCGGACGACTATTCTTCACTATGATGGCTGGGTTGGCAGAGATGGAGCGTGAATTGATCCGCGAACGTACGAACGCTGGACTTCAAGCAGCACGTGCAAGAGGTAAATTAGGAGGAAGAAAACCGATTGATAAGGACATTATTAATCGGGCATTGATGATGTATCAAGCCAAGATGACGGTTAAGGACATAACCGCAACACTACAAATCTCACGTTCAACTTTTTATAAATATATAAAGTCCAACGATATTAAATAAAAATCGTTGGACAATTAATTATTCTTTATAAAATATATTGCTTTGCTTTATTGGTATCCTTTCTCCCGCTTACAATCCAACAACTAATAAACAATCCTAATTTATTAATATTATCTTTCAGATAATCTGGAAATTCAGTTAGTTCTTTTTTATTGAGGATTTCATTTGCATAATCATCCCAACGCTTTGAATGAATTTTGGAAAAAATATATTCTTTGTCTTGTAAGCTATTTAAATCGATACCTAATACTTGGATGGCTGGATCATAATATTTTTTTATGATTGGACTACTGTGGTATTTTTCTTTAGTCAATCCTTCTTTAAAGTCTAAAAATAACAACCTATCACTGAATTCAGTATTTTCTAGATTAAGCACATTAACACAATATGTTCTATTCATATTTAATTCTTGTAACCAAGAGGCAGGTATAAGGTTTTCTTTTTCATGAGCATCTAATGACAACAAATGAAGAATGCTACTATCTTTAAATTTTTTATATTCAATTTCAACATTTTCAAGAGTACATCCATTACCCAAAGGTTCATTTTCAGCTTTTTTGTCTGTATCACATATAATGAGAGTTTTTTCTTGGTTTCTAACCGCTACTTCAATTGCTTTTTTTATATTTCCCCCATATCCAGGATTGATTTTATTATCTTTAAATTTTAAGTTTGTATAATTTTCGTGTAGAAATTTTTTGCCTATTAATGAATAAAAAGAAACGTCAGTATCATATTCTGAAAGTATAGAGACTTTTTCACCTAAAAACTGATAGTCACATAAAGAATAGATGTTAATTTCAAATATTTTCCCTTCTGGGTAATACGGATTTTCAACTACTCTAACTTCATTAACTTTTATTTCTTCATCAACAGTTACGTTTATATGAATAGGAAATGATCTTAAATATTCTTTATTAACACCCACTTCCCTATTTCTTATATTCGATAATGCTTGCAAACAGCTCTTATCAATTTCATTTTCAAAATTCTCTTTTAAAAAATCAATCACCAATAAATCAATGATTACCAGATGTTGCTCATCATAGCTTAATTTCAAAAAAGAGTTAATGCCATCTATTATGTCTTGATTATTTTGAAGAGAATTTTCAGTTACATAGCGAATGAGAGATTTATCAATTTTTATAATCATATTTAAGTGACTCCGCTGCAAAAAATCCGATTGGCCATTCAGTAAAATCGCCATCTAAGTCAAACTCAACTAAATTAACCGATGAATTATTTTCTTCATCACGATTAACAATATTAATCGTGACAGAATCATGATTTAATCTTTCTTTTTTTATTGACTCACTAATTCTATTTATTATAGTTTCACTATGAGTTTCAATAATGATTTTTACACCATTATCTTCGATGTTTTGAATCAAATTTATACAAGCATCTATAAAATCAGCCTGCATTGCTGGATGTAAATGTAGCTCAGGCTGCTCAATTACAATAGTATATGGAACATTAATCTGATTTTTCCGATTTGAGTTTGCTCGAATTGATGTATGCCACAGTTCTACGATTATAGGCAGTATTTGAGAGTATCCAAAGCCTAAATCAATTATATTACGTGGCTTTTCTTGACCCACGCCTATTAAAATCGAAACATGTCCAGGTGTCATCTCCCGAGTGATAAAAAAACCAAAATTCTCTTTGGTCCATTTTGTAAATTTTCTGACTTCCTTATCATTCATGTTTGCAATAATCATAGGAATATTCAATCCGGAAGGATCAACTTCTGACAAAGATATACCTTGAAGTCTATAATACCTTTGAACTGGTGCTCTTAGAGGTGCAATATATTTCACTTTAGAGAAATAATCTTCAAAATATTTATCAATAGCTAATAAAAAATCATTAGTATAAGAAGCTACATAAAGATCGATTAATTCATCAATCTCATTTCTATATAAGTCTATGTTTACATGTTCTTCAAATAATTCTTCTATGTACTCTCTGTCTAAAAACAAAAAATCATCCATAAAAAAATACTCAATCTCTTCATACGTTATCTCAGAACTCGGAAAGATTTTTTCAAATAACTCCATTATACGTGGGTTGATAAAAAGTTCTGAAAAACTAGCTCTCGAGAGAGATTCATTGTTCTTTACACTCGTATCATCATTATTATCACTAACAAAACTTGCCTGGTGCATTTTAGAATAAGAAGGTCTTATTAAAGAAAAGAAATTTCTCTTATGAGGCACTATTTTAGAGTTTTTATGAATACGATTATTATAAATTGTTTGAGTGTTCACTTTAAATGATTCTAATACATGTTTATTAAAATTGAGTACAATACGCATGTCTAAAAAATTTAAAGTGACTTTAGATATATAATCTTCTAATGCATCAACCTGAAGAGAAATATCCCATTCATCAAGATCATGAACAATATCAAAGTAATTCTTAGTTGATAATTCATCTGTAGAAAAAAGCGAAATTAAGTTGTACATTCTATTACTATTATAAAAATAAGAGGGAGCTAAATTAAAATTAAACAAAAAAGAAATTGGTTTAGAAGAATCTGAACCCACTACATTAGCATATTCTCCGAAATCTACATAATCAGGGCTATACCACAAAAAAGGTTCACTAGTGTCATTTGCAAAAGTTTGTTTTAGCAAAGGAAATAAACGTAATAACGAACTTTTACCAGAGCTATTACGACCTATAAAAACATTAAGATCCGAAGAACAAAGATACTCCGTATAAGCAAAGCTACGAAAATTATCAACTGCTATCTGCATAATACTGCCTCCCAGGATTAAGTATTTCACGTACCATGATAAGAGGAAGGGACCAACCAACCACCCTATCTATAAATGTATACGAGTTGGACCCATTAAAAAATGTCTTTTTGTGAAAAAATGGTAAGACGTTCTCTTTTATGATTTGTAGAGTTGTTTTAGCTGCTCTACCTCTCCCTTCTACATCTTTTACAATACGTTTTTCTTCGATCAATTCTTCAATGGCACGCTTGAATGTAGTATAGGATAAAGTAATTTTTGAATTTACCGAAGATTGCACCAACTTGATTATTTCTCTTTGAGGATCACAAATACACCCTCCGTTTTTGCGTAAAACTGCAAGGATGTCTTCTTTCCATTCGTCTAAATGACTATATGTACGTTCTTCGCGCGGTTTTGCGCCTTCCCAGACTTGATACTTGAATTCGATACCAGACAATGTCTCGATCCAATACGATGAAGGTCCAAGCGGAGAACCAGGCTTGAAGGCGCTCTTCACTTTCCGTTTGACTTCGATTTGGCGAAGTGAGGGGCTATTCTTTTCATTCCAGCAATAAAGTGACGATAAGGCTTGATCTTCTTCATATCCTGCAGCCTTGTATGCGAGAGCAAGGGTATAGCATGTATTGTCACGTTGGCCTTCTTCCACGCCTTCTAATAGCTTTAAGATTGCTGGGTGGGATAATAAATCCGTCGATCCTAAAGCCACATTACCTTTCTTCGACTGATTCTCTTGTTGTTCGGTCAACCAGTCGCAAAGGTCGTCAAAGGAGACACGTTCTACCGAGCGTAGGACGGTGTTCTCTTCTGTCGGCAACCGGAACCAACGTTCAGCGCCTATCGCTTGAACATCCGCGTTCATCTCTTCAGCAATCATTCGTTGGACGCGTTTATAATGATCCACCACTTTTGGGAATGCGCGTCTTGGTTCCTTCAAGTACCAATACACATGAAAACCACCTGATGGCGTCTTGACGACGAGAGACGGTGTCGGCAGGCCTGCACTCGTAACCCGGTCCATGACGTCCGGGAAAATCATCCCTGCATTCTGCGGCGTCTTGACATCGATATCGATCACCATGGCGTTTAACCAACGCAAAGAGCCCGCATGACGTTGGTCATTGCGGTAAAAAGTGTTCGGTGTGAAATATGTATACTTTTCTTTTGCCCCAAAGAGTGAGCGGTATGTACGGATGGCACGTGGTTGTGTGAACTCCTGACAGACAAAGATCCATCCTAGCTCTTTGCTGTATCCGGTTCTCTCGATCTGAGAGGCCCGTTTCGGAGCTTCCGTTAATTGGTCTCGATAAAGATTTCTCAATACTTCCATGCTATATCCTCCTCTCTTCTTTTCTATGGCTCATCGTAAATTGTTGAGTATCCATTTCTCTGAAATACGATGAACATTGTCGAGAAGAAAGAACAATGCTAAAATGATTGCATAAGAAAGACGCCTTTGTTCGTCACGTTTTTCTTTTGAACAACGCATGAAAAAGGATCGGTTCATCGTATTATGTTTTTAGAAATCTTGGTTTCTACAAATCTATTCATGATGGCTGGTTTAGGGTGAAGCGTTGTTAAATACTAAGTCTGACTACTAAGTCAGATGATTTGGATCTGATAACGGCCAAGTTATCAGATTTTTTTATACCGTTTTTTCCTACTGGAAAGAACTTCATAATCCTATGTTTTCATAAAAGAAACCGCTTAACAACAGCTTTTTTTCGAGTTTATGCTCATAAAAAGCAATGTATACATGTAGATTTGTATACGTGTATACATGTAGATTTGTATACATGTAAATTTGTATACATGTATATTTGTATACGCGTAGATTTGTATACATGTATACAAAAACCAGACTTAATAATTCGCTAAAAGCGTTGATTTAAAGCCATATTTTAGATGATTCCATTCCCAATGTATACATGTATATATGTAGATTTGTATACATGTAGATTTGTATACATGTAGATTTGTATACATGTAGATTTGTATACATGTAGATTTGTATACATGTATATCTGTATACAGTTTTTAAAAATTTATTTATGTTAGATCAATATGGCTGAACATCCAGCAAAATAATATACCTTAATGACATCTAGACTAATTGTAGTCACATAAAAAACGAGCGTGCTCCAGTAGAGAACGCTCGTTCATTAATATCTAAGGTTCAGTTCATTATGGACTGCCTTTTTTATTTATTATGCTTCATCATCAAAACATCTCGAATCAGCTCATATTCTTTTCTTTCATTGGAAGAGAATAGCTCAAGATACTCGTCAATCATCGTGGAAATTATAGCATCTGCTGAATCCGCTTTGCCCATTGTCACTAACGCTGACAATTTATTTTTTGTGAGATTTGATACACGAACAGTGCTTGACCCCATATTGACCGAGTTCTTAGCTGCTCGTTTGTTTGAAGTTTCTTTCTGAGAAGTAGTTTTCGATTCGACTGTTTTGTCTTCAGATACTTCAGCTTTATATGTTTGTTGAGGAGCCGCTGCACCTTTACGGTCCAGCAACCGTTTTTTTGCTGGTTTTTGAATCAAATCTGACATGTTGTTCACCCCTGTTCCACGTAATTCATTTCTGTTTCGAGACGCTGTAAGAACTCCTCTGCGACTTTTGCATATGTCTCCATGACACGTTTGTCATGCATATCTTCCTCGACAATCCCAGTGATGTCATATCGCTTTAAACGTTCCATGTTCTTGATCACACCTTCAAAAAGGTTATGAGAACCGAATACATTTTTGGCATTTTCAAGCGTTGCCATATCTACTGCTGCACCATTTTTGAGAAGAACCGGTAGGATTCCAAGAATGTCAAAATCAGCATCATAGTCATCCAGCAATGTCTGCAGGTACTGTGTAAATACCTCGGCGCCCTGCAAGCTTCGTTCCTGTGTCTGAAGTACGACGACAACGAAATCAGAGGCATAGAGGGCGGAGTCAGTATAGATGGAGATAGTGGGAGGAACGTCCACAAAAATGAAATCGAACTCGCTCTTCAGAGGTTCAAGCAAAGTAGACAGATACGTCACGCGGTCAACTTCTTTTTCAAACTTTTTCTCAAGAAACTTCGGGTACTGTGCGAAATCACTGAAAGAGGGTAGTAGGAACAGATTGTCTGTGACTTCTGTGACAATGCTACTTAAATCGCCTTCTTGCATTGCTGCCATCAACGTTTTCTCGAAGGTTATGTAATCATCTTCTCGGGCAGCCTTCGTCTTCAGAAACAACGTAGTAGCGTTCGCCTGCGGATCTTGGTCACAGAGCAACACGCGATAGCCTTTTTTGGCCAATGCATAAGCGAGCATCGTGCTATTTGTTGTCTTTCCCGTGCCGCCTTTGAAGTTTCCGAACGTCACAACAATCGCGTCTTTCTGTGAAAGATCAAGCTGATTGGTCATTTTAGTGCCTCCTTTTTTATTTGTAATTTTAATTTATCAATCTTTTCTTAATTTGTATACATGTATACAAATGAAGGACACGAAAAAATAATTTCAAATATGATATAAAATATGGTATATGATTAACAAGGAGTGATTTTTTTTGGTTAATATTACATATTTTTATGGCGCAACTATTCTTGTTCTGATATTTGCAATAGAGACTTTTTTTGTAAATATTAAAAATTTTGTTAATGAATTATCTTATTTGAAAAAAATTTCTTCTAAGTTACGAATTTACGAAATTGTTTTTCGTAGAATCTTGATTGCTTTTCTTTTAAATTCAATCGTCAATTTAGTTCTCGTATTTTTTTTACTTACTGTTTCAAACAAATTTACTGTTCTTATGTTAGAAGAGAATAGAACAGCCATTATTATTATTTTTATAGTATTTAATGTTTTAGGACTTTGGGGTATAAATATACTTTATGAAAGAACGCCCTTTGGGAAAAACCTAACAAAATTTTTAGATTATTTGATAGGAACAGAACTTGCTCAATATAGTTCGAAATTCTTGTTACAATCTTTAAGAATTATATTCCTATTTTTCAAAATTACTCTATTGCTCATGCATGAATTTTTACTAATATCGATTAAAGTTGTTTTGTTACGTTTAAAGTTATTGAATTTATCTTCATTCGAGATTAATGCCAAAAATCATTTATCTGAAAAAGAAATTAGCACCAAAAATGATGGATCTAGCAATCCACTAACTTTTGACTATTTTGATTCTGCTCAACATTCTCCAAACAGTAAAGAAGAACTCGAAAAAGTTGTGGTTTTACTAGATACTATCGTTCTAATTCTTACTGCAATTGGATTATTATTGACTTCGAGCTTATTTTCATCAGCAATTAGTATAAGTAATCAATACTTATTTATTATGTTATTCGTTTCAGTGATCATTACAAAAATAACAGCAAACCATGAAAGGGTTGTTGCTAGAAGTGACTCAGAAATTTCTAAGGATTCGAACGAAAAAAAATCGGCCTAAACAAGTTATCTTCGCTCCACTCTTTTTAACTGTGATTAATACCGATGTTTTCATACATATAGATCTAACAAACTATATGAACTTTTCACTATTAAAAAAATCATTTAAACCGATGTCTAAACCGTGGCAAAATTTTTGTATTGTACTCACCTTCGGATGTTTCGTGCGTCCGCTCATCAATTCGGAAATCGTTGTCTGATTCAATCCACCCTTTTGAATGACTTGATGGATTGTCATATTATGTTCTGCCGCGAGCTCCTTCATCCGTTCGATGATTGCCTCGTTTAATTCCACTTGATCACCTCACGTTTCAATATATATTTTCTCTCATTCTTAAATAAAATTTTTTTCTCTTTATCTAATCTCCATCTTTTATAAAAAATATAAATGTAACTATTGTCTTCAAAATAAATAGCAAAGATAAATACTACTAAAATATTTTTTAATTTTAATGTTACATGTTTACAATAAAGTATTATTTTGGTAATCTATAACTGTCAATTTAACTGAGTGGAGGAACTCCTATAATGAAAACCAAACTGCTTACTTTAGGATTAGCTAGTACATTAATATTTTCATCATCAATTGTTTCTGCAAATGATAGTAACACTGGGGAAAACGAAAGTGTTACTAATACAGCATCTATTGAAGAGGTAGCAATTATTTTCAATGCTTTAGATCAAACAAACAATGACTTCGGTACAATGGCAGTTCAGCCTCCACCAGGAGGTAGTTCAGCATATACTACTAAGGTATTCACTCATCCTGCTACTACTGTAAGTCCTCAACAGATTCAGAAAGAGCAGAACCAATACATTGCTGCGTTGGCAGTTTCAGTATTAGGTTTATCTTTTATAACAGCAAAAGTAGGAGAGTCAGTTGCAGCAGTATCCGGATGGATAAGTGCCTTCCTCTCAGCTGCCTCCTTACCACCTAATCGAACTATAGCCATGCCTTTGCGTTTTCAAGTTACAGAATATCGTTATTATTTAAAAAAACCTACGTCAACTCTCGCGGGCTATGTTGATCATTATGTAAAAGATCTGTCTTCTGGAAAAACATACAAACTAAAAAGAATTAACATTGCAAAGAACGGCTTATAAAAACTTAAAGATTAAATATTTATCCGGTACAGCTTACACTATCAATTGTAGGAGTTAACACCATGTTTATCGTAATTACGAAACAGGTTCGGTATTTAAGAACTAAAAAATAAGTAAAGAGACCACCCAAAAAGTGAACTGCTCCCCGTCAAGTAGACAGGGTAAATAATGAAAACCAGCCTAGGCGGCTTGAGCCCTGTATTCGACAGGGCTCAAGCCGTTTAGTCGTTTCTGGAGACGATCATGGTTGTAGAACGATATGTAGGCCTCGATGGCCGACGTGAGTTCGCTATAGGCCTGGAACTCACGCAGGTAGTACATCTCGACTTTCAGGGTACCCCAAAAACCCTCGATCGGGGCGTTGTCGAGACAACGTCCGACGCGAGACATGCTGTGGGTCAGTTTTGCGTCTTCCACCATGCGTTTGAACCCTCTCGATGTATATTGAAACCCTCGGTCGCTATGGATCATCGGACCCGCTCCTGTACGGAGCCCCGCGATCGCTGGGATCATCGTCTGGAAGACGAGCCCATTGTTGTTGGATTTCCCGATGCGATAGGCGACTGTCAACAGCGGTTTAAAATTGGTTCTTCCTCACTTTTGATGAAACGCTCCATCCCTATGGTTATGTAGACATCGATTCATATTCCAGTAGAACAAAGAGCTTCAAGTTAAATTCAATATTTTGATTCGCAACAGCTCCAAACCTGCACGACCATACATTTGACGTTTAATCGTTTTCAGTCGATTGACCTGTCCCTCGACCATACCGTTTGACCAGTGCAGGGTCATGCCGAGTCGGATGGCGTCGAGATCCCCTCGTATATAGGTTGCGAAAGAAGATAGCTTCGTTTCGTTCATCCGCTCTGCCTGTCCACACCACCTTAAGATATCTTGTTGAGATGTCGCCGCCTCGAAAAGTTCTTTGAATGAGCGGATCAGCTCGTTCAATTCCTTCAAGAAGGGATGGATGTCCAGTATTTTTAGGAGAAGTGGTTTGTTGGAAGGCTCGTCCTCCCAGAGAACTTTCTGGATGATTCGTCGGTTGATATTGATTTCGTGTGGGACTGCTTTTTTCAACCTTGCGACATACGGTCGAAACGTACTGATTCCACGGGCATATCCTTTTCGTTTCAATGTCCGGTGCATCCATACTGTCGTCCTGCCTTGGCGAATCCATCTGACGATGTCTTGTTTGTAGACGTCTGCGCTGTGTCGTCGGTGTGACCGACCGATTCTTGGTGGCTCTGTCATCTTCAGATATCTCCGACATGTCTTCGGGTCGATTTGATGCCGTCTGACCAACTCGGAGATCGGGACACCCTGTTTTGCATCCTGTTGTACGGCCAGAATAAGTGTCCACTTCCTTCTCTCGGCGTCTGTCAGTTCGCGTTCGATGTTTAGACCATCCGGTTCGAGAAGGATCTTTTCGCCAGATGGAAGACGCTGTTTCAATATGTCCTCAATTTTCTTTCCTAAGTTGTGAAACAAGTGCCATCGGTCACTCACCTGTTGAATCGTTTCATCGGCCAAACGGATGGCCTCCCGGAACTCGACGGATCCGTCCCGTGCTACGACCTGGATGGTAGGATGTGAGCGAATCCAGGCACAGACGGTGTTAACATCCCGAGAGGGAAGCAAGGCAATCGGCCGTCTGGTCTCAAGGTCGCAGATGATCGTCCCGTACTTTTTTCGTTTTCTCCAAGCCCAGTCATCGATACCGATCACGCGAGGGTCAGGCATGATTCGATGTCGTTCTGAGCGTTTCAACATTCGGAGCAACGTACTATCGCTAATGTTGTTCAAAATACGTTCGAGTCCGATTGCACTCATCCCACGCAAAAGCCTCAACAGCCCACGTTCCAAACGAAACGTTCTGCGGGAGTGTGGTCGACACAGGGCAGGAAACCTCTCCGTGAAGATGCTTGAGGGACAATCTGGTTCGTCGCAGAAAAAACGTCTTGCCTGAATCCGTAGTTGCACATCCATCCCGAACACGCGCTCATCCTTCAACGTCCTGATGTATCGGCTGTGGATACGATGTGAGACAGTATTGCATTGAGGACAGGGTGCACATGACTTTTTTCCATGACAAATGAACTGATACGTTTCATCACGGCGGTTCACATCGACTATTTCCAGTTCCGGAAAAAACTCATTCAACATGAGGAATCCCTTCAATCCTTTTAGTAAACTAATTCCCTAAGATGAGATTCATCAAAAGTGAGGAAGAACCATTTTAACAGCGTTGATTACAGGCGACGATCGAGCCGTCATAGAGGTCGATGATCGCGCTCAGATACGCCCTCCTCCCGGCGCCATATTTGAACTCGGTGACGTCGGTGCACCATTTCTCGTCCGGTCGGGACGCGCTGAATTCTCGGTTCATCAGGTTCTCGGCCACATGCTGCGGTGAAGACTTTTTGTACCGTTTTCGCTTCTGGCGGATGACCGAACGGATCTCGTGGATGCGCATGAGACGATAGACCCGCTTCTCGTTGTATGCCGGTAGGCCATGCTGGCGTCGTCTCCGATTGACCGTCATGGTGATCCGTCGATACCCGTAGGTCCCGTTCACCTGGTCGTAGAGGAGACGGATGTCCTCCAGTAGACTCAAGTTCTCTTCCTCGCGTACCGAGACGGTACGTTTTAACCATTTATAATAGGCGGCCCGTGAGACCTGCGCGATCTCGCATAAGAGCACGACCGGGAACGTGTCGCTTATCGACATTTCCTTGATGGCCGTGTAAC
>NZ_SJVA01000014.1:0-45087 GCF_004337195.1 Exiguobacterium sp. SH0S7
ATCGAGTACTACAATCATCGTCGCATCAAGAAACGACTAAAAAACCTGAGCCCGGTGGAATACCGGACCCAGGTTCTCGAAGTCGCCTGACAAATTATTTAGTGTCTAACTTTTTTGGTTCAGTTCAAACCAGGGCTTTTTGTGTGTCCTCATCCAATTAACAACTTCTCTTTCGGGTAACGGATCTTCCGGTCCATCTGTCGTGCGACCGTGAACAGAATGGTCAGCGAGCCGACGCGACCGAGAAGCATCATGAACATGATGAGCCCTTTACCGGCGTCATTCAGTTCAGCCGTGATACCGAGCGAGAGCCCGACCGTCCCGAAGGCAGACACGGTCTCGAACAAGAGGGCGGTCGCAGGAATGTGATCATTCGTCAAAATCGTGAGTGCCGTGATCAGCAAGATAAAGAAGAAACTTGAGATGGCGACGACGTAGGCTTTCTTGATTTGGAACGCGTCGACCGTCCGTTCGAGAATGACCGTCTCTTTTTTACCGACGATGAACGCCCACATGTCCGCTAAAATGACAGCGACGGTCGTCACTTTAATACCAGATCCCGTTGATGCCGCTCCGGCCCCGATATACATCAAGATGAGGATTAAACCGATCGACACCGGCGCCATCATCGAGATGTCCACCGTATTGAATCCAGCCGTCCGTGTCGTCACCGCTTGAAAGAACGTGACGTTTAACGCCTCGCCAATCGGACGGCCGTAAAGTGCACCTTCCACTGATACCCACTCGAATAGCATAAGTCCGAACCAGGCAATCCCGTTGATGACGCCAAGCGAAGCAATCATGATTTTCGAATGCAGAGCGAGTCGCTTCCATCGTTTCACTTCGGTCGCGTCGGCAATCGTCGTAAATCCGAGACCCCCGATCATCAAGAGCATCGAAATCGTGACGACGATGGCCGTATTCTGCTCGAACTGCATCAAGCTGTCGGGCCATAATGCAAAACCTGCGTTATTGAACGCCGAGACGGCATGGAAAAAGCCATAATACAGTGCTTCACCGAACCGATAATCGCTCGTGCTGTAAAGTTCGACCGTCAAAAATAACATTCCGATGAACTGGACGATGATGGTCGTGAAGACGATGTTGCGGACGAGGCGGACCGTTCCGCCCGGACCTGACAAGTTGAGCGATTCTTGGAGTAAAATGCGCTGTTTTAAGCCGATTTTCTTACCGAGCACACTGAGCAGCATGAGCGCGACCGTCATAAATCCGAGTCCGCCGATTTGAATCAAGGCGACGATGACGAGCTCTCCGAACGTATTGAACGATGAGCCGATGTCGATCGTCGACAGGCCGGTCACCGTTCCTGCTGACGTCGCGATGAAGAGGCAATCGATCCAAGAGACCGGCTCAGTTTGGGCGAACGGCATGTACAGTAACGTGGCTCCGATCAAGATGGCGAGTAAAAATCCAGTCGCGATAAATCGGGCCGGTTTTTCAAAGATGAGCCGGTATAGCGCCTCAATCCGTTTTAAGCGCAATTCCCGTACGGTCAATCGATGTCGCATCTCGCTATCTCCTTCGAATCAAGTTTTCTAAGCATCATCTTACTCCTCGACGTGTAAATTGCCAACTAGAAAAATGTATCGCTAACCCTTCCTATATTTTTTTGGTAATATGAGAGATAGACTTTATGAATATTGAGGAGGTTGAATGAAACCGTGGACCCTAGTACGGTAGATCATTCGCTAAAGGATGTCTCGCGAAGGTTGGAGCGTCAATCACAATGTATGCCCGCCCATCTCTATTTCCAGCTCGAAGAACTGTTGAATTGGTCACTTGATCAAGAAGTTATGAATCAATTGTACGCATTATTAAAAAAATACGATGTGCTAACCGATATAGAGCGTGAAGAACGAAATATCAGCATCCAACTGCTGATTGACGAAAACGGCGCTTAACCATCGGAACGCATTTGCGGGAGACGAGTTAAGTCTCTCGCTTTTTTTATATCTTGATCTTTTTTAGAAAGGTGGAAAACATAGACATGGATGTCGTCACTTTAGTCGGACTTTTACTCGGTTTCTTTACGTTAATCGGAGGAATGATTTTGAAAGGAGCGGGGGTCGCTCCGCTGATCAACCCTGCGGCGCTCGTCATTATTTTTGTCGGGACGGCGGCCGCGGTCAGTATTGCCGTTTCGAAAGAGCAGCTACAGACGGTACCCCAACTATTTAAAATTTTATTCAAAAAGCAAGAACTGCCAAGCAAATCTGGATTATTGACGCAATTCGTCGACCTGTCGACACAAGCACGTAAGGAAGGCCTACTGTCACTCGAAACGGCACTCGAGCAAGTCGAAGAACCGTTTTTGAAACAAGGCATGATGATGGTCATCGACGGTCAACCGTCTGAATATATCGCCGAAGTGATGTCGCGTGATATCGAGAATATGGAAATACGCCACAAAGCGAACGCTGATGTGTTCACGCAAGCAGGCACGTACGCTCCGACGCTCGGTGTACTTGGAGCCGTTATCGGGCTCGTCGCCGCACTAAAAGACTTATCCGATATCGATAAACTCGGCTACGCCATCTCCGCCGCCTTTGTCGCAACGCTGTTCGGGATTTTCAGTGGATATGTTCTTTGGTTCCCGTTTGCCAACAAGTTGAAGCAATATTCGAAAAGTGAGGTCGTCGTCAAGGAAATGATGATCGAAGGAATTTTGTCGATTCAAGGCGGAGAGTCACCAAAGACGTTGGAAGATAAGTTGGCCGTGTATTTGTCTCCAAAGGAGCGAGCGAACTATGAAGCGCAAAAAGAAGCATGACCATGAAGAACACATCCCGGAAGGCTGGCTCATCCCTTACGCTGACCTGCTGACGTTACTTCTCGCTTTGTTTATCGTGTTGTTCGCCTCAAGTAACGTCGACCAGACGAAGCTTGAGAAGATGTCTCAATCGTTCAATCAGGTGTTCTCAGGCGGCACGAGTGTCTTCCAAGCCTCAACGGCGTCAAACAGTGACATTAGCCGAACGGACAAGACAGATACGACCGCTAATCCGCGGACGTATGAGCTGGCCAAACTCGACGAGTTAAAAGAAGAAGTGAATCAGTACATTAAGAAAAATGGATTAGAAGACGAAATTGAAGCGACCATCAACTCAAGCGGGCTCGTCCTGACGATCCAAGACCGGGCTTTGTTCAGCATGGGGGAAGCGACACTCGACGCTGACGCCCGCACGGTCGCCCAGTCGATTAGCGGCATTCTCGAACAAGCCGGAAATCGAGAAATCGTTGTGTCCGGTCATACCGATAACGTGCCGATCAATACGGCTCGTTTCCCGTCGAACTGGGAACTTAGTTCAGCCCGAGCGACTGCGTTCATGCGAGGTCTGTTGACAAATGAGTTGCTCAATCCGAATCAGTTCACGCTCGCAAGCTACGGGGAATATAAGCCGATTGCGACGAACGAAACGGACGCCGGCCGTTCTAAAAATCGCCGTGTCGAAGTATTGATCAAGCCGCTCGTCGACTTATCAGAAGGTTCACCAAAAATGATCGAAACGCTCGTCTTACCATGACGAAAAGCCCACTCTGCGACAGAGTGGGCTTTTTGTTAACGTGTCCATTCAAAATATTTTCGGGCGAGCTCGGTGAGCGGGCTCTCGAAGAGCCGCTTCCGCCAGTATAGATCGGCCGCTTTCTTAACGGCCTCGCTCCGCGAAGGATACGGATAGATCATGCGTGACAACTTGCCGATCTTATCGCCACGTTGCATCGCATAGACGACAATCTGCATCCAATCGCCAGCCGTCATCCCGACCGCGTGTCCTCCGAGAATCTTGCCGTTCTTCCGGGTGATGATTTTGACGAAGCCTGTCTCTTGGCGATCGGCGACGAACCGATCGACTTCAGACAGCTTCGCCTCAAAGATTTCGATGTCATCCCCGTGACGCTCACGCGCCTCGGCCTCGGTCAATCCGACATGGAACACTTCCGGGTCGGTGAACGTGATCCAAGGCATCTTGCTGTAATCGACCTTGTTCCATAGCCCGAACAAGGCGTTGGCGACGACCGCCTTTCCTTCTTCGCCGGCCGCGTGTGTGAACGGTAACGTCTTGATCGTATCTCCGATGGCGAAGATGTGGGACTGTGACGTCCGATACGTCGACGTCACATCGACATATCCGTCTTTCACGTCGACTTTCGCCCGATCAAGGCGAAGTTCTTCGATGCGTGGAGCACGTCCTGTCGCCATGAGCAGTTTTTCTGCCTCATACTCGACAGTTTCCCCATCAACTTCGGCTGTGACTTTGATGCGTCCTGCCACTTCAGCAATCTGTTTGACCTTGACACCGATTTCTAGATGCAGCGCCATCTCGAGCTGTGAGCGGAGCAACGCACTGACAGACCCGTCTTCTTTCGGCAAGAACGCGTCTTGCGCCTCGAGCACGGTCACTTGGCTGCCGAGCCTTGCGAACGACTGTGCCAGCTCAAGTCCGACCGTGCCGGCCCCGATGACGATGATGCTCTCTGGGAGCGTCTCTTCTTCAAAGACGTTTTCATTCGTTAAGTAGGAAACGTTGTCCAATCCATCGATTGGCGGGACGGTCGGTTTCGACCCGGTCGCGATGACGAACTTTTTACCGATCAGTAAATCGTCACCGACTTTCAGTTCGTACGGGCTTTGGAACGACGCTTCCCCGATGTACACATCGACCCCGATCTTTTCGAACCGCTCCGTCCCATCGTGTTCTTGAATGATTGCCCGCGCTTTGTCGACTCGTGCCTTCGTCGTCTTATAATGATCGCGCCCGTCAAACTCGGCTCCGAGCACACGTGCGGCCTGCATCAGCGAACTCGCATCTTTCGAGGCTGCGATGAGCGCCTTCGACGGGATACAGCCGACGTGGAGACAATCGCCGCCCAGATGTTTTTTCTTCTCAATTAGTGCGACTTTCGCACCTAAATTCGCGGCACCGGCTGCGACCGTCATCCCGGCCGCGCCTCCCCCGATTACAATCAGCTGATAATCCTTCATCCCATCAACCTCCGATATCGTTTGCTTACGTCGTCCATCCGTTTCCGGTTCACACCGAAGTCGGAATGACCAAGTCGTGAAGCAGAACGAAATTCTACTTGTCTCGCTTCATCGTCAAATAAAAATTCCACATCATCTTTAAAACGCATCAGTTTCGAAGTGACGACGTAATGGAGCGTGTCCGTCGTCTCCTCGGCAAGCTCCGTCCGAGGTAGCTGCCCCATCACCATTTTGATGGTTTCGACCGTTTGATTGCGGTCTTTTCCATACGGAAGCGGGTCCATGTGTAGCGCTTTGATCGACGTTTGTGTCGATACGGCATTCGGACTTCCTTTCAACGGTTTCAATGTTTTTTCGGCCACGACAAAAAACCTCCCTCATTCTACATACAATTGTATGTATCCTGAATTCGGAAGGTTTAACCCTTTTATTGCAGTTCGCTCGGATCGAGCGGTAACAAAACTGTCACAGTCGTCCCTTTTCTGACTTCACTTTCAATGACAAGTTTCCCTTCATGCGCCTCGATCAACTCCTTAGCGATCGCAAGGCCGAGACCGCTGCTGCCTTTCGTCACTTGCGCTTGATAGAACATTTCCGTGATGCGCTGCAAGTGTTCTTTCGAGATGCCAGGTCCTTGATCGATAATCGAGATGAAGGCGACCCGTTCCGACTGAACGAAGCGAACCGTGAGCGTCCCGCCAACTGGTGAGAACCGGATCGCGTTTTCAAGTAAGTTTAAGAACACTTGCTTGAGCCGGTTCTCATCGAATAGACCGACCGACTTGGCCGGGTAGCGCTCGATCAACGTAATCTGCTTATCTTCAAGCGATTGTTTCAGTTGAATCGTTACTTTGCGTAACAGGGAGACGAGATCGAGCTCTTGACGATAGAGCACGAGACGACTCTCCTCGATTTTTGTGTAGTCGAGCAATTGCTCGACTAGACCGATCATTCGCTCGGTCTCCGAATGAATGATACTCAGACCGAGCTCTGTCTCGTCTGACAGTTGCTCGTCCCCGCCTCGGATCGTCTCAGTCCAGCCTTTGATTGAAGTGAGCGGCGTCCTGAGCTCATGGGAGACGTTCGACAAGAATTCGTTGCGCGTCGATTGGTGCTGTTGCACTTTAGCGCCTAAGTAAGTCAGCGTCCGGGCAAGCGCGCCGAGCTCGTGCTTCTCGTTCGAATATACCTCGACGTCGAAATCACCTTGCGCCATCTCGTCAGCCGTCTCAATAATCTCGCGGATCGGACGGACGAAGCGGTCCGCGATTCGGATGACCGCGTATAGCGCCACGAGCCAAATTAACACACCGATTATGAGGATCGCCATCCAAATCTCGCGGATGAGTGCGTCTAAGTCTGCGAGTGGACGCGTGAAACTGATGGCGAACTCACCCGTTCCCTCGGTCATGATTGGGCTCGTCACCGACAGAAAGTGTTCTTCGTTCACGTCATAGTCTTGGACGACCGACTCTCCTCTAGCGAGACGATCAAGCTGCTCAGGTGTATACGACGCTTGTTGTGCTCGCTGCCCGGTCGTTTTTATAATCGCGCCAGAGCGGTCGACCATCGTCAAATCGGTACCCGGATACCCGAACGTCCGGACGAGGACCGAGAACGCGCTCGGTGTCTCAAATCCGACTTGCGCCTGTGGATACAAATAAGCGCTTGTTGTCGCATGGCTGACCAACGCATCGGACTCATACTCGTAGTAATAACGGTACGTACCGTATGACAGGACGCTTACGAGCAGTAAGAGCACGAGTGTCACGACAATCATCATGCGGATGACGAGCTGTTGTCTCATCCGTCATGTCTCCGCCACTTATAGCCATGCCCCCATAGCGTCTCGATATAGGCCGGATGGCTCGGGTCGTCTTCAATCTTTTGCCGTAAGCGGCGAATGTTGACGTCCACCGTCTTCCGATCCCCGAAGTAGTTGATGCCCCAAACCGCGTCAAGAAGTGCGTCGCGGGATAAGACGACTTCTTCGTTTTGGACGAGATGACAGATTAAGTCGTATTCGGTCGGCGTCAAATCGATCGATTGTCCGTATTTCGTCACTTGTTTCGCCGCCAAGTCGATGGCGAACGGTCCTGACTTGAGACGTTTCTTCTCTTTGCGCTTCACTTTTTCGACGCGTCGCAGGAGCGCATGAATGCGCGCGACGAGCTCGCCCGGGCTGAACGGCTTGGCGATATAGTCGTCCGCCCCTTTTCCGAGACCTTCGATTTTATCTTCTTCAAGCGTGCGTGCCGTCAACATGATGATCCCGACGTTCTCGTCTAAGTCACGAATCGCGGCGCACGCTTCAAAACCGTCCATCTCAGGCATCATGACGTCTAGCAAGACGATATCAAACGGTTCACGATCGAACGCGGTGACCGCTTCACGGCCGTTCGTCGCTTCAAAGACATCAAATCCGGCTCGTTTTAAATTTACGATGATAAAGCTGCGAATCGCATGCTCATCTTCGGCTACTAATATCCGATTCATATTTCCACCTCTTCTGGAGTTCACTACTCTACATTATAGTTACGTTTTTGCGACAAGGTTGTCAATTGACCTCAAATCGTATTAGGATGGAGTCATTAGATTCTGAAGGAGGACTCCTTACCACTATGAGTTATAACATGATTGTTTTAGATATGGACGATACGCTCCTCACGAGCGACCACACGATTTCCCCTGTCACGAAAGCGGCGTTGCTTGACGTCCAAGAACGCGGCCACAAAGTCGTTTTAGCAAGCGGACGTCCGACATACGCCATGTGGGAAGCAGCTCGTGAACTCGAGCTCGCCAAATATGGTAGTTACATCTTGTCATTCAACGGTGCTTCAATCATCAATTGTGAAACAAATGAAGAAATCTTCTCAAGCACGTTAATGCCAGACACAGTCGCCCACCTCCATGATATCAGTGTCCGGGAGGAAATCGCGATTCATACGTACATCGGTAACGAAATCGTAACCGATCAGCCGAACCCGTATACCGATCTCGAAGGCGAATTGACGGGCATGCCGGTCATCCACGTCAACGATTTCAAAGAAACCGTCACGACCCCTGTCGTCAAATGCCTTATGCTCGGCGACGGCGATACGCTCGCTCCAATCGAGACGAAGCTGCAACTCGAGCTCGAAGGCAAGCTCGCCGTCGCTCGTTCGAAACCGTTTTTCCTCGAGTTCACGGAAGCCGGTGTGACGAAAGGGACGAGCCTCGCCTTTTTGGCTGACCACGTCGGAATCGACCAAGCACACGTCATCGCTTGCGGAGACGGCAACAACGACTTGACGATGATCGAATGGGCCGGACTCGGTGTCGCCATGGGTAACGCCAACGCCACGGTCAAAGGGAAAGCCGACTTCATCACGAAGTCAAACAATGAAGATGGGATCGCCCACGTCATCGAGACGTACATGAGCAGTGTCGTTACGAATCGTTAAGCAATAACCGTTTGAACCAAGGAGGGATTACGATGAATAAAGGATTGAAACGAGCTGGACTCGGACTAGTCGGAACTGCCGTCGCCAGTGCCGCCTACGTCTTCTTGTCACCGAAGCCTGCGTCCCGTCTCGTCAAAACTTCATTTACTGGAGGCAAGGAAGTCGCGATCAAAGGATTCGACGAAGTCGTTCAAAAGACGTCGGTCCGTAAAGACATCGATTACTATTCTGCCTACGAGAACGGAACGTTCGATTTGATTCGCTATGAAGGTGATAAGCATGTCGTCCCGACGATCTTTTGGGTGCACGGTGGCTCGTTCGTTGGCGGTGATAAGGCCGATGTGTTCAAGTATGCGACGTCGATCGCAAGCAACGGCTACAACGTCGTCAGCATCAACTACGCCCTCGCCCCGGACGTCACGTATCCGGTGCCGCTCCAGCAAATCGAAGAGGCGTACACGTATATCACCGACAACAACGATCGCTTCCGACTCGATCTCGACCGCGTCTTCTTCGCCGGAGACTCGAACGGAGCGCAGCTCGTCGCCCAATTCATCGGGATTCAACTGAACGATGGCTATGCACCGTCAGCCGAAGTGAATCAAGTCGTCCCGCAAGACTCGATCCTCGGCGCTGTCCTCTTGTCTGGCCCGTACGATTTGAAACGGACGATTCTCGAGTCTTCGAAAGCCGTCAACCGTTTCTTGTTCAAGCGGATCGGTTGGGCCTACTTCGGGACGTACAATTGGGAGAACCTCCCCATCGTCAACGAAGCGTCTCCTCTCGTCAACATCCCGGCCACGTTCGTCCCGACGTTCATCACCGACGGGAACACGGGGTCGTTCGAGACACAAGCGAAAGAGTTCGCGACGATTCTCTCCGGACGGACTGACGTGACGAGCGTCTTCTATAATCGAGATGAATACGAACTCGGAAACAGCTATCACTTCGAGATGAATCAACCAGCAGCCAGTTCAACGTATCGTCGCTTGATCACGTTCTTGCGCGAAACGACCAAATAAAAACAACCCCGACTTTTTTCAAAGTCGGGGTTGTTTGCGTCATTTGAGCAAATCCATTGCGCGGCCAATCAGCTCGTTGCGAGAGTCTGAAGTTTTCCGTAACGCTTGTAGCCGGTCGATGAGTGCTTGACGAAGCTCGTCTGACTGAACGAGTTCCAAACATTCAATCTGAGCCAACCAGGCGTCTGCATGCTTAGAGAGGACCATCGGGACGAGAGCGTCGATCGACTCCCCTTGTTCACGCATGAGCCGGATGCGATTGAAGAGCGGGTCGTCTTCCGTCCACGTCCGGGCGTCCCGTTCGATTTGAACCGGTTTCTCTAGGACGACGAGCTCTTCGACGTCCGTGCCCGGGAAGATCGACGGTAGCGAATCGTGTCTCACTTCAAGCGTCGCGAGCTCGATTTGTTTGCCGTCGATGTGCACGCTCACGTCTTCTAGCGTGATCTCGTCTGCCGTCTCGCTAACGATGCGGCCATCGAGGCGAACGTTCGCTTCCGCGAGCGCTTCTTGGATGGGTCCATCTAAAACGAGTAGTCCGTGATTGTTCAAATTACGAAGCTGGCCGTGGTCAACTTTCACGCAGTCTCCCCATTGAACGAGAGCAACTCCGCCTGTGTTCGTCACGTGTCGAACCGTTCCGACACGGTCGGTCCCATCTTCGAGCCGGATCGTCGATTGACTTCCTGAAGCGAGCGCCTTCTCAAGCGATGCGATCCCGCCCTTGTGGACGGCCATCCGTGATTCGAGTTCATCGAGCGCATCCGTCAACGCCTCGAAGTCAGGGATGACGAACAGTTCACTTTGCATATTCGTCACGTCCTGTTTCGTCTCTAGCGCATGCTCGAGATTGAACGGATGTTTCGTGACGGCGTCGGTCAGGCAGTGACGGCTCTCGCCGACCGAAGACAACAGTCCGGCCCCGTAAATGAGCGGGCGTTCGATGTCGCCGATCAGTCCGAACTCGACCGTCCACCAAAAGATACGCGCCACTTGTTGCGCTTCGGAGAAGCCCGTCACTTGCGCTTTCGCTTCATGCAGCGCTTCTAAGGCGGCTTTGACATCCGCTTCCGTCGAGTTGGCATTCTCTTTCACGATTGTCAGTCGTTTGAGTGCCGCGAACGAGGCGTGTTCCTCACGGTTCATGAACGCTTTCGCACCAAGTTGACCGAACCGTTTCACGATTTTAGAAAACTCAGGGTCCATCAGCATCGGCGCGTGACCGGCCGCCTCATGGATAATGTCAGGTGCCGGGCTGTACAAGATGTTCTCGACTTTCCGGATGTCGGTCGCGACCGGTAACATCCCGTTCCCTTGGAAGTCAAAGAACGCGACGCCAGGAATCAATCCGTCGACCGCGACCGTCGACCAACCGGCCGCTCGCATCTCGGCGGTCATTTTTTCGACGTCCGGCAAACGTTCCGGTCCCATGCCTGTCTTTTTCAACCCTTCGATGTAGAACGGATGGGCCTTGCCTTCGAGCGTATGCAAATTGAGCCGTAATACGAAGCGCCAGACCGCGTGATCGGTCGGTGTGTACTCGTTGTAAAACTGGGGCGAGATATGAGGCGCCAAGTGGCGTGGGATTGATTGTGTGAGCATGATATTTCCTCCTTTTGTCTACTGGACGTCAAAAAGTCCCTATCGATTCACTCGATAGGGACGACTTAGCCGCGGTACCACCCTGATTACTAGACGTCATCTAGTCACTCTAATCCGATAACGGGGGACCGCTCACATGCGAGAGCTCACAAACTGTAATTCGATTCATCTTTTGGGCGTGTTCGCAGCACCACACGCTCTCTGGGCCAGGGAAGATGTCTCTACTTCGGTTTGATCATCGCTTTTGTTACTGTTATGCAGTTATGCTTCTACGCGAACTTGCTTTTAAGCGTTAAAGTATCTTGTTGGTTGTAACTTTACCAAATCGTTTTGTCGACGTCAACAAAAAACAGTCCGCAACTGCGAACTGTCACAAACACCAATCAATTTCAGGTTGTCCCCACTGTTTCAGCAAATCGTTCACTTGCGAGAACGGACGGGATCCGAAGAAGCCGCGGTGTGCCGACAGCGGACTCGGGTGGACCGATGTCAAGATCGCGTGCTGCGGCCCGATCAGCTTTTGTTTCTTTTTGGCATCGTTTCCCCAAAGAATAAACACGATCGGTTGTTCGCGCTTCCCGAGTTGCTCGATGATCGAGTCCGTGAACTGCTCCCAGCCTTTACCCCGGTGAGAGCCAGCTTTACTCGCTTCGACCGTGAGCGCCGTGTTGAGCAACAATACGCCTTGGCGGGCCCAGTTCTCTAAATTCCCGCTCTTCGGCACGCTACAACCCAAGTCTTCATGCAACTCTTGAAAGATGTTGCGCAGCGATGGCGGAAAACGGACACCGTCTTGGACCGAGAAGCTTAGTCCGTGCGCCTGATTCGGACCGTGATACGGGTCTTGGCCGAGGATGACGCATTTGACGTCTTTAAACTTCGTGTAGACGAACGCGTTCCAAATGTCTTCCCGCTGCGGATAGACGGTCGTCGTCGCATACGCCTCATCGACGAACGCTTTCAAGTCAACGAAGTACGACTGCTCCATCTCGTCGGCAATGATATCGCTCCAATCGCCGAGCAAGCGGTCTGATAACTGTTCTCCCATTTGATTCGCCCCTTTCCGTCTTATCATACCCGAATCGACGGCACACAAAAAGACGAGCCCAGTGGACTCGTCCGATGATTATACTGTGACTGTGCCTGCTACTTCTTTCGCAAGTGCTTCTGCTTTCGCTGTAGCGTCAGCAACGATGTCTTCGATCTTGTCTGGGAACTGGTTCATTCCTTCAACCGCAAGTGTCGTTACTTCGTTCACGCCGACGAACGCAAGCGCTTGACGGAGGTACGCGTCTGCAAAGTTGAGGTCTGTTCCTGTGTAGATGCCGCCTGTCCCTTGAATGTGAATCGCTTGTTTGTTCTCAAGGAGACCGACTGGCCCTTGCTCTGTGTAACGGAACGTCTTGCCAGCTGAGAGGACGCTGTCGAGGAACATCTTCATGCGTGCTGGGAAGAAGAAGTTCCACATCGGCGTCGCGAACACGTAAAGGTCTGCTTCCATGAACTTCTCAAGCATACCGTTCATCGTCGCGACTTTTGAAGCTTCGACGTCTGTGAGTGCTTCACCAGACGCGAATTTTCCCCAAGCGCTTAACACGTCGCCATCGATTTCTTGGACGTCGACATCGTAAAGCTCGATTGCTTCGACTTCAAGCGATGCGTTTTCTTTTTGAAGCTTCGTCATGAACGCTTCTGCGACTTGTTTGCTGTATGACAACTCTGTCGGTTTTGGGTTAGCTGATACGTATAATACTTTTTTCATAATGGGTTCCTCCACTGGTAATCTCTATTTTGATAACAACAGTTAGAACTATATCATCTGTATATCTCACCGTCAATTATTTCAACTTCAAGATAATTGACAAAAAAAAACAGGCAGGCGTTATTTGCCTGCCGCGTTGTAGCCGACGCGTTTCAATAAATCAATCAATGTCTCGGTCTCTTGTTCGCTGAGCGGTCCATAAATATCTTTGAAGATTTCAATATGCTCAGGATAGACGACGTCCATCAATTGCTTGCCTTCGCCTGTCAACGATGCATACGTGACACGACGGTCTGACGGGCAGGCGACGCGCTCGATGAGCCCTCGCTTCTCAAGCTTGTCAATCACATACGTGACGCTGCCACTTGTGATCAAAATTTGATCACCGATTTGTTGCAGCGGCGTATCTCCTCGTTTATACAATACGGATAGAACACCGAACTCTGTTGAATTCAATTGGTGGCGTCTAAGATCGTCTTTGACACGATCACTGATTGCGTCCATCGCTCTTGCTAAGACGACCCATGCCTTCAATTCGAGTGATTCAATCATGTCGGTTTCACCTCAATTCGTTCATCATTTACCTTTAGTATAGCAGGACATGAGCAGTATACGTCGCTAAAAACACTTCGTCAAGAAACTTCTCCGTTGTCGCGTCTCCTTGAAACGTTTAGAATAGAACTATTGTGATTTTTAGAAAGGGTGGACGGTATGCGTGAGTATTATGAGATTTCATTGACGATTAAAGCAGGCTATTTGAGTTCGGTCATCGAGTTGTTGAACCGGGAAGGCATCGCCCCTGACTATGCACTTGAAAAAGAAGGCGCGGTCTTTTTACTGTTCAACCACTTGCCATGGCCGAACGTCACGCGCGAACCGCACGCAGTCGAGCGTTTCTTGTTGACGTTGTCGCGCGAAGACTACCTGTTCGTCAAGACGAAACGAAAATCGCCCGTACCCGGCCATGAACCGGTCGCCTGCATGGGAGCGTATGATTCGCCTTTCCACGAATATTTGAAAATCGAGCTCGCCGTCGACGAATCCGATGCGAGCCATCTCGATATGTCGGCGTTCCGCCATTACTAAACAACGCACGCGCGTTGTTTTTTTGATGACTAGGTTTGAGCGTGGACGGGAATATAGGACAATATCTGACTGATAAAGGGGAATGTCTTGAATGGATACAGTTATGTTGATCGTCAACCCATCATCTGGGAAAGAATTAGGGAAAGAGCATGCGGCGTTCGCTGAAGAAGTGCTGCGCGAACGTTACGGAAACGTCGACGTCCGTTTTACTGAAAAAGCCGACGACGCCACACACTTTGCACGAGAAGCGGCGTCGAAACAATATAAAGCCGTCATCGCCATGGGCGGCGACGGCACGTTGAACGAGACGGTGGCCGGTCTCGCCGAAGCCGATCATCGTCCCGACTTCGGAATCATCCCACTCGGAACGGTGAACGATTTGGCACGGGCTCTCGGCGTACCGAGCGACCCGAAAGAAGCGATTGAAGCGCTGCGAACGGCAAAACCGTCACCGATGGACATTGGGAAGTATGAACATGGCTACTTCATGAACGTCATCGCCATCGGCCTCATCGCTGAGGCGGTCGATGAAGTCAGCGTCGAAGAGAAGACGAAATGGGGCCCGTTCGCCTACTTGATCGAAGGCATCAAAGCGTTCCGGGAACACAGTCCTTACTCGTTATCAGTTCAGGCCGAAGAGCACACGTTCGATGGGGACGCTTTTCTCGCCGTCATCGCGCTAACAAACTCGGTCGGCGGCTTTGAAAACTTCGAGCCTGATGCGAAGTTGAACGATGGCCTGCTTCACGTCTACTTGTTTGAGAATCTCGGTTTCACAGACGCCTTCCAGCTCGCTCCGGCCTTATTTACCGGTAAGCTTAAAGAAACAGACAGTGTGACCGCGTTCCAGACGAAGCGGGTGTATATCGATTCGCCTGATTCGCTTCCGGTCAACGCCGACGGGGACACGGGCGGGAAACTCCCGCTCACGTTTGAAGTGCTCCCAAGCCATCTCCAAGTGCTGAAACCAGTCTAATCTCTCGCCTCGGGACAGAAGGCTCGTTCGAGAAAGGAGAGATCGTTCGATGAACATCACACTCGTTCCGCTGCTCGAAGCGTCAGACGACATCGTCAAGACATTCAACCGGTGGAACAACGATCCCGAAATCGTTCATTTGATCCGCCCTGCTCGCTCGGAAGAAGAACTCGCGGCCGAGCAACGGATGACCGTCGCCGACTTGACGGATCGACTTCAGACACACGATATCTTTCTCATTTACGCTGACGACAGGCTCGTCGGCGAGGTAAACGTGATGTATGACGCGAACCATCTATACGTTCAAGAACCAGGGAGTGCCTGGCTCGGACTCGTCATCGGGGAAGCGGCGGGACGCGGCAAGGGTGCGGGTAGCGAGGCGCTCCGACTTTTGGAGGAACGGCTTCGTCACCAAGGCACGCCGCGCATCGAGCTCGGCGTGTTCGGGTTCAACGAGGCGGCACACCATCTCTATAAGAAGCTCGGCTATGTAGAAATTGCGCGCATCGATGCGTTCACGTACTGGAACGAACAATTTTGGCCCGATATCCGCATGGAAAAGCGACTGACATGACAAAGACCTTCCTCAAGCGAGGAAGGTCTTTCGTCAGTTGTTCAAGTTTTCGACTTCGACGACGCGGAACCCTTTTTGCTCGAGCTTCGCGACGATCTTGTCTTTCTTCGGCTCATCACAGTCAGGTGGCAACGTGATCAAAACACGGCGAAGCACTTTGCTCTTCGCGTCGAGCGTCATCAAACTCGCGATTGACGAGTATTTGCTGACGACTTTCGTGATTTTCTCGAGCGCACCTATCTGCTCGCTGAGTGCAATCGTGACGACGTAGCTGCCTGTATCACGGCTCCACGCCTCTTCGAGCATGCCGAGCATCTTCCCGTGTGGCAAAATACCGTAAAATTCATTGCTCTCGTCTTTTAAGACCGCGATATACGGTAACTCTTTGATCGAGAAGAAGACTTTGAAGAATCCGTCCGACTCGTGGACGTATTTCTGCGTATTTTTAATGAGTTCCATGACGTTGTCGTCAAGGCTCGCGCCACTCATTCCGTGACGATAAATATGCATCTTATAAATATTACCGCGGAAAAATGTTCCTGTCTCATCGAGGACAGGGACACAGCGGTATCCTGTCTTTTCAAGCGTATCGAGCGCTTCACGTAACGTCGCCTTTTCACTGATTGTGATGACGTCTTTTTTTGGAATGCATAAGCTATGCACTAACATGCGGTTTTCCTCCTAGCAAATTAAAAGTGGTCTACACCCTATTCATTACTATTCCCCAAATATGATTGAATTCCTGCCACCTTTTTCAAAACTTCGATTCTACCTTTCCGCGGTCATGGGATTTGTCGTAACGCCTAAAAGTCGTTATAGTGAAACTATCCAAACAGACAAAGGGGATTGAACGACTATGACGATGAAAAAAGCCTTAACAATCGCTGGTTCAGATACGAGTGGCGGTGCAGGCATTCAAGCTGACTTGAAGACGATGGAAGAGCTAGGTGTGTATGGCATGACCGCACTCACGGTCATCGTAGCCCAAAACCCACATAACGCTTGGCACCATGAAGTCTTCCCAATCGATACGACGTTGATCGAGAAGCAGATTGACACCGTCCTCGCCGGAATCGGCGTCGATGCCGTCAAGACAGGGATGCTCCCGACTCCAGAAATCATCGAGCTCGCGGCTCGTAAAATTAAAGAGTACGGCATTCAAAACGCAGTCGTCGACCCGGTCATGGCTTGTAAGGGAGCCGACGAGATCCTCAACCCAGACGTCGCCGTCGCGATGCGCAAATATCTCGTCCCTGTCGCTAAAATCATCACGCCGAACTTGTTCGAAGCGCGTATGCTCGCTGGCCTCGACAAGACACCGTCGACGATGGAAGAAATCAAAGAAGCCGCACGCTTGATCCATGAGCTCGGTGCTGAAATCGTCATCGTTAAAGTCGGTGGAAAACTTGGGTTCGACACGGCGTTTGACGTCCTCTATGACGGTAACGAGTACCGTCTGCTCGAAAGCGAAAAGATCGAACCTGCTTTCACGCACGGTGGCGGTTGCACATTCTCTTCAGCCATCGCCGCATCACTCGCGAATGGACATTCCGTCGACGAGTCGATTCGCATCGGGAAAGAGTTCATTACAGAAGCGGTCCGTCACTCGTTCCGCCTCAACCAATACGTTGGGCCGACGAACCATACCGGTTATCGTCAAAAACTAGCAACACAATCATAAACAAGGTGGCCCGGGGCGAACGTCCTGGGTCATTATTGCCATTGGAGGAGACTAGCGTGAAACCGATTCAACCTGAAACGATTCAAACGTATTTAAACGCACACGTGTCGACGCCTTTATACGCTCACGTCGAGACGACGAACGGCGCTTACGCCACACATAACGACCCGGATTTCCATAACGCCGGGATGTTTATCCGTAACGTCGTGATCGAGTACAGTATCGGTCAAATCAAAGGAGACGGACCGTATCGAGTCGGACTAAAGCTCGATCACGGCTGGCTCTACGTCGAAGGATTGACCGACTTTGAACAACACGGTGAACAGTTGCTGCTCGCCGGGCACGACCGTCTCGGACGCCTCGCCTGCGCGCTGCATCTAGACGTCAAACCGCTCCCGCAAGGAGCATCGGAGGTGGACAGCCAATGAACGGACCGTTACTTGTTATTTTCCCACACCCGGACGATGAGGCGTTCAGCTCGGCCGGAACGATCATTCAACATCAGAAGAACGGATTCCCCGTCACATACGTCTGTCTGACACTTGGTGAGATGGGCCGTAATATGGGCTCGCCAATCTTCACGACGCGTGAAGAACTGCCAAGAATCCGTAAACGCGAGCTCGAGGACGCCTGTGCCGTCATGGGCATCGACGACCTCCGGATGTGGGGACTGCGCGACAAGACCGTCGAATTCGAAGACGAGACCGAACTGACGAATCGCTTCAGCAAGTTGATCGCCGAAGTGAAACCGACCCGCGTCATCTCATTTTATCCAGGCTATGCCGTCCATCCCGACCATGAGGCGACAGCACGAGCGGTCGTCCGGGCGCTCCAAGAGATGGATGAAGCGAAGCGTCCCGAATTTTTAGGTGTCGCTTTCGATCACCGGACGGAATATGAGCTCGGCAAACCTCACGTCCTCATCGAAGTCGGTCAGGAGAGTGCCGCCAAACGTGAAGCGTTACTCGCCCACCGTTCACAGACGGAAGGGTTGCTCCGTGCAATCGACAACGCAGAAAACGCCCACGTCATGGAGTTACTCCAACGTGAGCGCTTCTATCATTATCCGTTCTCATGATTCAAACGCGTAACGCGTCATATACAGCAACAAACCTATAGTCCCTAACCCGATCAACGTTCCTAGCACGACGACGATATGTCCCATGTTCTCACCTCTACTTGGTTTTACGAACTGAATGAGTAATAAGTTTCAATAACGCGTGTGCGAACACGCGTTTTTTTCGTTAAAAGTATAAGACGTAAATGACTGCCGCCAAGACGAGCCGGTAAATCGCGAACGGCGTTAGTTTGACTTTGTTGATCAACTTCAAAAAGAATTTGATGGACAGCAACGCGAACAAGAAGGCACTGACGAATCCGATTAGGAAAACTGGGAGCGTGTCGACCGTGAAATAGCTCCACTTGCTGTAAAGCGAGAGCGCGCTCGCCCCGAACATGATCGGGACGGCCATGATGAATGTGAAGTCGGCCGCAGACCGGTGACTCATCCCGAGCAACACTCCGCCCGAAATGGTCGAGCCCGAACGTGAAAAGCCTGGCCAAAGCGAGAAACATTGAATCAAGCCGACTCCAAGCGCTTGTTTGTATGTGATGTCGTCAAGTGTCGTGGTCGTCTGTCGTTTCACGCCGGACAAGTCGGCGGCAATCATAAAGAACGCACCGATGACGAGTCCGATCAATACCGTCTTAATCGAAAACAGATGCGTGTCGATGTAGTCCTCAAACATGAGTCCGAGCACGGCCGCCGGGAGCAGACCGATAAAGATATGTAGCAGGTTCAACTTTTTCGTCGGCCCTTCGTGTCGAATCGCGAGCAACTCCTTCGGATTCAATAACTCTTTGAACCGACTCCTGAAAACGACGATGACCGCTAAGATCGAACCGAGCTGAATCACGATCTTGAACGTGTTAGCTACTTCTTGGCCTAGAAAACGACTTGAGTTGAGCCAAATATCATCGACCAAGATCATGTGTCCGGTCGAAGAGACAGGTGCGAACTCCGTCAATCCTTCGACGACGCCTAATAAAAAACCGATGAATAATTCATACCATTCCATTGCATCGTCCCCTAATCCAGTATTGCTTTTTATCATACACGGACGGGACGACGTTCTCTCTCGGTCTTGAGACGTAAAAAAAAGAGGGCGTCATGCCCCCCTTTCCCCTCACGCCTAAAAAAGAAGCTGGCTAATGTGCAATCCTAACCGCTTCTTGAGATCCACCCCGAACTCAGGGCAGCTTGACACGCGCACACGAACAAACCGATGACAAAGAAAGCAGTAAATAACGACATCCCAGCACCACCGATGAACAATATGCCGAGTCCGACAATCCCGGCATGCAAAAGCATCGATACCGTTGACTCGGTCGTGGCTCGAATCATGGACGGAAGAGCGCGATGGAGCACCCCGAAGTAGAGCGGTTCGACCGCCCCGACGAGTAGCGCCATCAGTGCCATCCAGAGCAGTCCGAACTGATTTGGGAACGTTCCGAGCAGTATAAACCCGATCCCGATACCCCAAGCGATGAGTTGTTGCCAGCGAGCGACCGGGGCAACTTTCAATAACACCGGGGCAAGCAGTTGACCGGGAATTTGAATGAGCAACAGTACGGTTGAGACCGCCCCGAACCAGTAGATTGGGACATTGACGTCACGCGCGTACAGCTGCCAAAACTCATCCACGAAATTGAATGCACTAACGACCAACACGAACGACCCGGTCAGCATGAGCAGTGACTTGTCGTTCCAAATGAAGCGGAAACCAGCCTTTAACTGCCGCCATGTCACCCCTTCTTCGTGGACCACCCGTCTCGGTTCGACGAGCAATAGACTGCACATCGTCGCGATGAACAGGCTCACAAGCGATAGCATGTAGTTGAACTCAAACGGAAACTTGGTCGCGAGCAAACTTCCGCTAAAGGCGGCGATGACGGCCGCGACGAGCCCGATGGCATTCAGGCGACCTAGCAATCGCTCAAACGCATCCGTATCTCCGTCTTGCTCGAGCGTTTCATACAACAAAGCGTTCTCGGACCCGCTGCGCAGCACCGCCCCGATGGCGGACAAACTAATCGCCAAGACAAACCCAATCAACGAAAACGACAGCAACAACACAATAAACGATAGCCATTCGAGCGCAATGCCGATTTGCAGCAGACGTCGTCGTTCCCAGCGGTCGGCTAAGACGCCGGTCGGCACTTCAAGGAACACGACGATGACGGCATAGACGATTTCCGTGTAGACCACTTCTTGAATCGTGATGCCGCGCGACTCCCAGAACAGACGTTCAATCGTATAGGCCGGAATCAACGCCTCAAACCAGCGCATCGCACCAAGCAACCCTACGTTTCGACGGACTTAGCTAGGGGACCGTGCTCTTCGTCTCATCATGATCTCCTCCTTGTTTACCTATTCCCGATTCCACAAAAAAGCCACGGAACATGTCCGTGGCCGATAGATTATTTTAATAGGTTGAGCATCTCACGGTTAAACGCCGGAATGTCGTCCGGTTGACGGCTCGTGACGAGCTGATTTTGGCAGACGACGACTTCTTTGTCGGCATACTTCGCACCGGCATACTCCATGTCGACTTTAATCGACTTGTACCCGGTCGCGTCGCGGCCTTCGAGCGTCTTCGCCGTGATCAACAGTTGCGGCCCGTGACAGATAGCGAATACCGGCTTCTTCGCATCCATGAACGCTTTCGCGAACTGGACGAAACGTTCGTCTTCGCGCAACAAGTCAGGTGAGAATCCGCCTGGTAAGAGCAGAGCGTCAAAGTCTTCTGGTGACACATCGTCGATCGCTTTGTCAATCGTGACTTTCGCCTCGCCTTGTTTGCCTTCGACGGTGTTGCCGGCTGCCTTTTCGATCGTGACAACTTCGTGCCCCGCTTCCACCAATGCGTCGCGTGGACCTGTAAACTCTACGTCTTCAAACATATCCGTGATTAGCGTTGCTACTTTTGCCATATCGGAAACACTCCCTAATTTTTGTTTTACGCACATAGGGACTGTTCCACCCGTCACGGACCGTTAAACATTCAGCGGAATTTCGAGACGTACGGATTGTCCCGCTCAAAGAAGCGGTACGCATAGTCACGCGCCTCACCACTGTTAGGGATACCGATGCGCGGGCCGGCCTCAATCTCGTTCACACCGTCCCCTTCGACAATATAGAGCGGTTCATGTTGGAGCGAGTGTCCGTATAAGTCCATCGTGATCCCGAGCGCCTTCGTCAGTTTACCAGGTCCGTTCGTCCGGTCGAACCGTTTGATGCCAGGACGATTGATTTCAATCAACTCCTGCCCGGCGACGGGTTCGACCGCCCGGATCAACACGGCTTCCGGTGATCCGATCGGACCGCTGACGACGTTCAAGAGCGTATGCGTGTGCATTTGATACGTGTACACATGTCCAGACTGCCCGAACATGATCTCGGTCCGATTCGTCCGTCTGCCGCCAAAACTGTGGGCTGCCTGATCGACCGCTCCGAGATACGCCTCCGTCTCGACAATCTTGCCAATGATCTGTCCGTCGAGATGATCATGGACGAGATAGTGCCCGAGCAACGACCGGGCCAGTTCGAGCGTCGGTTGTTCATAAAATGATGGGTCGAGCCGTTTCATCGTCATCCCTCCTCGTCCTTATTTTCTCAAACGAGGCTTGGCGACACAAAAAAGATGCCCCCATGACAAGAAACTTCCGTCTAGAAGGATTTTTATGCTTGAAGTAGAACTGTAGTATCTAGAAAGCGAGGCGAGTAAAGATGGGGTATCTGTTGGAATTACGAAAGACGGTCGGTAGTAGACCATTGATTAGTGTCGGGGCAACCATCCTGGTCATGAATGAGAAGCGAGAACTTTTGTTTCAACATCGTTCCGATACGTTAGATTGGGGCTTTCCAGGTGGTTCAATGGAATTGAATGAAACGTTAGAAGACGTCGCTACTCGTGAACTAAAAGAAGAGACGGGACTGATTACAAACCAATTTGAACTTATCGGTGTTTGTTCGGGTCCACGTTACTATTTCAAGTATCCAAACGGAGATGAAACATATGGCGTCATCCACCTGTTCCATGCGAAACGAGTAAGCGGAACACTGGAAATGAATGACGGGGAGAGTCTAAATCTTCAGTATTTTTCAAAAGACGCTCTTCCGGATCACATTGAAAAAAGAGCAGGCGCGCTCATGGAGCAGTTTGGCGCTTCGTTGTGGGAGTTAGATAGTTCATTCGTAACGAATAGTCCGGAGAACATGTTTCGTTCAAAAAAATAAATCCAGGACCGCAATTGCGGTTCTGGATTTATTTGTCCTGTATTCGATTAAGATGCGAGCTTGATCGCATCACGCTGCTTCCCCAACTTCACGTAACCGAGCACGATTGAGAAGATCGGGCTGAGCCAAAGGAAGAACGCGAACGGTGCGTACTCGAGCACCGGCACGCCTAGTGTCGCGGCGAAGAAGGCACCGGACACACCCCAAGGAATGAGCGGGTTGATGACCGTCCCGCCGTCTTCAAGCGCACGCGACAAGTAGCGCGGGTCGATGCCACGGTCGATAAATCCTTGTTTGAACGCTTGTCCCGGGAGCAAGATCGACAAGTACTGCTCGCCGGCGAGCAAGTTGACGCCAATCGAGCTGAGCACGACCGACAGCACCGAGCTGCCTGGCGACTTCAGACGCTCTAGTAACGCATCGACGATTGCTTGGAACACGCCCAGCTCACGGAGCAGTCCGCCGAAAGCGAGGGCAATCAACACGAGGCTGACCGACCAAAGCATCGATTCGAGGCCACCGCGATCGAGCACAGCCGCGATCGTCTCGTTCTCGACGCCCGACTTGAATCCGGCCTGCATGACACCGAACCAGTTAGAGACGTTCCAGTTACCTTGGACGAATCCGGCCGTCAACACACCGGCGAACATCCCGACGAGCATCGTCGGCAATACCGGCATACGACGGAAGGCGAGAACGGCGACGAGGACCGGGGCAAGCAGTGTCAACCATGACAAGTTGAACCGTCCGGCGAGTGCCGTCTGTGCTTCCGCGATTTGCGTCGTGTCGGCTGCTTGACCGCCGCGTCCGAGAACTGTGAATAAGATGAGTGTGATTACAATCGCGGGAACGGTCGTCCCCATCATAAAGCGGATATGGTCGAACAGTTTGACACCAGCCACAGCCGGTGCGAAGTTCGTCGTATCCGATAGCGGACTCATCTTGTCACCGAAGAGCGCACCTGACACGATGGCTCCGGCGGCGAGCGCCGGGGAAATCCCGAGTGCCATCCCGATCCCGAACAAGGCGACCCCGACGGTACCGACCGTCGTGAAGGCACTGCCCGTGAACGATGACACGATCATCGTGATGAGAAGCACGCTCGGTAAGAACCACTGGGCCGAGATTGTATTTAAACCGATGGAGAGGATCGTCGCCACCGTGCCAGACATTTGCCATACTCCGATCAGCATCCCGATCAGCAATAAAATCATGATTGGCATAATCGCTTCACGAATCCCGTTGATCATCGCGGTCTCGATGCGTTTAAAGTCACGCGTGCGATAATACGCGTAACCCCCTATTAATACCATTGTGCCAAAGATCGCCATATGTGGCGTCGCTTTGGCCAAAAACATCAGTGCGAGCAAGGAAATCCCGCTCATCAGCACGACGAATACAGCCTCTTTTCCTTTCATCTGCATCGACGTCCCCTCCTTTCAGTTCCATTATTTTCTACCTAACCGCTTAAACGCTTTTATGCATGAAAGTGTGTCAGTGATGTTCTTTACTATACCTACTTCTCTTTTCCCTGTCAAACGTCTTTTTATGGTAAAGTAAACGCTCGAGGGTGACCTCCGGAGTTCGTAACCTCCTCCGACATCAAAACTAGCGAAAAAGGAAGTGTGCACGTTGCAACACGAAAAAGCATTGGTCGTCTTCAGTGGCGGTCAAGATTCAACCACTTGCCTGTTTTGGGCAAAACAACAATTCTCTCATGTGGAAGCCGTGACGTTCGCCTACGGGCAGCGCCATGATGCGGAAATCGAGGTCGCGAAAGAGATCGCGGCCGAACTTGATGTCCCGCACCACATCCTCGATTTGTCCTTACTCGGACAACTCACCTCAAACGCGTTGACGAGACATGATCTCGACATCGACAATGCGGACGTCCCAAATACGTTCGTCGATGGACGCAACCATTTATTCTTATCCTTTGCGGCCGTCATGGCCAAACAACTCGGTATGCATCACATCATCACCGGTGTCTGTGAGACCGACTTCTCGGGCTACCCGGACTGTCGCGACCAATTCGTCAAATCATTGAACGTGACACTCAACTTAGCGATGGACTACCCGTTCGTCATCGATACACCTCTCATGTGGCTCGATAAAAAGCAGACGTGGGAACTCGCGGACCGGCTCGGAGCGTTCGACTTCATCAAAGAGCGAACCCTCACCTGCTATAACGGTGTACTCGGTTCAGGCTGCGGCGAATGTCCGGCGTGTGTACTCCGTCAAAACGGGCTCGCTGCATACGAGGAGGTACGCGTATGAAACACGCCCCATTCCTCGCCCCGACGAGCGTCGAAGCCAAACAAGACGGCTCGCTCATCTACTGCCCGCACCGCGTCCAAATCGTCAAAGAAGTGACGTTCGATGCGGCCCATCACTTGTTTGATTACGATGGCAAGTGCCGAGCGCTCCACGGACATACGTACAAACTTCAAATGGGGATCAGCGGTTTTCTCGACAATCGCGGGATGACGCTCGACTTCGGTGACTTGAAAGCCATCTTTAAAGAAGAGCTCGAACCGTATCTCGACCACCGCTATTTAAATGAGTCCCTTCCATATATGAATACGACAGCAGAAAATATGTGCTACTGGATTTTCGATCAGCTCGCTAAGCATTTGCCTGACGAACGCGACGTCCGCGTTGAATTCGTCCGCCTTTATGAGACACCGACGTCCTACGCCGAGTTCCGGCGCGAATGGCTGGTGGACTGATGAAGATCCCTGTCCTCGAAGTGTTCGGTCCGACGTTTCAAGGTGAAGGCCGCGCCATCGGACAGAAGACGATGTTCGTCCGGACCGCCGGTTGCGATTATCGCTGCGCCTGGTGCGACTCCGCCTTCACCTGGGACGGTTCGGAAAAGCCCGACATGCTGACGGCTGATGACATCATCGTACGTCTCGACGAGCTTGGGATGTACGATTACGTCACGATCTCAGGCGGCAACCCGCTCCTCATCGCCGGTATGAAAGACTTGGTCGAAAAGTTGAAAGTGCGCGGCGTCAAACTCGCCGTCGAGACACAAGGTAGCCGGTATCAAGACTGGCTCCAAGACATCGACGACGTGACGCTCAGCCCGAAACCACCGTCGTCCGGCATGACGACCGATTGGGAAAAACTCGACGCCATCGTCGAACGGCTGCGTCCCGAACAGACGACGTTCAAAATCGCCGTGTTCGATGAGGTCGATCTCGCCTATGCGAAAGACGTCCAAACCCGCTACACCCCGGACGTCATGTACTTGTCGGCCGGCAACCCTGAGCCCGGGGCGGACGGTGACATCACCGACGCGCAGCTCAAACGTTTGAAAGAGTTGTGGGAAGACGTTGCGCGTGACCCGTCATGGCAAAGCGTCCGTGTCTTGCCGCAGCTACACACATTACTATACGCCAACGAACGTGGCGTCTAAGGAGAATGAATATGAGACCAGAAGACTTACAAGACTTGTCGCTCCTCGGCCAGAAGAGCGTCCCATACATTTTTGAATACGCCCCAGACGTGCTCGAGGCGTTCCCGAACCGGCATCCGGAAAACGATTATTTCGTAAAGTTCAACGCACCGGAATTCACATCGCTCTGCCCGATCACGAATCAGCCGGACTTTGCGACGATCTACATCTCGTACATCCCGGACGAGAAACTCGTCGAGTCGAAGTCACTCAAGCTTTATTTATTCAGCTTCCGTAACCACGGCGACTTCCACGAAAACTGCATCAACGTCATCGGGAAAGACCTCGTCAAGCTGATGGAACCGCGCTACCTCGAAGTGTGGGGCAAGTTCACGCCCCGCGGCGGCATCTCAATCGACCCGTACTACAACTACGGCAAGCCGGGCACGAAATATGAGAAAATGGCCGAACATCGCCTCTTCAACCACGATTTATACCCTGAGACGGTCGACAACCGTTAAGCAAAGAAGTAGACGCTCATCCAATTGAGCGCCTACTTCTTTTTGTAACGGTTGATTTGTTGCTTGATCGGTTCGCGGAACACGGTCGCGACGAGTGTCAACACGACAAAGACGAAGAGCGCGAGGATGACCAGTTTCATATCCCCGCTCGCGAGGCTACTGCCGAGGAAGTTGTTCGCGAACGCCCCCGGAATCATACCGACCGAAGTCGCGAAGACATAAGCCGGGAGTCGCACTTTCGCCAAACCTGAGGCATAACTGACCAAATCAAAGTTGACGAGCGGGATCAATCGTAAGATCAAGACGTAAAAGAATCCGTCTTCTTCGATTTTGTGCTGAATCTTCTCATAATCGCTCGATTTGAAATGGCGCAGAAACCGGTCTCCGAAGCGAACCGCTACATAATAAGCGACGAGTGCGCTGAGCGTGGCGCCTATGACCGTATAGACGACACCGGGCAGCGTCCCAAACGCCAATCCGCCCGCAACCGACAAGACGGACGTCGGAAATAAGATCAACGGGCGAACGGTGAACAATAAAATATAAATGAGCGGGGCGAGCCAACCGAATTGAACGATATAATCTCGGATCTCCCCCGGTCGCAAGTCGATCCACTGATAGAGAAACGTCGCTGTCCCGAATACGAGCAAAACGACGGCAATGACCCATTGTGTTTTCCACTTGTTCATCGGTCAACCTCCCCTCTTTCTTTCATCATATCGCCTCACCTCGAAAAAGTAACGCCTTCCTTTTTTTAGGAATCACAGTGTGGTACGGTTAGAAAAAGCAGAAGGAGGAATCCCAATGTACCTGGCAGATGCCATCAAATTGAAATACCTGCTCTTGAAGCAGATTGATAAGTTGTTACAAGAAGTCGAACGTGTCGCGTTCATCGAGCTCGAGAAGGATGAGCCGCTCCCGACGATCCAATCCCGCTCGCTCGAGGATATCGAGGTCGAGCTCCAATCGATTCGGACCGACATGCGTCGGCTCGACCGCCTCGTCTGTGAAGCGCACTTGCATACCGTCATCGAGACGAACGATGGACCGCTCCCGCTCGTCGAGGCGATCGAGTTCGCCGTTCAGTTGCGAGCTCAGGCTCGGATGTATCAAGACTTGGCCGAACGTCCGAAACGCGAATTTCAATCGGGTCACGGTGAAGGCACTACTGTCATCAAGCACGCGCTTTATGACCCGGAACTGTACCGTTTGAAGGCGCTCGACGTCGAGAAACGGGCCAACCGTATCTCAAGCGCCATCGATGCGTCCAATCACCGGACCGAAATCGACTTTGATGCGAGCCGATATATGTAAGCTAAAAACGCGTCGGGGAATATCCCGACGCGTTTTACATGTGATGATGGTCGTTATGATGATTGTGGTGGTCATGATGGTGCGAACCAGACCGACGTCTCGGCGCCGGCTCATCGGCGAACTTCTCGCCGTCTAAAATACCGAGCCGCTTATATTGGCGGTCGACCCGTTCTTTCGTCTCGTCTCCGACGTGCGGTGATTCCATGACGAGTTGATAGCTACCGAGCGCCACCCGAAACGGCTCCATCTGCGTGCGATGGACCGGAAACGACTTCACGTCCCGTAAGTAATCGGCGAGCCGGTTCGCTGATGCGTCATCGGGATAATCTGCGAGGTCTGAGGCGAAGCGTTGCATGTCTTTCAACAGACTGCCCGTCTTCACTTGATGACGGATGCCACTAATAATGGCGATGACGATTACCGTGACGATAGCTAAGATGAAAATCAGAAAAAAGATTGGCATCTCACCAAAAAATGAGTCCCCCATCCCCGTCGAATCGATATAGACTTCTTCTCCAAATGCTAGCGTATTGAACATGTCTGTGCCCCCTTTCTGCTACATACGATCATCTCTCGGTTTTTGTTTCATCTCCATGAAAAAAAGCCGTGGTCTTTAACCCACGGCCGACATACTTAGTTCAGTTGTTTCTCCATCATGATGCGCGGTGCGCCATCTTCCGTGTACGCCCCCATGATGTCGTAGCCACAGAGCAGGTTCAAAATGATGACGCCTTTGTTCGTGTTGCGCGCTTTCGTCCGAATCGAGTGGAACCCTTGCGCTTTCACCCATTCGAGTTGCGTATCCATCAACTTGCGGCCGATCCCGTGCTTTTGGAACTCAGGATGCACGCCGCCAGCCCAGCTATAGAAGCGATATGGCTCAGCCTCGTAGCCGATCTTGAATCCGACGGGCCGGTCGTCAGAAAATGCGAGTAACACGAGCGGGTTGGCATGGCGGTACAGTCGTTCTTTAAAACGAAGTTGGTCGATGTCGCCGTACAGATGGCGATACAGGTTGAAGAATTCCTCTTCAAACTCGTTAAAGTTCGTCGTCACATCTTTCACGATAAATGAACTGGTCGTACTCATCTTTCCATCCCCTTTCGAAATATGGACAAGTTACTCGTACGCCTGTTTATTTCGCCATCTACTCGGATTTTCCTGTTTCTCGCTCAAATGCGTTCAAACCTTTTTGTTTGTACACCCCGAGCGAACGTTTCGGGAGACTCCGTACCATCCAGTTTTTGAACACACGTTGTTTGTCCTCGATCGATAGTCCGTATCCTTCCGTCACGATATGACGGGCCCGCGTCGTCACGTCATAAAGCGAGATGGCGGCAGCGACCGAGATATTTAAACTTTGGACATAGCCTTGCATCGGGATGACGTAATTCCCGTCCGCTTTCGCGAGTGCCTGCTCCGACACACCGTGATGCTCATTCCCGAATAAGAGTACGGTCGGTTTTGACACGTCGACGTCTTCGAGCGGGATCGCCTCTTCGCTGAGCGCCGTCGCAAGTATTTGATAGCCGTCTACTTTCAACTGGTCGATCGCCTCTTCAATCGAAGCGTGTTCGACCACGTCGACCCAACGATCGGCACTCTTGGCGATAATCGAGTTCGGTTTGAACTTGGCCCGCCCTTCAACGACGTGAAGCGTCTGCACACCGAACGCATCCGCCGAGCGTAATACTGCCGATTGATTGTGCGGATCATCAACGCCTTCGGTCAATACTGTAATGTGATTCGTCCGCGTGTTCAACACGTCTTGCATCCGCTTGACGCGGTCTGGCATGAGCATTGCGAACAGGAGCCGGTCCTCTTCTGCCATAACGCCTGTTCGCAGCAACTCTTCAAGCAACGCAGCCTGCTCTTTTTTTGACAATGCCGATGTCGTCTGTCTCCATCCCATTCTTCTCGCCCCTTTCAACCTCTAGTATTTTAGCGGGATTCGTTTCGACTGACAAGCGACGTTGTAAAACGGCGGATTTTCACCCTTCCATAAAAATTCATAAATTTTAGGAAACCGGTTGCACAAAATTATGCAATCGATTACAATCATTAATGCAAGCGATTGCATTGGCGGTCGTTCTAAACAGAGAAAAAGTTCCGAATAGGAAGGAAGCGTATAGCATGAAACAGCTCATCTCATTTGATTTTTGGCAAAAACTCGGTAAGGCCTTGATGGTCGTTATCGCCGTTATGCCGGCAGCAGGACTCATGATTTCGATCGGTAAATTGATCGGCATGTCAGCCGGAGACGTCAGCATCTTACTCACGACGGCACGCATCATCGAAGACTTAGGTTGGGGCATCATCGTCAACTTACATATCTTGTTCGCGGTCGCCATCGGTGGCTCGTGGGCGAAAGACAAGGCCGGCGGTGCGTTCGCCGCACTGATCGCCTTCATTTTGATCAACCGTGTCACAGGCGCCATCTTTAACGTCAACGGCGCCATGCTCCAAGACCCGGAAGCGACAGTCCAATCCCTCTTTGGGGCCGACCTCGTCGTCGCTGATTACTTCACATCTGTCCTCGGTTCACCTGCCCTGAACATGGGTGTGTTCGTCGGGATCATCGCCGGTTTCCTCGGTGGTGCTCTTTATAACCGGTTCTACAATTTCAGTAAATTGCCGAACGCCTTGTCGTTCTTCAACGGGAAACGGTTCGTCCCGTTCGTCGTCATCCTCGGTTCGGTCGTCGCGGCGATCGCGCTGTCGATCATCTGGCCAACAATTCAAGGGGCACTCAACAGCTTCGGCCAATGGATTGCCACGTCACGTGACACGGCACCGATCCTCGCGCCGTTCATCTACGGTGCACTCGAACGTCTGTTGTTACCGTTCGGTCTCCACCACATGCTCACCGTCCCGATGAACTACACGGAGCTCGGTGGCACGTACACGATTTTAACAGGCGCGACAGCTGGTTCAGTCGTCGCCGGTCAAGATCCGCTTTGGTTAGCTTGGGTGACGGACCTCGTCAACCTTCGCGCCGCTGGGGATACGGCTGCTTATAACACGCTGCTCGCTGACGTCGTACCGGCCCGTTTCAAAGTCGGTCAAGTCATCTTGTCGTTCGCCGCACTCATCGGTGCCGCTTATGCGATGTACCGTAACGTCGATGAGGACAAGAAAGCCCAGTACAAGCCGATGTTCCTCTCGGCCGGTCTCGCCGTCTTCTTGACGGGTGTCACTGAGCCGATCGAGTTCATGTTCATGTTCGTCGCTCCAGTCCTTTACGTCATGTATGCACTCATGGCCGGTGCCGCCTTCGCCTTGGCGGACATTATCGACCTTCGTGTCCACGCGTTCGGTGCGATCGAGCTATTGACGCGGATCCCGATGATCATCAAAGCCGGACTCCTGCAAGACTTGATCAACTTCTTCCTCGTCTCGGCTGCGTTCTTCTTCATCAACTTCGGGGTGTTCAACTTCTTCATCAAGAAGATGAACTTGCCGACGCCTGGACGCAACGGCAACTATATGGAAGAAGCGACAGAGCAATCGACGGTGACCGGCAACGAGCAGGTCATGGGGATTATCGCACTACTCGGTGGGGAAGATAACATCGAGGACGTCGATGCCTGCATGACACGTCTTCGTGTCACAGTGAAAGATATGTCGCTCGTCTCAGAAGAGCGCGAATGGAAAAAGAACGGCGCCATGGGTCTCATCTTGAAAGACCGTGGTGTCCAAGCAATCTACGGCCCGAAAGCCGACGTATTGAAGTCTGACATTCAAGACGTCATCGGTGCATAATCAACAGGCCAGCTCGTGCGAGTTGGCCTGTTTTTTCTAAAGGAGGACTACTGTGAATATTTTGACGCTCAACTGTCACGCCTGGTTAGAAGATCGGCAACAAGAGAAAATCGACTCAATCGTGGAACGGATCGCGAGCGAGGAGTATGACATCATCGCGCTCCAAGAAGTGAACCAACATAAAGAAGCGCCGCTGATTGACGGTCTCATCCGTGAAAACAACTTTGCCCACGTCCTCGTTGAAAAACTCCGTGAGCAAGGGGTCGCCTATTACATGACATGGGATTTCGCCCATTACGGCTATGACATCTACGAAGAAGGCGTCGCGATCTTATCGCGGACACCGTTCGTCTCGACCGAGTCGTTTTTTGTCTCCAAAACGACCGACCCGAACGATTACAAGTCTAGAAAAATTGTCAAAGCCGTCGTTAGCGGCACGGACGAACCGACGGCCGTCTACTCGTGCCATCTCGGTTGGTGGCATGATGCGGACGAACCGGCTCGTCACCAGCTCGATGAACTGCTACGCCGCGTCGAAGATGACGACCGAGCTCTCCTGCTCGGCGACTTCAACAACGACGCGTTTCTGCGCGGTGAAGGCTACGACTATTTGATCGACCACGGTCTTCAAGACTTGTTCTTTCTCGCGGCTGAGCGCGAAGGCGATGCGACCGTCCAAGGCAAAATCGCCGGTTGGGACGAGAACAAGCAGGCGCTTCGCATCGACTTGATGTTGACGAACGCCCCGATCCACGTTTCGCGCCACGCCGTCGTCTTTGACGGCGACAACGGACCAATCGTGTCAGACCATGCCGGTGTCGAAGCGACCGCGTTTTGGCGTTAAGTTCCATGCCCTTTTCTTTCATTCCACTCTGCAAAGACACGATTATCGTGTCTTTTTTGCTGGCATTTTTACGTAAAGGGAGTACAATTTACTTATAAAAAATAAGTTTCTTGAATAAAACGACAACGTTGAGGTGAATTACATGGATCAACATCCAACAAAAGTGAATGCGGCGTTTATCATTTTACTGATCGGTGTGTTCATGGCTGCTCTTGATAACGGGATAATTAGTGCCGCCCTGACAACCATCAATGCTTCCTTTGACGTGACGGCAACCCAAGGGACGTGGGGCATCACCCTGTACACGTTGGGACTCGCCATCGCAACCCCGATTGTTGGTAAACTATCGGACCGGTATGGACGAAAAAAGCTGTTCCTCATTGAAATCGCAATTTTCACAATCGGATCGCTCGGCGTGGCATTGAGTCCGAACTTCACGTTTTTCTTAGCCTCACGGTTGCTCCAATCATTTGGCGGCGGCGGGATTTTCATCATCGCTAGTTCCTATGTTATCAGCACGTACACGAGAGAGAAGCAAGGAAGCATGCTCGGGTTGCTCGGCGGGATGAACGGAATCGCTTCGGTCATCGGTCCAAATATCGGCAGTTTCCTCATTGACATGACCGGAACGTGGCATTGGTTATTTTTAATTAACGTACCAATCGGATTACTGCTGTTAGTTGGCGGTTTCTTCTATCTTGAAGAAACGAAAGCGACCGCCTTGTCTAAAATCGATTTCCTCGGTATTTCATTGCTATCGCTGTCGATTTTAAGCGTCATGTTCGCCATCAATAATCTCGGGACAGGCAACTTGTTCCGCAGTTTGTTCTCACAAGCCGTGCTCGGATTGTTATTGATTGCTGTCGCTTTGTTCGCTCTGCTCATGTATGTCGAGAAGAAACGTGAGCGCGGAACGCGTTACGATCCATTCCTCCCATATAGCTTGCTTCGAAAACCGACGTACGCTGTGACGATGCTCATGGCCCTTTTATCGGGAACCTTGATTGGAGCCGTCATCTTTATTCCTTCGTTCGTGGAGCAAGTGCTTGGGATTCCTGCAGCGAAGTCAGGCTATTGGATGACGCCACTCGCCATCGCATCTGGAATCGGTGCCGGGGGCGGCGGATACTTTGTCGATAAGCAGGGACCCGTCAGAACATTGATCTTGTCTGGTGTCATTTCAATCATTGGTTACGGGGGGCTCGCCTTTTTCGTCGACACGAAACTGTCGTTCGTCCTCTTCTCCGTCATCGCCGGGATTGGATTTGGATTTGTACTCGGTGCGCCATTGACCGTTCTGACAGCAAACGCGGCGGGTCTTCAAAAAGGAACGGCGCTCGGGACATTGTCCGTCTCGCGTCAAATCGGATTGACGATTGCACCGACCATTTTCGGTGCATTCATTCAAAATGGATTCAGTCAATTGGACACATTGATTCCGCAGAAGTTACGAGCGTATGGAATTGACCCGGCCAGCATCCCGCCCGATCAGCTCGACCAACTCGGCGGCTCGTATGGAGATCTTCAATCTCGAATTGACCAAATTCCTATAGAGAACGTACGTCTTGCTTTAACGGATGCCTTCCAACAAGCCGCCCACTTGGCGTATCAACCTATCTATGTGGCGACAAGTGTGGCGGCGCTTCTCATCATCATCTTAGCGTTCGTTTTTCGAAAACAGTTCGAGCGTGATGCTGAAGTAATGGAGAATCGACAACAACATGAAGAGTAATCCATGAGTCGGCTCTGATTTAACCCTTTTCTTTCACAATGTGAGCGAAAAGGGTTTTGCTTTTGGCGAAAATTCGGTATGGTTGGAAACGACTGAAGTCTAACAACCTTGAACGAAAGAAGTGATTTTATTTTGACAACCACTCCATCGCTCAGTCGGACCGACTGGACGCTCATCTTATCGCTCGCATTGCTCACGTTCGTACTCGGTACAAGTGAATTTGTCATCGTCGGGATTTTGCCCGATATCGCCGATGGCCTGTCCATTTCGATTGCCACGGCCGGTACGCTCGTCTCGGCGTTCGCGATCACGTTCGCCATCGGCACACCGCTCACGATGTCGTTCACAAGCCACTTGCCAAAGCGAAAATTGATGCTCACGCTCACTGTTGCATTCATCGTCTTCAATTTGTTCAGTAGTCTCGCCCCGACGTACGGAATGTTACTTGCACTCCGGATGATGACCGCCGTCGTGACGGGTGTGCTCATCTCGCTCGCCATGCTCGTCGCGAGCGAGTCGGTTCCGGCCGGGAAGCGTGGGATTGCCGTCTCGTTCATTTTCGGCGGCTTCACGATGGCGAACGTGTTCGGTGTTCCGCTCGGGACTTTCATCGGGCAACGCTCGGGCTGGGAAGCGACGTTCTTCATGACGACCGCACTCGGTGTCGTCGCGTTATTCGCGGTCTACCGCGTCGTCCCCAACCAGTTATCGAGCGCGAAGACGTCGATCTCTGACCAGCTCCGCCTCTTGACGAATCCACGTATTTTGATTGCCTTCTTCATCCCGGCTTTCGGATTCGGTGCGACGTACGTCGTCTATACGTATCTCGTCTCGATTTTAAAAGGCGTGCTCGGCGTTCCGGTCGCATGGATCAGTCCGATCCTGCTCGCCTACGGTTTCATCTCAATTTTCAGCAACATGGCAGCCGGTAAGATTGCGAGCCATAATCCGATTGGACGGCTCCGGTTCGTCTTTCTCATCCAAGCGTTCGTCTTGGCAGCCTTGTATGTGACGACGTCGAACGTGACGCTCGGTCTCATCAATATCGCGTTCATGTCGTTCATGGCAATTCTGCTCACGACGTCGACGCAAATCTATTTGATTGATTTGGCCGAGAAGTTCAATCCAGACGCCAAAGGTCTGGCCTCGTCGCTCATGCCGGTCGCGAGCAACGTCGGTATCGGGATGGGCTCTGCCGTTGGTGGTCTCGTCTATGCGAACGCACCCGTGATGATGCTCGCCCTCGTCGGCGGTGTCGTCGCCCTCATGACCGCCTTGCTCACAGCGGTCAGTCATCGTCTCGACCAACGCTAAACAGCGTGCCCGAACCCGGGCACGCTGTTTTTTTAGAGCCAATCTACGATTTGATCGATTGTCTCATCAAGTTGCTGTTTCGCGCTGAGCGGGCTGTCGTTATCCCCGTCTTGCGGCCCGTACATCCCAAATTTGGCATGATTGCCACCTTCGATCTGATGGAACGTGGCGTCACTCGGCACGCTGTCACGGCTCGCCTCGATATCGGCCGGTGTCGCCAGACCATCCAATTCACCCGAGATCGACAAGACGCGCAAGTCGCTATCCGTCATCGAGCTGATCGGATACGAGGCGAGGAAGATGACCCCGTCGACTTTATCTTCGTTTTCGAGCGCATAGCCCGAGGCGGCCGAACCGCCGAGCGAATGACCGGCGACGTACCAGCGCTCGATATCGGGATGTGCCTCGATGATTGTTTCCGCTGCATCGATATCTAAGATGCCGAGGTTCAAGCGCAGCGACGGGATGGCGACAAAGTGCCCTGCTTCCGCCAATCGGGTCCCGTAATAGGCGTACGCCTCTTTATCGACTTTTGCACCCGGGTACAGGATAATCCCGACCTCGCTCCCCGGGTCACCGAACTCTAGTCGGTTGTCGACCTGTTCAGCTTCAACCGCATAGCCAAGCGCTTCATCCGTCGGTCCGTACGTCATTTGCGTCCAAACGACGAAGCCGATCACGGCGACAAGGATGACGGCAAGCAACGACAGTCCGATCCACTTCAGTTTTCTCTTCATTATATACCTCCATTTGCATCCACTTCGTCGTCACGGTACACTAATAGTAAAAAAGGGAAATACCAGGGGGACACCATGACGAAAAGTTCTGTAACCACGACGATTCAGTGGTTTATTTTTATTTTAGCTACCAATATTGTACCACCGCTCGCCATCGCCGCCCTATTTGAACTGTCGCCGGCCGAGACGATGACGTTCATCTCGCGCTCGCTGTTCATCTTCGCACTGTTCAGCATCATCCAGACGCTGTTCGGCCACCGTCTGCCGATCTTAGAAGGACCGGCCGGCATTTGGTGGGGTGTGTTCACGCTGTACGCCTCGATCGGCCCTGCCCTTTACGGCAGCGGGCAAGAGACGCTCCAAGCGCTCGGCTTCATGCTGTTCTTGAGCGGTGTGCTCGGCGTGGTCATGACCGTGACCGGACTGCTACGGCGCATGTTGTCGCTGTTCACGCCTCAAGTGCTCGGCGTCTATATGATCCTGCTCGTCCTGCAACTATCCGGTGCCGTCATTAAAGGCGGTTTCGGTGTGAGCGAGGACGGCATCAATATCGTCCAAGCCGTCGCGACAGCCGGGCTCGTCTTATTCGCACTCACGCTCGAGCGGAGCCGCTTCAAACAATACGGTCTCGTCATGACGCTTTTCGTCGGGTTCGGATTGTTCAACCTGCTCGGTCTCGGCAATCCGATCGTTCGTTCGGACTCGTTCTTCCTTGTTCCCGAGCTGTTCCCTTTCGGCGCTTGGGTATGGGATTGGAACTTACTTCCGACCGCTTTCGTCATCACACTTCTACTCATGACGAACGTGCTCGCGAACATCAAATTGATTGAGCGCATCGTCAGTTCACGGACGAAACAACAAGTCGAAGGCAACGTCGCCGCGTCCGGCGTCGTCAGCGGCGTCAGTCAGATGGTCGCTGGTTTGTTTGGAACGCCTGGACCGGTCGCGATCTCTGGGACAGCCGGTTTCTTGTCGTCAACGGAGAGTGTGCACCGTGCCCCTCACCTCGTCGCTCACGGCTTAATGATGGTGCTCGCTTTAATCGGACCGTTCGTGTCGCTCATCGCAAGCATCCCGGCCGCGGTCGGGTACGCCATCGTTACCCCGCTCATCGCGACGATGATCATCATCGGGATTAACGAGGCCGCGTTCGAGTTGAACCAAAAGACGGCGTCGCTCACGGTCGGCCTGCCGCTCGTCATCGGGGCCGGGGCGATGTTGCTCCCGCCTGGAGCGATGAACGATTTACCGCCGCTCCTTGCGACCGTGTTCTCGAACGGTCTCGTCCTCGGGACGGTCGTCGCCTTGACGACCGCCATCCTAAGCCGAATCCACGACTAAAAAAGAACTGACCTCGCGCCTGAGGTCAGTTCTTTTCGGTTACGTGCATATGGAAAGCTTTGTCGTGCGGTAAGACGGCACCGTCTTCCGCCTCGAAGTGTTCGCGGTCCTTGAAGTAAGCCGCAACCGTCAATGTGTCCCGATGAAAGGCACGCTTGAACGCTTGCTCGGCCGTGACCGGTGTCCCATCATCGTTCTTCAGTTCGAGACCCATCAGCTTGTAGCCGATCGTTTGACCACCGCGGCTCATCTGGCACGCCTCGATCGCATACGAGACGAGTGTCGGTGTGATGACGGTGTGGACGAACTCGCTCTTCACTTTCTTCCGGACGAGCTGTTCGACACCGAAACTTAGTAACCCGGCAATGACACCGTCAATCATGACGGCTTTCGTGCGTTTACTCGTCACTCGCTTCATTGGCTCATCCCCTGCATCATTCCAGACGTCAACACTTCCGTGCCTTGTCCTTCTTCTGCCGCCATGATCAAGGCCCGGGCCACATGTAACGCTTGGATTGGGGCCGCGTTTGGCACTTTTTCGAGCAACAGCGGTTGGAATGGGCGGCTGACGACTTCAGCCGCTTTCTCACCGAGCCGGAACGACTCGCGGTCGCCGAGTAAGAGCGACGGGCGAGCGATAATCAAGTGCTCGAACCCGAACACTTTGAGCCCGTTCTCGAGTTCGCCTTTCACTCGGTTGTAGAAGAACGGCGAGCGCAATGACGCACCTTGTGCCGAGACAACGGCGTAACGTATGGCGCCGTGCCGTTTCGCGACACGCGCGACTTCGAGCGGTAACTCGAGGTCGACATGTTTAAACGCCTGCTGCGATCCGGCGACGGCAATCGTCGTACCGAGTGCACAGTACACATCGTCAATGTGAGGCAACGTCTCATCCATCTTTTCAAAGCCGACAACTTCATGTAATTTCGGGTGACTCCAACGTTTCGAGCGGCGGACGACGATCCATACCGCATCATACCGTTCTTGTTCGAGCAACTGCTCGACGAGCTCGCGTCCGATCAAACCGGTCGCGCCGACAACGAGTGCTGTTTTTCCCATCCTAGTTCCCCCTTGTTACGTACTCCTTTCAGTCTAGCTGACTTGCCGTTCATCGGCAACGACCTCGTCGGGACTGAACCGATCGACGAGACGGAAGAAACCGTTCAAGAACAGGGCTGTGAATGAGCCGGCAACGATGGCGCTATCCGTGAACAGTTGGATCGATTCCGGCATATTGGCGACAATGCCTGGGTTGGCCGTGATGCCTAGTCCGATGCCGATCGAGAGCGCGATCGTGATCAAGTTCTCGTTTTTCGCAAAATCGACTTGGCTAAGGATGCGAATCCCCGACGCGGCGACCGTTCCGAACATGACGAGCATCGCCCCACCGAGCACCGGTTTCGGGATGAGCGTCGTGAACGTCGCGACTTTCGGCAAAAAGCCGAGCAAGATCAAAAGCCCGCTCGTCCAAAAGATGACACGACGTGATTTGACACCCGACAGCTGGACGAGTCCGACGTTTTGACTGAACGTCGTGTACGGGAAGCTGTTAAATATCCCGCCGAGGATCGTCGCCACACCTTCGGCTCGGTACCCTTTCGTCAATTCGTTTGATCCGATCGGTTTTTTCGTGATGTCACTCAATGCCAAGAACACACCGGTCGATTCGATCATCGAGATGATGGCGACGAGCGTCATGACGAGAATGGCCGACACGTCAAACGTCGGCACCCCGAAGTAGAACGGCTGCACCATTTGGAACCAGCCGGCCTCACGGACCGGGCTGAAATCGACGAGACCGAGGAACGCGGCGACACCGGTACCGATCAAGACGGCGAACAAGACCGCTGCCGCCCGACTGAAGACGGTACCGACTCGGTTCAAGACGAGAATCAAACCAATCGTCAATCCTCCGAGCGCCAAGTTTTGCATCGAAGCGAAACCAGGTTCACCTGGCGCGCCGCCCCCGATATCATTGATGGCGACCGGGATGAGCGAGAGGCCGATGATCGTCACGACCGAACCAAGGACGACCGGCGGGAAGAATCGGGCCAGTTTGCCGACGAAGCCTGAAATCAAGATGACGATGACACCGCTCGCAATCAACGCCCCATAAATCGCTGTAATACCGCTCGAACTGCCGATGGCGATCATCGGACCGACCGCTGTGAACGTACAACCGAGCACGACCGGTAGCCCAACACCGGTGAAGCGGGTCGTCCATACTTGAAGCAATGTCGCGACGCCGCACATGAACAAATCGATGGCGACGAGATACGCGAGCTCAGTCGGTCCGAGCCCGATGGCCCCACCGACGATGAGCGGGACGATGGCTGCGCCTGTATACATCGCAAGCAGATGTTGGAACCCGAGACTGGCCGTTTTGAACGTGTTCATCGGACACCCTCCACGAACGTAATACTGTTTGCCTCGAGTTTCTCGATGCGAGCGAGTGATTCGACACGATACCCGTTGTCGATCAGTTTATCCCGTCCTGGTTGGAACGACTTCTCGATGACGATGCCGACACCCGCGACAATCGCACCGGCCGATTCGACGAGTTGCGTCAAACCGAGAGCGGCTTCTCCGTTGGCGAGGAAGTCATCGATGACAAGCACACGCTCTCCTGGTTGGACGAAGCGACGGCTCAAACTGATGCGGTTCGTCTCTTGTTTCGTGAACGAGTAAACGTCCGCTTCGACGAGGTCGTCTTGGAGCGTGAGCGATTTACGTTTACGGGCGAAAACGAACGGGATGTTCATCTCAAGCGCCGTCATCATGGCTGGGGCGATCCCGCTCGATTCGAGCGTGACGATCCGGTCAATTCCCGCGTCACGGAACCGGTCCGCAAACTCTTTCCCGATTGCCTGCATCAAGACCGGATCGACTTGATGATTCAAGAAGGCATCGACTTTCAATACGTGTTCGGACAACGCTTGTCCTTCATCTCTGATTTTGTCTTCTAACTGCTTCATTGTTTTCCCTCCAATAAAAAAATGCGATTCGTCACCCCAACCCGGGGACGACGAACCGCATGGAAACAAAACGAATGCACACGACAAGCGTCACCCGTAGTCGAACCATTTACGGTGGTTCGGTAGAGACTTGTGAGCCATATTCTCACGGATATACGAGTGCGAATCTTTTATTTATATAAGTTAGGACTTATTCTAGACGATATTTTTTAAATTGCAACCCGTTTTGGAAAAGACGGCTAAAAGTTCGATTTTTCTGAAACTGCTGTATACTAAAGATACTGGAAAAACGAGAGGAGCCACATCCATTATGAAGCTATTCGTTTTAGGTGCCACCGGTCGGACCGGTCATCAGTTTGTCGATCAAGCGATCGAGCACGGCCATCATGTCACCGCTTTCGTACGGGAACAGAAAAAATTGATTCGGACCCCGCAACTTGAAATCATCGAAGGCGACGTCACGGACAGCGCCGCATTGACGGACGCTCTCGCCGGTCATGACGCTGTCATCAGCTGCCTCGGGACTGACCTCGAGGATTCAGATTTCTTGGCCCGTGTCACCGATGCACTCGTCCCGGCGTTAAAAGCGAACGCCATCAACCGGGTCGTCTACCTTGCCTCGGCTGGGATTGACAAAGAAATTCCGGGCATCGCCGGTACGGTCGTAACGTTCATGCTTCGGAAACCGCTCCGTGATCACCGGGCCGCGGTCGATTTGTGGCGCAACTCATCGTTCGATTACACGATTGTGCGGCCGATGCAACTGACTGACGGTCCCCGGACCTCGGTGTATCGCACGTCCGTCGACAGTATTCCAGACAACGGGAAACAGATCTCGCGAGCCGACGTCGCCCAGTTCATGCTGAACGCCGTTGAAGAACACCAATTCGTCCGCCAATCGGTCGGACTGGCGTACTAATTTTTTTGAATCCATGCTACAATATCGGATAGTCAACTTTGAAGGGAACGAATACGAATTATGAGTATATTAACAGTACAAAACTTGAGCCACGGTTTCGGTGACCGCGCCATTTTAAACGACGTGTCTTTCCGTCTATTGAAAGGCGAACACATCGGCCTCATCGGAGCGAACGGTGAAGGCAAATCAACGTTCATGAACATCATCACGCGCAAACTTCAACCGGACGAAGGGAAAATCGAATGGGCGAAAAACGTCCGTGTCGGTTACCTCGACCAGCACGCTGTCCTCGCCCGCGGGATGACGATTCGTGACGTGTTGAAAAGTGCGTTCCAATACTTGATCGACATGGAGACACGCATCGGCGAACTCTACATGGAGATGGGTGACGCGACACCGGAACAGATGGACGACATGCTCGCTGAAGTCGGTGAACTGCAAGAGACGCTCGACTCGAACGACTTCTATATCATCGATGCGAAAGTTGAGGAAGTCGCCCGCGGACTCGGTATTTTAGACGTCGGGCTCGACCGTGACGTCGCTGATTTGTCAGGCGGACAGCGGACGAAAGTGTTGCTAGCGAAGTTGCTCCTTGAAAAACCGGACATCCTCCTCCTTGATGAGCCGACCAACTACTTGGACGAGATTCACATCGAATGGTTGAAGCGTTATCTCCAAAACTATGACAATGCGTTCATCTTGATCTCGCACGATATCCCATTCCTAAATAGCGTCATCAACTTGGTCTACCATATGGAAAATCAAGATTTGTCGCGCTACGTCGGCGACTATGACAAATTTATGGAAGTGTATGAGATGAAACGGTCGCAGCTCGAGTCGGCTTACAAACGCCAACAGGCAGAAATCGCTGACTTGAAAGATTTCGTCGCCCGCAACAAGGCCCGCGTCTCGACGCGGAACATGGCGATGTCACGCCAGAAGAAACTTGACAAGATGGATGTCATCGAGCTAAGCGCGGAACGTCCGAAGCCAGAATTCCGGTTCTTGCAGGCACGCACGTCAGGCCGTCTCATCTTTGACGCGAAAGATCTCGTCATCGGTTACGATGAGCCGCTCTCACGTCCGCTCGACCTCCAAATGGAGCGCGGTCAGAAAATCGCCCTCGTCGGTGCGAACGGGATCGGGAAGACGACGCTCTTGAAAAGTCTGCTCGGCATGATCAATCCGCTCGAAGGAACGGTCGAACGCGGCGAGTTCTTGGAGATCGGGTACTTCGAACAAGAAGCGGCCGTCAGCAACAACACGTGTATCGAAGAGATTTGGAGTGAGTTCCCGTCACTCAACCAGCAACAAGTCCGGGCCATGCTCGCGAAGTGTGGTCTCATGACGAAGCATATCGAAAGTAAGATTGCGGTCCTCAGTGGTGGGGAGAAGGCGAAAGTCCGTCTCTGTAAGCTTCAAAACAACGAATCGAACTTGCTCCTCCTCGATGAGCCGACGAACCACTTGGACGTCGACGCGAAGGAAGAGTTGAAGCGCGCGTTGAAAGAGTATAAAGGCAGTATCCTACTCATCAGTCACGAACCGGAGTTCTACCAAGACATCGTCACTGACGTCTGGAACTGTGAATCGTGGACGACGAAAGTATTCTAATCCATGTAGAGGAAGTGTCGCATGACTGGTCCAATCCAATTGAACGAACGCATCGTTCTGTATGACATCATCCGAGGATTTGCCTTATGCGGCATCTTCCTCGTCAACATCCCAAGCATGCTCGGGAGCGACTGGATTTCTGGTAACCCCGACTATATGGGGAGTGATTTACTCGTCCGGACGCTGTTCGACTTATTCGTCCAGACGAAGTTTTATACGATTTTCTCGCTTTTGTTCGGGATTGGCTTCTCGATTTTCCTTGAGCGCTCATATGCGCGTGGGGACTCGGTCGGCCGTTACATCCGACGAATCGCCATCTTATTCCTCTTCGGACTTGCTCACCTGGCCATCTGGTCGGGTGACATCTTACATACGTATGCGATGTGGGGCTTATTGCTCCCGTTGTTTTATGGGTTGAGCAACCGCGTGATTTTGACATGGGCGTGGGGTTTGTTGATTACGAGCTTTGTATTGTTCTATGTCTCATCCATGTACTTAGAATTGTTTCTCGGATTAAGGTTTTTGGGCGATCCCTTCCCAGCCATCTTTAATTCCGGTTTTGGTCCGTGGTTCGACTATCGCTTAGACAAAGAGATTTTTGCTATGTTCCAAACCTCATTTTTTGTCGGGGTTGAAATTCTAAGCCTGTTCTTGTTCGGCCTTTACATCGGGCGGGAACGGAAGCTGCTGACATGGACGATTCAAGGATTGACGCGGACGGCCATCATCTGCGCGGTAGCTGCCCTGCCGTTCTTCGGAGTCATTGTTTGGCATCATTACGGTGGCGGTGCAGATTATTCGGCGACGAACTCCGCGGCTGTCCTCGTCTCCGGCAAACTGCTCGCGACGACGTACGTCTGTTTCTTCACCATCGCTGTCCGCAACGGGCGCGCGTTCCGTCCGCTTCAAGCGCTCGGTCGCATGGCGCTGACGAACTATTTGACGCATACGCTCGTCGTCGTCATCCCGGTCATCGCTTTTGGCTACTATGGTCACCTGTCGTTGACGGAAGGTTTGTTCCTGAGCATCGCGATTTTGATTGCACAGGCGTTCTTCTCGATGTGGTGGTTAAAATCACATCGCTACGGTCCGTTCGAGAAGTTATGGCGCAACGGTACGTATGGGCTTCAAAAAAATAAGGATGCTGCCTAAAGGCCGAACGATTTCGTTCGGTCTTTTTTTTGTGCAGGTAGGAAATCCCAGAAACTCACGCTATCCTAATTGAGGAAAACGCTTGCATTATCAAGGAGGAACGTATGTCACAGTTAGCGATCGAAGTGAAAGGTCTCGTCAAACAGTACAAAATCATGGAGCGGGATGCGGGCTTGAAAGGCGCAATCAAAGCACTGTTCACGCGGAAATACCGCATCAAAGAAGCCGTGAAAGGCATCGATCTCTCCGACCATGTACTTCTTCGAGGGACGTGGGTTCATGATGTTTGCGCTCGCGACCCCGTTCGTCGCTGTCGTATCACTCGTAATCGCATACCGGTTTTGGCTTTACGGACTGCGAGCGTTCGCAAGTAAGGGTTCATAACTATTTAAGGGAAAGGCTGATGATATGAACATCACGAGACAGTGGGATCAGGAAGACAGTGAATTTATTCGGCAACGATTAATTGAATACAACCTATCTCAATTACCAGAAGAAGTGAAAACTCCTATCCAACAAGTCAGCTTCATCTTAAGAAATGAGGATGAAGACATCGTCGGCGGTGTGACGGGCACGATTTTTTGGCAGATGCTACACATCAACTTTTTATGGGTCGATGCGAGCGTTCGCGGTTCAGGGTACGGAAAACAATTAATGCGTGACATCGAGAAATTGGCAATCGATCAAGCCTGCAGACTGATTCAACTCGATACGTTCAGTTTCCAGGCACCAGAGTTTTACATCGCCCTCGGCTATGAGGTCGTCGGTGTGATTCCCGGCCATCCGACACCAGAGCACCAACAATATTATTTGAAAAAGACATTAACTGTTTAATCAATCATTCATCACAGAACAGGCCCGAAGCATTCGCTTCGAGCCTCAGGCTGTTGACGAACCAAATCGCCCATCGCGATTTGGTTCGTCTCTTTTTGTGTTCATCGAGCTCGAGGCGCTCTGCCCGGCATAAAATTGAAGAAATGCTATGTAGACGGTCTTTTTCGGCCAA
>NZ_SJVA01000015.1:0-45001 GCF_004337195.1 Exiguobacterium sp. SH0S7
CATCCGTGCCAACGCGAACAAGAAGAAGTTCGACAAGGTCGAGGTCGAGCGCGTTGTGAACGCGATTGAGGGCGAGCTCCTAGACCGGGTGAACGAAGAACGGTCGGACCGTGGAAAAAAGCGCTGAAGCCCGCCTCACCGAAAAGGGAGAGCCGGTTCATCAAGGTGAGCCGGACCGACCCGGATGCGGGCTATATGTATCGTGACCAGAAGCCGGAAGGCTTTTTCTGGCTGGCGCACCGGACGGTCGACGCCAAACACAACTTCATCGTCGATGTGCACGTCACGCCCGGGAACGTGTCAGACAGCACCGTCTACCTCGCCCGTCTCGAGCATATCCTCGGCCGATTCGGCTATCCGCTAGAGGCAGTCGCCCTCGATGCGGGGTACTTCACGACAGAGATTGCGAAGGCGCTCATCGAGCGCGGCGTCTTCGGCGTCATCGCCTGGCGCCGCTTCGGCGTCATCGCCTGGCGCCGCTTCGGCGGGAAGAAGGGGATGTTTCGGAGGACGAGCTTCAAATATGTATCAGAAGAAGACGTCTATGTCTGCCCGGCGAAACAGCGTCTCACCTATCGAACGACAGACCGACACGGGTATCACCACTACGCCTCCGACCCCGCCGTCTGTAAGAACTGCCCGCTTCTCGAGAAGTGTACGTCCAATCGTGCCCACCGGCGCGTCATCACCCGTCATCTTGATGAAACCTATCGCGAATTGGTGAACCGGAACCGTCTGTCCGAATCCGGACGATACCTCTATCGTCTCCGGCCGCAGACCGTGGAGCGCTCGTTCGCCGATGCGAAAGAGCTTCACGGGCTCCGCTTCACGTTCTACCGGGGGACCGAGAAGGTCCAGTGCGCCAACCTGGTGGCAGCCACCGCACAAAACATGAAGAAATTGGCCAACCTGTTGGCCGAAAAAGACCGTCTACATAGCATTTCTTCAATTTTATGCCCGGCAGAGCGCCTCGAGCTCGATGAACACAAAAAGAGACGAACCAAATCGCGATGGGCGATTTGGTTCGTCAACAGCCTGAAAAATCGATCGGCGCGTGCGCCGATCGATTTTTATTATGCGTTTTGGTAAAGTGATTCGACTTGTTGTTGAAGCGATTCGTTCTCGAGGAACTGGTCGTACGTCGCTTCTTTGTCGACAATCCCGTTCGGCGTCACTTCGATGATGCGTGTCGCAATCGTCGAGATGAGCTGATGGTCATGTGAACTGAAGAGGAGTACGCCTTTGAACGTCTCGAGTCCGTTGTTGAGAGCTGTGATCGATTCGAGGTCCAAGTGGTTCGTCGGATCGTCAAGGACGAGCACGTTCGAGTTCGAGAGCATCATCTTCGAGAGCATGCAACGAACTTTCTCTCCCCCTGAGAGGACAGACGCTTTCTTCATGACTTCTTCGCCAGAGAAGAGCATACGGCCGAGGAAACCACGGAGGAACGTATCTGACTCGTCAGCTGGCGAGAACTGGCGTAACCAGTCCAAGATGCTCTTATCTGAGCCTTCGAAGTATTCCGAGTTGTCTTTCGGGAAGTACGATTGGATCGTCGTCACGCCCCATTTGACCGTACCCGTGTCTGGCTCCATCTCACCCATGAGGATCTTGAAGAGTGTCGTGATGGCGACGTCGTTGCGACCGACGAAAGCGACTTTGTCCATTTTGTTCAATGAGAACGTGACGTTGTCGAGTACTTTGACGCCGTCGATCGTCTTCGAGACGTTGTCGACGTACAAGACGTCATTTCCGATTTCACGTTCCATCGAGAAACCGACGAACGGATAACGGCGTGATGACGGACGGATGTCGTCCAGTGTGATCTTATCGAGCAACTTTTTACGCGACGTCGCTTGACGCGCCTTCGAGGCGTTCGAGCTGAAACGAGCGATAAAGTTTTGGAGCTCTTTGATCTTCTCTTCTTTTTTCTTGTTCTGGTCGTTGGCCATGCGCGATGCGAGTTGGCTCGACTCGTACCAGAAGTCGTAGTTCCCGACGTACAGTTGAATTTTACCGAAGTCGAGGTCAGCCATATGTGTACAAACTTTGTTCAAGAAGTGACGGTCGTGGGAAACGACGATGACAGTGTTCTCGAAGTTGATCAAGAACTCTTCGAGCCATTGAATCGCTTTGATGTCAAGTCCGTTCGTCGGCTCATCGAGGAGCAAGATGTCTGGCTTACCGAACAACGCTTGGGCAAGGAGTACCTTGACCTTCTCGCCACCCGTGAGCTCGCTCATGAGTTTATGGTGCGACGCGTCAGTGATTCCAAGACCTTGGAGCACCGTTGCGGCTTCCGACTCGGCTTCCCAACCGTTCATCTCAGCGAATTCACCTTCGAGTTCAGCGGCACGCATGCCGTCTTCGTCAGAGAAATCTTCTTTCATATAGATTGCATCTTTTTCTTTCATGACTTGATACAAGCGCTCATGGCCTTTGATGACTGTTTCAAGCACAGCCTGGTCTTCGTACGCATAATGGTCCTGTTTGAGGACGGCGAGACGTTCGCCAGGTGAGAAGCTGACGTCACCCGTTGACGTCTCTTGCTCACCGGCAAGAATTTTCAAGAATGTTGATTTACCGGCACCGTTCGCGCCGATCAAGCCGTAACAGTTGCCTGGTGTGAACTTGATGTTCACGTCTTCGAACAACTTACGACCACCGAATTGAAGACTTACGTTATTTACTGTAATCATGTATAGAATACCTCGTTTTTCTGATTTGTTTACGACGTGTATTGTATCACGTTTTTTAAAAACGCGCAGTCGCGGGTAAATATGAAACAAATGTGGAACGGATTCGTATGAATGGATAAGGGGGAATCGTTCATGAAAACATCACTATCGATCCGCGAGGCGTGGAACGACTACTACCGCAAAGATTTCGTCCGACTGTTGCTCGTGTTCTTCGTGACAGGCGTCGTCTCTTATTGGTTATTCCGCACGTTCGTCGCGGCCGAACAAGTCGACGAGATTTTAGCCCAACTCGGCGAATCGTTTGAAGCGAGCGGGCTGACGTTCGACTCGAGCGCACGCGACACGATGATCGCCTTGTTCGTGAACAATACACGTGTCACGTTGCTCGCCTTCTTGCTCGGGATAATCCCGCTCTTCATCCCGTACGTGTTCGTCGTCATCAACGCCGCCGTTATCGGCCTCGTCGCCATGCTCGTTGGTTTCACGGGCGAGTCGGTCATCAAAGTGCTCATTCTCGGGATTTTACCGCACGGCGTCACCGAGATCTCGGCGATCCTGCTCGGGGCGGCGATGGGACTGTCGCTCAACCGTCATGTATGGAAGAAGTTACGAGGAAAAGAGACGGACGTCACGTTCAAAGCGCTATTGCTCGCAGGGTTCAAGACGTTCTTATTTATCGCGGTACCGCTCCTCGCTGTCTCCGCTGTCATCGAGGCGTACGTCACGCCGCTCTTGCTACAGTGAACTTACTGCCGTATCAGACCGCTTGACCGTCGTGTCGAGCTCGAACGTCACGTTGCCGGCCAAGGCGCGTGAAATCATACAGCCGTCTTTAGCTTTCTTAGCAATCCGTTCGACGAGCGTGATATCCCGGTCGGTCGCCGCAGCGAGGACGTTGATCACGGTTTTATAACGGATCGTCTCGTATGTGAACACGCCGTTCGTCACGTCGACGATACCTTCGGCGTCGATCGTGATGCCTTGATGGGAAAGATCGCTCCGTCCAAGCATGGCCGCGAGCGTGATGATATAGCACGTCGCCGCAGCTCCGAGGAGCATCTCATCGGGATTCGTCCCGATACCAGGGCCGTCCATTTCCGGGGGGATCGAAATTTGCGTCTTCAACCGTTCGGCCTCGATCGTGCCGACGTCGTTACGTCCGCCAGTCCAGTCAAGGTTCATGTGAAACGTATGCTTCATAAAAATCGCCTCCAATGTCTCTAGTGTAGAAGAGAATGATTGGAGGCGCATAGATTATGCTCGCGCGCGTTCGGCGAACGTGCGGAGCGTCTGGATGATGACGTGTGTCGCTTTTTCCATATTGTTGACGGAGACGTACTCGAACTTGCCGTGATAGTTCTCGCCGCCAGTGAAGATGTTTGGCGTCGGGAGACCCATATACGACAGTTGCGAGCCATCGGTCCCGCCGCGGATCGGTTCGATTACCGGTTCGATCCCGAGCTCGCGCATGACGTCGGCGACGGTGTCGACGATGTGTTTGACCGGCTCGATCTTCTCGGCCATGTTGTAGTACTGGTCGTCCATCTTCAAGTCGACGCGTGCCTCGCCGTATTTTTGTTTCCATTCGGCGACAAGTTTCTCGAGCAAGACTTTCCGGGCTTCGAACTTCGTCCGGTCGTGGTCGCGGATGATGTATTGGAGCGTCGTCGTCTCGACATCACCCGAGAATCCGTTCAAGTGGAAGAATCCTTCGTAATGGCTCGTATGCTCCGGTGCCTCGTCGGCCGGAAGGCGGTTATGGAACGCCATCGCCAGTTTCATCGAGTTGACCATCTTGTTCTTGGCGCTGCCCGGGTGGACGTTCGTGCCGTGGAAGGTGACCGTCGCCCCGGCGGCGTTGAAACTCTCATATTGAAGTTCGCCGAGCGGACCGCCGTCCATCGTGTAGGCGAAGTCAGCGTTGAAGCGGGCGACGTCGAACTTATGTGGCCCGCGACCGATCTCTTCGTCCGGTGTGAACGCGATTCGGACCGGTCCGTGTGGGATTTCCGGATGGGCCAGTAAGTATTCGACCGCCGTGACGATTTCCGCCATGCCGGCCTTATCATCGGCACCGAGCAGCGTCGTTCCGTCCGTCGTCATGAGCGTATGGCCGACGTAATCATCAAGTTCGGGGAAGTCACGCGGTGACAAGATAACATTGGGTGCCTCGTTCAAGACGATATCGCCACCCGCATAATGTTCAACGAGTTGCGGATTGACGTTGGTGCCCGTAAAATCGGTCGCCGTATCGACGTGAGCGAGCAGCCCGATCGTCGGCACGTCATGGTCGACGTTACTCGGCAACGTCGCGAACAAGTAGCCATACTCGTCGGTCTCGACGTCCTCGAGCCCAATCGCCTTCAGTTCGGCCTCGAGATGGCGGATCAAGTCCCATTGTTTCGCCGTCGATGGCGTCGTCTCACTCGTGAAGTCGGATTGGGTATCAATCTTTGCGTAGGTCATTAATCGTTCAATCAATTTTGCTTGCATAAAAAATACCTCCCCATATCGTTTCTCATCCGTTTTAGTGTAGCACGGGAACCGTTTGGAGAAGTATCAAAATTGTTTGAAAAATGGACAGGCGACCGAAGCGCCTGTCCATCGTTTACTGGATGATGACCCCGCCGTCGATGACGAACTCGGCGCCCGTGAAGTAACTCGACTCATCCGAGGCGAGGAACAAGACGAGGTTCGAGACGTCGGCCGGCTTTCCGATTCGTTTAAGCGGCACTGTTTCCGCCATTTGTCTGACGACTTCTTCAACGCCAGGTTGCATGATCATTGGCGTCTCAATCAATCCCGGATGAATCGAGTTGACGCGAATCCCGTCGGCTGCGACTTCGAGGGCGACTGCTTTCGTCATCCCGCGGACCGCGAATTTCGAGGCGACGTACGCGGCACCGCCAAGACCGAGCATGCCTGAAATCGATGAGATCTTGATAATTGATCCGTGGCCGGCTTTGCGCATTGATGGGATGACGGCTTTCATGCCGAGAAAGACGCCGACTTGGTTAATATCGATGACTTTTCGATAATCCGCCTCAGATAGTTCGTCGATCGTATGCGTCAGGGCGATTCCAGCATTGTTGACAAGAATTGAAATCGGACCGAACTTCGATTCGGCGGTCTTGACCGCGTCTTCCCAATCTTCAAGTTTTGTCACATCATGCTTCAAAAAGATGACGGTGTCACCGAGTTCTTGTGCGAGCGCCTCACCTTCATCTGCCAAAATGTCTGTGAACAACACGTGTGCCCCTTCTTCCACTAACTTCCGCACATGTGACGCACCCATCCCCCGGGCACCGCCGGTCACAAGCGCGACTCCACCTTGTACACGTCCCATTGTCCTTCCTCCTTTTCAAAAAAGAAAGCAACCTTCTTCTCTAATTATAATATGAGATGTTACATATTATAAAATATTTTGAATAGCTAGAATTAGAAAAGGATAGGGAGCAACAACGGCAACAAAAACGACGTAAGAATGGCGGTCAGTCCCATTGCGGCACCACCTGTCGCGCCTGAGAGCGGATGTTCGGTCGCGGCTTGGGCCGTCCCGATGCCGTGGCTGATCGTCCCGAGAGCGAGTCCGCGCGTGAACGGGTCGGTCACGTTGAACATAGAGAGAATCACTGGGCCGAGCATGGCGCCAAGGATGCCGCAGGCGACGGCGACCGAAGCGGCGAGTGCGGCGTCACCTTGCAACTGTCGTGCCAGTTCGAGCGCGATCGGTGACGTCACCGATTTGACGGACAAGGCGAGCAAGACGTGATCCGTCAACTTGAGCGCGGTCCCGAGACCGACAGCGACGAAAATCGTCGATAACGTCCCGAGCACGATGGCACCAAGCGCTCGTTTAGCCCGAGCGAGCAGGATCGGTAAGTTGCGATAGAGCGGCAAGCCGAGCGCCACCGTTGCCGGCCCGAGCAGTGTCGTGATCGCATCTTTCGCCGGCGCATACGTGTCGTAGGTCTGTCCAAAGACGAGCAACAACAAGATGAGCGTGAGCGTGCTCAAAAAGACGACGTTCGTGAACGGGGACGCCCATTTGAATGACAGCTTCCGGCTCAACATATAGACGGCAATGGTAATCAATATCCAGAAGACGGTCATGACGCCTCACCGTGTTTTCCGGAAACGAGCGCCGTCACGACGAGGCCAATCGTCATGCTGATGATCAAGGCGAGGAAGAGCGGAACGCCTTCTGCCTTTAAGAGCGAGCTATACGACATGAGCCCGACGGCAATCGGGATGAAGAAAAAGGCGAGGTGCTTCGTCAAGAAACCGGCGCTATCTTCGATCCATTCGACGCGGATGATCTTGGTCATCAATAAGAGCAGTAACAGGACCATGCCGATGACGCTCCCTGGCACTTTTAAAGCGAGCACGGCGACGATCCAATTCCCGAGCGCGCTCAAGCCAAATAAGAGCGAAAGGCCGATGATCCATTTGATAAGACGTTGCATGTGATTCATCCTTTCGCATATACGTTCAAAACGTATGGATTCTCTCAAACTTTATCATCTAGGTCAAGATGGAGGCTATGGCAAAAAAGATAATGGGTACATATGTTCGGGGGTGGTATAATGAGCTCACTACTAATAAATGAGGTGTATTTATGGAACAAACGGCAGTCGAACGGTTCATTCAAGAACATCAAATCAAAAATGAGGCAGACGTCTTGAATGCGTTCCAACAACGAATCAATTTGAGTATGGTGCCTCGAACGACACGAGAAGAGGTGGCGATTGGCCATTCGAAATTTGGTGGGTATCCTGACTTGTCGAACGCGGTCGACCATCCGGGTGAGGACTTGACTTTTTTGGCCCAGTTCCGTCTCAGCGACTTCGCGGGGTACGAATCTGTTACCGCTTTACCGAAGGACGGGCTGCTGTCTTTCTTTTATAATCTCGAAGAACAACCGTGGGGCGACAAGGACGAACGTCATCTTTGGCGTGTTGTGTACACGGAAGACACAGACCTTGAACGTGTCAAAGTCGGGGAGGCGCTGAACGAACGGGCGGTCTCGTTTGATGAATCATACGCACCGAACGTTGATGTGCTCGCCCATCTATTGAATGACGATCAGTTCGAGGCGTTCGAAGAGCTGATTGACGATGAGGAATTTCACGCAATCGGCGGTCATCCGAACGCAATTCAAAATGATGTGTTCGAAGAGGTTCAGGACACATATGGTGACCGCTTCAAGCGGCCGTTCCTGCTCTTCCAAATGGATTCGTCAGAAGAGCTCGATATCATGTTCGGCGATGTCGGGATTCTTTACTTTTTGATTCCGACAGAGGCGCTTCAGGCCAAACGATTCGAGGAGACCGAAATGATCATGCAATGTTACTGAACACAACAAAAAGAGATTTGACCGGCTCTCGGTCAAATCTCTTTTTGAATTATGCTTGTTGTTTCTTGCGGAATCGAGCGAAGAACTCATAGACGATTGGGACGATGAGTAACGTCAGTAACGTCGAACTTGTGAGTCCGCCGATGACGGTGACACCGAGACCTTTCGAGATGAGTGCGCCGCCTTCGAGTCCGAGGGCGAGTGGTGATAAGGCACCGATCGTCGCGAGCGCCGTCATAAGGATCGGACGGAGTCGCGTACCGGCTGCTTCGAGCAACGCTTCACGCGTCGATAGACCGGCTTCTTCTTTATGAATGACGCGGTCGATCAAGACGATCGCATTTGTGACGACGATCCCGATCAACATGAGCGCACCAATCAAAGCAGATACGGAAATCGTTTCTCCCGTGATCAAGAGGGCGACGAGTCCGCCGATGATCGCATAAGGGAGCGAGAACAATACGACGAACGGGGTGACGGCACCGCCGAACGTGACGACGAGCACCAAGTAGACGATGGCGATGGCTGCGAGCATCGCGAGGCCGAGCTGCGTGAACGATTCTTGAATCTGTTCTGTCACGCCGCCGACATCATACGAGACGCCCGTCGGGAGATCGATGTCAGAGACACGTTCCTCGATGGCGGCCGACGCTTCCGTCGCCTTGTCCGTGCTAAGTTCGACGCTGACGGTAGCAAGGAGCTTGCCGTCGCGCTGGACGAGTGTGTCCGGCGTCGTACCTTCTTCGACTTTGATGAAGTCTGAGATTGGGCGCGGCCCGAACGGCGTCGTCACTTCTTGCGCTTGCAAGTCTTCAATGCTGTCATACGTGACTTGTTCCGTTGGGATGATGACGTCTAGCTGTTTGTCATCGATCGTCACACTGGCGAGCGGACTGGCCTGTGCTTGGAACTGACCGATCGTTTGAGCGAGTTGAGCGGCCGAGACGCCAGCTTCAGCTGCTGCTTGTTGATCGACGTTGAACGTGTACTGGACGTATGACTCACGAAGATCAGACGTCGCTTGGCGGACGTAGTCCGTCTCTTCTTCGATCGTCTCGATGAATGTCGGGACAATCGCTTCAAGATCTTCGAGCGAGTTGGCGTAGACGTTATACGTCACACCGCTCGTTCCGGCACCGCCGGCGAAGTTTTGTTCTTTCCATTCTCCGCCTGAGGCAAGTTCGTTCAATTGTTCGATGTCTGCCAATTTGACGTCGGCAAAGTCTTCTGTGTCCGGGTCGTACTGGACGATGAAGATCCCTTGCTTGTTATTCCCCGGGTTGAGCGGGTTTTCGCCACCGACCGTGAACTGGACGTCGGTCGCGTTCGGCTGGTCTTCCATAAAGTACGTCTCGGCGATCTCAGCAGCCTCGATTGAGTCGTCAAGCGTCTGTCCTGGTTCTGGGTCGAACGTGACGAACAGCGTTTTCTCAGAATCTTGGTTCAAGAAGTTGATCCCGATGGCTGGTACGAGGGCAAAACTGCCGATTAAGAGAAGTGTCGCGAGTCCGAAGACGACGAGCTTATGATTGAGCGACCAGTTGAGCACACCGCGGTACCATTCGGCAAGTTTACCGGGTCCTTCTTCCGGCTTCAGCTTGTCACGGTTTTTAAAGAACGAATCGGCCATCATCGGTACGACCGTGATCGCGACGAGGAGCGAAGCGAGCAAGGCGAAGACGACGGTCAAGGCGAACGGCAAGAACAGTTCGCCGACGAAGCCGGTCACGAAACCGAGCGGTAAGAAGACGGCGATCGTCACGATTGTCGATGACGCGATCGGGACGAACACTTCTTTCGTCGCGGCGATGATCAACGCTTTGCCGCGTAACGGTTCGTTCGGACGAGTGAGTCGACGATAAATGTTTTCGATGACGACAATCGAGTCATCGACGACGCGTCCAATCGCGACGGTCATCGCCCCGAGCGTCATGATGTTGAGCGTGATATCGAGTTGCTTCAAGACGATAAGCGCCATCAAGAGCGATAGCGGGATCGAGATGACAGCAATGATCGTCGAACGGAAGTTACGAAGGAACACTAAGATGATCAAAATGGCGAATAGTCCGCCGAGTAACGCCTTCGACACCATCGTCTCGACCGATTCTTCAATCGGCTGACCTTGGTCGAGTGTGATTGAGACGTTCGCCGTATCATATTCAGCCTCAAAGTCGTCTAAAATCGTTTTGACGGCGTTGACGACGTCGACAGTGTTCGCGTCTTGTGTCTTCGTCACTTGAATTCCGATCGAACGTTCTCCGTTCGACCGCGAGATTGATTCTTCGATGCCGCGGTCTTCGATTGTCGCGAGTTCGCTTAAAGCGACGGTCGGGACTGTTGTCGGCACATTCGCAGGTGGGACTGTGCCAGGGACTTCGCTTGGCAACTCAGGTGTCTCACCGGTTGGGAGCTCGCTAGGAGCACCTGGGACAGCCGGTTCGGCTTGTGCTGGTGAGTACGGGATTTGCAGGTCACGGAACGCTTCGAGCGTCTCCGACTTCCCGTCGATGACGACGGCCTGTTCCGTATCCCCGAGCTCGTACAAACCGAGCGCGATACGGGCATCGTTTGCTTGAATCAACTGTTTGACCGCATCTTCTGTCAAGTTGTATTCGGCAAGTGCGGCCTCGTCGAAGCGAAGCTCGACGCGACGGACTTCTTGACCGGCGATTTGGACGAGCTGGGCACCTTCGACACCTTCAAGGGCCGGTTGGAGCTCGTCTTCGACAAGTTTTGTCAACTCAGCTAAATCGAGGCTTTCATCTGAAACGGCTGCACCGACGACCGGGAACGCGTCGAAGCTGAGGCGTGACACTTGCGGGTCTTGGACGGACTCTGGCAGCTCGACGTTGCTGAGTGCATCTTTGACCTGTTGTTCGGCTGCTTCCATATCCGTGCTGAAATCATAATCGATTTGAATGTTCGAAGCGTTTTGGAACGAAGACGAACGAACTTGTTCGACACCGTTCAAACTCTTCAAGCGATCTTCGAGAACGGTGCTCACTTCGTCGAGCACTTGTTCAGGGGAAGCACCGGGATAAATCGTCGTTACCGAGACGGTCGGTGTCGTGATGTCAGGCAGTGTCTCTAGTTTCATCGTCAGGCCGGCAAAGATTCCGGCGGCCGTTAAGATGATCGTCATCAACCAAACGGCGAACTTGTTGTTGACGGAGAAGGTCGTGATCTTTTGCATGGGGTTCATTTCTCCTCTAATAAATTAGTCTAGTTTCCCGAATCGATATGTCGGGCGCGCTCGATGAGTCGAGCAATAATGGCTTGTTTTAAAGCGGTAGGGGGGACGCCGACATTGAAGTGTTCGGACATCATCATCCCTTCAAGGGCGTAGCGGATGATCATCGTCTCGACGGGATCGCTCGTCTGTTGAAATTCGGCGAAGAACGTGTCGAGGTCATGCTTCCAACGGTCGGCGTACGCTTGATCGACGGCGAATAACGTCAAGAAGGCAATCATCTTCTCGGCATCAATATGAATCGGTGAGCGTTCCGGATAGAGTTTCGTCTCATCAAATAAGCGGACGAACGCCTCGACCGGACCGTGGCCGTCAGCCTGAAGTGATTCGTATAAATCGTTTTGTTCGGTTTGAAGCCGTTCGACGATGGCGGTCAAAAGCGCTTCTTTCGACGGATAATGATACAACAGGCCGCCTTTTGAGACACCAGCGGTCTTTGCGACTTCATCTAATGTCAGTTGGTGCACTCCGTGCTCCATGATGATCTCGGTCGCGGCATCTAACAGTTTTTGTTTCGTGATAGTTGATCGGTTTGTCATTTCGTCACTCCTTTCTGTACCGACCAGACGGTCTTTTCATTTCAACTATAGGCGCCTCATCATTTTGAAGTCAAGAAATGATATCGTCAAAACTGTTAAGTTATAAATACATAACTACTGGTAACGTTTTCAAAAAAAGGTTGACATGAGAATGATTATCATCGATTATAGTGATTGAGAGTAATTATCATTACCAACAAAGAGACTAAAACGTGGGGGAAATATAAATGAACAAAAAGTACATGGCACTTGGACTTTCGGCAGCACTTACGACATCACTGCTCGCGGCTTGCGCGAGCACGGAAGAGACGACTACTACGGGGGACAATGAGACGGCAGAAGAATCAAAAGTCGTCAACGTCTACTCGAGCCGTCATTACGATGTCGACAAAGAGCTCTACAAACAGTTCGAAGAAGAGACGGGCGTGAAAGTCAACGTCGTTGAAGGAAAAGGTGATGAACTTCTTGAACGTTTGAACACAGAAGGTGAAAACACAGAAGCGGATCTCTTCATTACTGCTGACGCCGGGAACTTGCACCAGGCAAAAGAAGCAGGGCATCTTCAAGCGGTCGATAGCGATGTGCTTGAGTCGAACATCCCAGAAAAATACCGTGACACGGACAAAGAATGGTTCGGTCTCACGAAGCGTGCACGTGTCATCGTCTACGCGAAAGATCGCGTGAAGCCGGAAGACTTGTCGACGTACGAAGCGCTCACGGAAGAACAGTGGAATGGGAAAGTGCTCGTTCGTCCATCTGAAAACATGTACAACATCTCACTCCTCTCGTCATTCATCGAAGTGAACGGCGTCGACCAAGCGAAAGAATGGGCAGAAGGCATGGTCAAAAACATGGCGCGTGACCCACAAGGGAACGACCGTGACCAAGCGAAAGCCGTCGTCGCCGGTGAAGGTGATGTGGCCATCATGAACACGTACTACATGGGTCTCATGCTGAACTCAGAAGACGCGGAAGAGAAGAAAGTCGCTGAAGCGCTCGGTGTCTTCTTCCCGAACCAAGACACGACAGGTACGCACGTCAACATCTCTGGAATCGCGATGACGAAAGCGGCGAAGAACTCTGACAACGCGAAGAAACTCATGGAGTTCATGTCTGACCCGTCAGCACAAGAGCAGTTCGCAAGCGCCAACTACGAGTACCCGGTCAACGAATCGGTCGAGCCGAACGAGCTCCTCAAATCATGGGGTGAGTTCAAAGAGCAAGATATCAACCTATCTGTTCTCGGTGAAAATCAGCAAGAAGCCATCCGCATCTTCAACGAAGCCGGTTGGAAATAAGACGACTTCGGCTTGAACGCATGTTCAGGCCGAAGGTTTTTGCGTTTCCTGACAGTCTAAAGGTATGACCGGGACGATGAAACTGATATGATGGGACAGGAAGTAAATGAAAGAAACGGGAGCTGTAAGACATGAACTGGTATGCAATCAAACGACAACTGAATGGATGGTCCATCCTGAGCTTTATCGCGTTGTCGTTTATCGTCTTGCCAGGAATCGTCGTCTTAGTAGAACTGTTCGCACCGGTCAATGACAATTGGCAACACATTCGCGAATATCTGCTGCCGACGTATGTGAGGAACACGTTGTTCATCATGCTCGTGACCGGTTTCTTGACGACCATCATCGGAACGAGCCTCGCTTGGTTCGTCACGGTGTATGACTTCCCGTTACGGCGGTTCTTCAAATGGGCGCTCATCTTGCCGCTCGCAATCCCGCCGTATATCGGTGCTTACACGTATCATGGCATCTTGAACTACACCGGCGTCATCCAGACGACGCTGCGCAACGAGTTTGGCATCACCGTGGATCAGACGTACTTCAACATCATGACGATCCAAGGGACGATCTTCATCTTCACGTTGTTCTTGTATCCGTACATTTATACGATCACACGAGCGTTCCTACACAATCAGTCGTCGTCGATGATCGAGAACGCCCGCATCCTCGGACGCGGGTCGTGGGATATCTTCTTCACCGTCGTCATCCCGATCTCGCGCGTCGCCATCATCGGTGGCGTCAGTCTCGTCTTGATGGAAGTGTTGAACGACTACGGCGTCGTCAAATACTTTGGGATCCAGACGTTCAGTACGGCCATCTTCAGCACGTGGTTCGGTATGAAGGACACGTCTTCAGCGCTAAAACTTGCCGGCACGCTCATGATCATCGTCATCGCCATCTTGATGGGGGAACGACTCGTCCGGGGCCGCAAGCAGTTCAGCTATGCGACGACAAAAGTGAAGCCGCTCAAGCCAAGACCATTGAACGGCTGGCATCGTTACGCCGTGTTCGGTTACGTGGCGACGATCTTCGGCATCGCTTTCGCGATCCCGTTCATCCAACTCGTCGCTTGGACGTTCTTGACGTTCGAGCAAGTGTTCACGGCTGAATTTTTCCGCCTCGTCTGGAACACGGTGAGCGTCGCCTTTATCGCGACGATCATCATTCTCGTATTCGCACTCATCATCGCCAACTATACGCGGTTGTTCCCATCGAACATGACGCGCGTCATCTCGAAAGTGACGACGCTCGGCTACTCGATTCCAGGAGCGGCCATCGCCATCGCTGTCATCACGTTATTTTTACTATTAGACGAATGGGTGCTAAAAGCAGCGCTCGCGCTTGATCTCGGACAGACGTTCGTGTTCCGGACGACGCTCATCATGCTCATCTTCGCCTACGTCATCCGTTTCCTCGCCATCGGTTACAACTCGATCGAGAGCGGATTTGAGAAAGTCGGGAAGTCGTTCACGGAAGCGTCACGCATGCTCGGTTGGGGCACGGTGCAGACGTTCTTCCGGGTCGATATCCCGATGATCAAAGGGGCGATCATGAGCGCGTTCATCCTCGTCTTCATCGATATTATGAAAGAGTTGCCGCTGACGCTGTTCTTGCAGCCGTTCAACTTCTCGACGCTTGCGACGCAGGCGTTCAAATATGTCAGTGATGAGAAGATTCACGAAGCGGCGCTCGCGTCGATCGTCATCGTTCTCATGAGCGGATTGTTAATCTTTGTGTTCCATAAGGTGCTTGATAAGGAGGCCGACTAATGTTTGTTCAAATCAACGATTTACACTTCAGCTATAAAGGTGCGCAAGCAGAGACGATCAAAGGATTCTCGCTCTCGATCACGAAAGGCGAGATCGTATCCCTCCTCGGCGACAGCGGTTCGGGGAAAAGTACGATCTTGCGCCTCATCGCCGGTCTCGAGATGCCAAATCAAGGCGTCGTCGTCGTCAACGATTGCGTCTGTTGTGACGACTGCCAGTTCATGCCGCCCGAACAACGCGGCGTCGGTATGGTGTTTCAAGACTATGCGCTCTTCCCGCACATGACCGTTGAGAAGAACATCCGCTTCGGCCTCCATAAGCTCAGCCGGAAGGAGCGGAACGAACGGGTCGAGGAGATGCTCACGCTCGTGAACTTATCTGAGTTCCGGCATCGCTATCCGTATGAGCTGAGCGGTGGTCAGCAACAGCGTGTCGCGCTCGCGCGTGCGCTCGCACCGAAGCCGTCCCTCTTGATCTTAGACGAGCCGTTCAGTAACTTGGACACGTCGCTCCAACACCGGATCCGCGACGATCTGCGCCGTCTCCTCAAACAGACGGGGACGACGACGATCTTTGTCACGCACGACGAAGAAGACGCGGAAGCGCTCGCTGACCGCATCGTCTATCTCGGAGAAGGCAAAATTAAAAAGCAGATCATGACGGAGAACAACAAGACGTTCAACCCGCAAATCCCATGTTTCGTCTAATCGAAAGAGCCCACAGACAGTTGTCTGCGGGCTCTTTTTTGCTTCCTTCGTCTATTCCGAAGGAGCCGACTCGTTCCCGAGCCGGTCGATCGCCGTCACGTAATACGACGCTTGTTCGTTCGTTACCTCAACACTCTTCCGGGCGTGTGACGGGACGCTCTCGATACGTGTCGCGCTTCCGTCGATGACTTCATAGACACGGTAGCCGATGACGGCATCGTCACGGACCGCGTGCCATGTGAGCAAGTTACCGCTTAACGTGACGTTCGTCGGGACGTCGAGTTCCACTGTCGACTTGATCTCGCTATCGACAAGCTCCGTGTAAACGACGAAACGTTGGTCATAACCGCCGTTCCCGAACGTACCGGAACACGTGATCAAGTTCAAGTTGCGATTCGACGTGGCGCCGAAGATCTCGTCGATCGGGGCATTTTTCGTGTCATAATTCTCTGTTTTTGTGACACGAAATAGCAGCGTGTTGCCGTTCTCGTCGATAATCGTCACGTCATCGCCTGTCTTCAGTTGATCGAGTTCATAAAAGACGGCGGGCCCCGTCTTACTATCAACGTGTCCGGCGACGACGGCGTTGCCTTTACTGCCTGGTTTGACACCGGGTTCGAACCAGCCGACTTGATTCTCGTCAACGGGTACGCCCATCTGTCCGTTATCGAGCACGCCGACCTGTTCGATCGCGGTGTCGACATTGATGCTCGGAATTTGAATCTGGACAGGTGTAACGGCTTTAGTGCTTTCCTCTTCCTCGGCTAAACGAAGTTTCTTCACCTCTTCCTGTAGAAGTGAGAATTCAGCCGATAAATCTGGGCTCTCCTCTATTTGTTTTTCTTCTACAGGTGGTGATGACGATTCTTGAGCGCTCGTCCACGACCAGAAGCCAAAACAAAATAGAGAGAGCGCCAAAAACAAATGGCGCTTGTTCATTGGGCTCTCTCCTTTAGTTTATTGTTCTGATACTTTACGGTTGCGAAGCGTGACAAAGGCGAGCATGATTCCGCCAAGTATAGCAAGGCCAGCGTAAAGAGTATTCATTGATTGTGCTTGTGCACCACCGAGACCTGTTTCAGGCATCTCTGCAGGCATTGTCGTTTCAGCGAACTTGTCAGGCATTTGTGTCACGATCGCGTTACCGAGTGTTTCACCAACACCGAACATGAACGCGTATCCTTCACGGAATGACATCCAAGCTGCATCTGCGTCACCGGCTACATATTGATCGAACGTTTGGAGCACGAGTGCTTCATGTTGCATGATCGCTTCTTGACCGGCCGCTTGTGGCAAGTTGCCTTCTGTCGCTGCATCGAGGAACGTACTGAAGTCGACAGCGAACTGATCGAGTTTCATGCGTGCTTCTTCGATTTTAGCTTCGTCGCCTTCAAGTGTTGCTGCGACGATGTCACCTTGTGCTGTGATGTGGTTTCCGTTCCATACTTTTTCAAACTGAGCCGCACCTTCGTCACCGTAGACCGAACCGATGGCTGCTTTAAAGTCGAGCGTGTTTTGATCTTCAGCCCAGCTGACGTAGTCGAAATCTTCCGCTTTGTCGTAGCCTTTTTGCATGCCGATCGCAGCGAGAGCGAAGTGTTCACCGGCGAGGCTGTTCAATGTCGAACGAAGTTCTACAGCTGGCGTGTCAGCAGGTGTCGGGAATTTGTCAGGCATTTGTGTGACGACCGCTCCTGAGAGGGCTTTACTGATGTCGAACATGAGCTTGTAGCCTTCACGGTATGTCATGTAAGCCGACTCGTAGTCACCGGCGACGTAGTTATCAAACACCGAGAGAACTTGATCTTCGTGAAGTTCAAGGACGTCAGCGGCTGCTTCTTTCGGTAAGTTGCCTTCTGTCGCAGCATCGAGGAATGTCGAGAATTCTTCGACGAACTCATCGACTTCGGCTTCAGCCTCGGCACGAAGTTCTTTGTCGTCTGACTTGGCAGCTTCGACGAAGTCAGCCGAGTAGCTGTTATGGCCGGCGAAGATGTCTTCGAACTGAGCCGCGCCTTCGTCACCGTAGATTGAGGCGATGGCTGGCGTCATGTCGAGCGCATTTTGATCGAGTGCTTTCATTGCGACTTCGGCATCCGGTGCCCCGTCGTAAGCTTTCATCATCGATGTGACGGCTAAGACATAATGCTCAGATAGTAATTGGTCGAGCGTGGCACGAAGGTCTCCAGCTGGCGTGCTCACCGTTGGCGCCTCTGCTGCTTGGGCGTTCAATGGTACGAGTAACCCCAGTGCCAGTGCCGGTGCTACAAATTTGTTCATTGTTTTTTTCTTCATGTTCAATCGCTCCTTTTTTGTGAATGGTTGTCGTTGTTTACACCCATCTAACGGAGCGGTTCAAAAAATGGATCACTTTTTGATTATTTTTTTTCGTTTTTTTGTTGAAGTGTGCGGTAAACCCCTGGTGCGACGCCATATTTCCGTTTAAAAATCCGGTGGAAATAAGGATACGTTCGAAACCCGGACAGCTCGGCAATCCGTTCGAGCGAATGTTGCGTATACCGCATTTGCTCTTCGGCGAGCTGAAGTCGGATCGTGTGCGCGTACTCGATGATCGTCATCCCGGTCACTTCCTTAAAGAGGTGCACGGTCCGCGATACGCTCAAACCGACAGTATCAGCGACGTCGGCAATTTTGAAGTCGGCGGTGACGTTTCCTTCTATATAACGCATCATGCGAGACACGACCGGGGGACGTACATTCGTCCGGACGTCTCGCATCGATCGGTCGAGCATGAGCAGAAGCGCCTCAATCAACTTCTCGATCAACGCAGTGCTCTGTTCATCGGTCGGTCGTCGTGCCTCTTCCGTGACGTGTTGCCAAAGCGACAGGAGGCGAGGGTCAATCGAGATCGTAGTGAGCCGTGAGCGGTTGCCTGCCGACCACCACGCGTCGAGCGTCGGACCAGTGCAGAACAAATGATAGTCGCCACTCGCCGGGGTATCGATATTCAACTCATAGTAGTCACCCGGTTTGACGAGCAACAGATCGCCGGGGTGCGCGACGTACGTCTCCCCGTTGACGAGGATTCGGGCCGACCCTTCAGTCTGCAAGCGGATCAAGTACGTGTCCAACCGGTTGGCGAACGGAAAAGTATATGCTGCTGTGTGATACGAATAGCCACAAAAGCCGATTTCCATCGAATTACTCCTTTATAATAGCAAGATTGTGCATATCTTAATCATATCATGGATAGGCACAGGCGGCGGGACAAGGTACGATGATGACGTCAGATCTGAACCGATGATGAGGAGGAGACTTTTATGAAACAATGGTGGAAAGAAGCGGTCGTCTATCAGATTTATCCGCGCAGCTTTAACGACTCGAACGGGGACGGAATCGGGGACATCCCGGGCATCACGGAAAAGATGTCCTATTTGGCTGAACTCGGGATCGACGTCATCTGGTTGTCACCGGTGTACGATTCGCCGAACGATGACAACGGCTATGACATCCGCGACTACCGTGCGATTATGGATGAGTTCGGGACGATGGACGATTTCGATGCGATGCTCGAAGAGGCGCACCGTCACGGCATCAAGATCATGATGGACCTCGTCGTCAACCATTCTTCCGATGAGCACCAATGGTTCATGGAGTCTCGGTCTTCGAAAGACAGCCCGTACCGTGACTACTACATTTGGAAAAAAGGCGAGAACGGTCAGCCGCCGACGAACTGGGGCGCGTTCTTTGGCGGCAGCGCGTGGGCGTACGATGAAGCGAGCGACGAATATTATCTGCACTTGTTCAGTAAGAAACAGCCCGACTTGAACTGGGAGTCGGAGGCGCTGCGCCGCGAAGTGTACGATTTGATGGCCTACTGGCTCGACAAAGGCGTCGACGGTTTCCGGATGGACGTCATCAACATGATCTCGAAAGACCAAAGCTATCCAAACGGGGAGACGCGCGGGACGGGCTACGGAGACGGAACGCCGTTCTTCTTCAACGGGCCGCGCATCCATGAGTTCATGCAAGAGATGAATCGTGAAGTGTTGTCGAAGTACGATACGATCACGGTCGGGGAGATGCCGGGTGTCAGCGTCGACGAGGCGAAGCTTTACACCGGTGAAGACCGTGACGAGCTCAACATGGTGTTCCATTTCGAGCACGTCGACGTCGGCAACGGCAGCTTTGGGAAGTGGAATCCGACTGACTGGAAGCTGACGGAGTTGAAGACTATCTTCTCGCGTTGGCAAGAAGGACTCGAGGAAGAGGGCTGGAACAGCCTATATTGGAGCAACCACGACCAACCGCGGGCGATCTCGCGATTCGGCAACGATTCGGACGAGTACCGGGTCGTCTCTGGCAAGATGCTTGCGACACTCCTGCACATGTTGAAAGGGACGCCGTACATTTATCAAGGCGAAGAGTTCGGCATGACGAACGTCGCGTTCGACTCGATCGACAAGTACCGTGACATCGAGACGCTCAACGCGTATCGCGATTACACATCGAACGATTTGTTGACGCACGAGGAGATCTTCCGCGGCATCCACGCCCGAGGACGCGACAATTCGCGGACGCCGGTCCAGTGGTCGGCTGACGCGCAAGGTGGGTTCACGACCGGTACGCCGTGGATCGATGTCAATCCGAACTATGTCGACGTGAACGCGGAAGCGGCACGTCTTGATCCGAATTCACTCTTCCATTACTACCGTCAGTTGATCGCGCTGCGGAAACAGAATCCGGTCGTCGTCTACGGGAAGTATGAGCTGTTGCTCCCGGAAGACGAAGCCGTCTACGCGTTCACGCGGACGCTCGAAGGAGAGACGTGGCTCGTGATGTGCAACTTCTCTGCTGAAACACAAGAACGGACGTTGCCGTATGACGTCAAAGACCGTGTCATCGGCAATATGGAGCCGATCGAACCGTTCACGCTTCGTCCGTACGAGGCACAAGTGTACAAACTATGACAAAAAACTCGCCCAAGCGGCGAGTTTTTTTCAAGCGTATAGTATTCTCCAAACCATTCGGGAATAGGAAGAGTAGACTCTGACTTAATAAGGGGGAAACGAGATGAAGACGTTGATTGCGTATACGTCACGATATGGTACGAGCGAGAAAGTCGCCCATCTTTTGGCCGCACGGTTGTCCGGAAACGTCCACGTTCAAAACTTGGTCGATGAGCCAGACGTCGATTGGGCAACGGTCGACCACGTCATCGTCGGGGGATCGATCCGGATGGGGAAAGTTCAAGACGAGCTGACCGACTGGTTGAAGCAAAACGAAGTCCAATTGCTCGAACGTCCGCTCGGATTGTACTTGTGCGCCGGCACGCCGACCGTTGCGGAGCGGCAACGTGAGCTCGAAGGCGCGTACGGGGAACATTTACGAGCACACGCCTACTTCGTCGAAGTTGTCGGCAGCGGCTATGACTTTGAGCGGATGGGCTTCCTCGACAAAGCCATCGTCCGGATGATGGCCAAACAGACGGTCAGTTCGCTCAATTTGGACGAAGCCCGGTTGAATGAGCTCGTCGAGTCGGCTCAAGCGTCACTTCGCACCCGATTTGAGAAACCATAAGCGAATAAGTCGTGCGCTTCGACCGGGCTACTCGTGGAGATGAGGACATCTCCACTTTTTTGTTCGCCTTCGATGTGTTTTAGCACGACGTTAGCGAGCTGTCCGCCGATCTTAACTGAGATCGGGGCCGAATTCCGGCACGTGACATCTTCGATTGTGACGTGATCGGTCCGATTGTCGCCGCCGAAAAGTTCGATGTCGGCACGGCTAGAAACGAACCCGCTTGTGGCAATTCGTTTTAATTGAACGTTCCGAGACTTATACTGGACGGCGAGCGCTGGATGTCCTGTATAATCATAGGACGGGTCACCGATAGCCGTAAAGCCATGGATCAATACGTCTTGGTACGCCGATATGACGAGGCTACGGGGCGACGACTTGGCGTATAGCTTCGAGCGTACCGGTTCAATCGATAGTAAATTCGTCCCTGAGATGAACCGCGCCGTCTTCGACTCGGGATCGTCGGCCAAGTGGTGCCCGATGTGGCGAAAGTTGAAGGACCGGTTATCACGATACGAGACGTGCCCAAAAATATGAACGTCATGGGCGGCCGAGGACGTACCGTGGGCTTTCACCTCGACGCCTCCAAAACAACCTTCCGTCATATTGTTGACGAGCACGACGTGACGCGAACCGTCATCGATCTCGATGCCGTTTGAATTGGAGAAGCCGTGGGCGTGCGTACGTCCGTGCGGGTGATGACAATAGCAGTTCGTGATGTAGATGGCGTCGCTATGATGCGTCGTGATGCCGTCGTCCCCATAGTTCGTCGCCTCGCAGCGGTCGAGCCAGATGTAGCGGCTGCCTTTTTTGGCACGCAACCCGTCCCCGAGGTAATGATAGTGAGGGGCGGTGATATCGAACGCGTGCAGCCCGGCACCTTTGGCGGTGACGTGATGGACCCAGGCGAATTTGACGTGGGCGAACGTCAACGCGCTCGAAGCCGTGTCTCCACTCGACGTCCGATCGACGTCGCCAAGGCGCTCGACGTTCCAGTCGAGCGTCAGATGGGCGACCTCAATGTGATGATTCCCATAAAACGGTGTCGCATTTCGCAGCAGACGGCGATGCTTCGGTGTACCGTCGGCCAAGCGTAATACCGTGTCCTGTTGTCCCGCACCTTCAAGCACGCAGTTCGAGGGGATCCGGACGCCACGGACGATATAGACACCGGCCGGCACGTGGACGTGGCGGTTCGACCGAAGCGCGAGCCGGAATGCGAGCGTGCAGTCCGTCTTGCCGTCCCCGACGGCCCCGTAATCGGTCACGTCGACGTGATAGCGTGTCGTCTGCAGTAAATTCAAATGTTCCGCGTCGAGACGACGCATCCAGACGGGCCGGATGAGATCGTCGACGACCTCGAGCGGGAGTGCACTCGTCACCGGTGTGATTCGTTCCGTCATCGGCAAGTGGGAGCGGTACGACTTCGATTGGTCAGGATAATGGTCGTGTCGCGTCGCTTGATGCCAAGCGAGCGTCTCCGTCAATAGCTCATCTGTCGACCAGGCCGCGTGACGGGCGATGGTGGCAGCGATATGCGTGCGGTCAATTTGATTCATCATATGAGTCGTCCTCCTAACGTTCACTACATGTGATGTACCCGTTTTGAAATTATTTTTAGCAAACCGAAGTATTTAGTAGACAGAAGCATTTATCCATGGTATATTACATATGTGCTTAATTAAGAATAGCTGGAAACATAATTCACAATCGCTTGGGATTATTTTTCATGAAAGATAATCCAACAAGTTTTGTGCTTTTTTTTGGTCAGTTTTTTCTAGTAAGGCACTACTAGAACGCACAGCGTTTATTTCAGGAGGGTTCATTATGAACACAGGTAAAGTAAAATGGTTTAACTCAGAAAAAGGTTACGGCTTCATCGAAATGGAAGGCGGAGACGACGTATTCGTACACTTCTCAGCAATCCAAGGCGACGGCTTCAAGACACTTGAAGAAGGCCAAGCAGTAACTTTCGAAATCACTGACGGAGCTCGTGGCCCACAAGCTTCTAACGTTGAAAAAATCTAATCTTCCTTTCCAAGGAATTTTATAACCTGCTCGCTTCGGCGAGCAGGTTTTTTCGTGTCTTCGTGTTTAATCAAATGCCGCAAGGGAATGATTATACGAGTGACTATGATAAGGGGGCTTTTTAAATGGATGCTAAAACAATGGCACAACAAATTCTAGATGCAAGCAACGTGGGAACGATGGCCACGGTATATAAAGGGAAGCCGCACAGCCGATACATGACGTTTTTCCATGACGGTCTGACACTCTATACGGCAACCTCGAAAGATACGGATAAAGTCGATGAGTTGAAGAACAATCCGTATACGCACGTCTTGATCGGCTACGACGGGGACGGGGTCGGCGACACGTATCTAGAGATTTTAGGAGAGACGTCGGTGTCTGATGACGAGTCGATGAAAGAAAAAGTGTGGAACGAAAAACTTGAGGGCTGGTTCGACGGCCCGGACGATCCAAAACTCGTCATTTTAAAAATCTCACCGCAATCGATGCGTGTGATGAATAAAAAAGGCCAACCGCCACAACAAGTTGATCTTTAAATCAGTGGAAGCAATGTCTCGAGCAGACGTTGCTTTTTTTGGTGCAATTTCCAAAAAGTGACTGACCTGTGACACACATATGAACGAAACGTGAACTATTGTCTCAAGCTATGTGAAAACATGAACATGGGTGATATATTGTGAATGTAATCACATATAAGCAATCATTCACCCATTCAAAAGGAGGAATTATCATGTTCACAAAGTTTTGGCAAAACCACAATATCGCAACCGGCATCTTGACGGTGTTACGGATCTGGCTCGGCTATCAATGGCTCACAGCCGGATGGGGTAAAATCACAGGCGGGTTCGGATCAGAAGGCTTTCTGAATAATGCGCTCACGCTTGCGACGGGAGATCACCCGGCGGTCGCCGGCTGGTGGGCAACATTCCTTGAAAACTTCGCGATCCCAAACGCAGCACTTTTCGATATCTTAATTCCATACGGTGAATTCTTGGTTGGTCTCGGTCTCTTGCTTGGTGCCCTCACACGCAGTGCGGCTTTCTTCGGACTCGTCATGAACATGGCATTCTTATTGTCAGGAACGGTCAGCACGAACCCGACGATGTTGATCGTATCGGTCTTGATTCTCGTCGCGGGCTACAACGCAGGCAAAATCGGCGTCGACGGTTTGTTCCTTCGCCGCTTCGTCGAAACAAAAATTTCGCATCGTTCACCAAATCGTCAAATAGCCTAACGACTTTCTAACGTTCTCCTGTGACAAACTTCACCTCTATCGGCTACGATGAACGTAGCATCGATTAAAAAGGAGAACGGATATGAACGCAACTCGATTCAAATGGCTCGGTTATACAGAGGGGATGTCATTCCTGCTCTTATTGTTGATCGCAATGCCGCTCAAGTATTTGGCTGGCATGCCGCTAGCCGTCAGCATCGTCGGTGCGGCCCATGGTTTCCTGTTCGTCGCTTACGTGGCGGCAGCGGTTTACATGGCGTGGCGCTTCAACTGGGGCTTCAAAGTGTTAGTCCTCGCGGTCATGGCTTCGGTCATCCCGTTCGGACCGTTCTTGTTAGAGAAACGAGTCCTTCCATCAACAGAGAAGACATCGAACTGAAAAACGTTCGATGTCTTTTTTTCGTTCATTGACGCGTCGGCGCGCTTTCGACTTCAGCCAGTACCGTCGCTTTTTCAACCGCGATATCGTGACGGATGCGATGCATCGCGAACAGCGTGATCGAAAGCAGGCATACCATGCAAATTGTATAAAGTGACGTGACCGACATCCATTCGCTCAATAACCCGAACGACACGAAACCGAGCGGGGTGATCCCCATGGCGAGTGATTCGAGGACACCCATGACACGACCGAGGTAGCTTGGTTCCGTGTTCGTCTGCAAAAACAGTTGGATGGGAATATTGACGCGGATGATGAAGAAACCGCTCAACAAAGCGAATCCGGTGAGGAAGACGATGGCGGGTGTGACCGAGAAGTCAAAATAGAGCGGAACGGCCGGGCCGATAAAGAGGCAACTCATGACGATAAGCGATGTGCGGACCGTCGCTAGACGATACTTGATCTTAAAGAACGGCAGCGCGTGGGCAAGAGAGGCGACTAAAAATCCGACTGCGAACATACTTTCTAAAAAGCCGAACTGGAGCGGGCTGACCCCGATCTGTTGCAAGGCGGCAATCGGGAACAGTACTTCCGAAGCCACGAAGAAGAAGTTGAGGAACGCCGCAAGAATCGTCAGCGTCCATAGCACGCGTTGGCGTTTCAAATAGCGGAAACCGGAGCGGACGTCGTCCCACGTCGATTGATCGGTGGAAGCATGTTCATACGCTTGGAATGTGAGACGTGAGGCGAACAGGGCGGCAATGAGGAACAAGAGGGATGAGCTGAACAAGAACGCTGAAATCGGTAATAGCTTGAACAGCGCCCCGGCTAAAAGTGGCGTACCAATACTTGAGACGGAAATGATACTTTGGATGAGCGAATTGGCGCGTTGAAGCCCGTCTTCGTCGAACAGGAGTGGAATCGAACTCGTCAACGTGACAGACAAGAAAGTGGAGACGATAGAAAGCAGACATGTAATAATCAAGAAAGCAGGAACGCCGAACGTCCAAATGAGGCTCGCGGCCCCGGCCAAGAAGAACAATAGCCCGTTGACCGATTCCATCGTGATGATGACGCGTTTTCGGTTCAATTTGTCAGCATATGCACCGGCAAACGGTGATAATAGAACACGAGGCAACGTCCCGGCCAGTAAGACGAGGGCGAACTGGAGCCCGGAACCGGAAGTTGTCAGCACCGTCAATCCGGCGACGAACGTGAATAGACTGGAAGCGAATAACGACATGAATTTCCCGAGCAACAACACGTGCAAGTTCGAGGTAGAAGTAGTCATACATAGTCTCCTTTGCAATTAAGTTCAATGTGATTTAACATTATAATAGACGACAAAGAGAGATTTGTAAACAATAAGTTCAATTAAATTTAACTTTTAAGAGGTGCTCTATGATTGGACAGCGGATTAAGACGTTACGAAAAGAAAAAAAGTTGACGCAAAGTCAACTCGCAGACGGCATCATCACGAAATCGATGCTCAGTATGATTGAGAACGGGAAAGCCGAAACGTCGATGCGCAGTCTGCGCGAGATTGCCAAGCGGTTGGACGTGTCGGTTCAGTCGTTACTTGTCGATCCTCGCGAGGTGGAGCTGCAAGCGCTCGTCGAAGACATCGAATACGCCCAATTGAGCCTTAATCCATGGGACGAGGAAGCTACCAAGCAGGCGCTATCCCCATATTTGACGACAGAGATGAACTCGGTGTGGCAAGGGAAGGCATACGTCATTATGGGAGATAACTTAAAACATGGCGATAAGCGCAGTGAACTGTTAACTTATTATGAGCGAGCAATCAATTTGTTCGAACGGCTCGATGAAAAAGATGAGCTGGCGATGGCACTCATCGGGAAAGCTTACTACTACATTTTGTGGAATCAGTTTGAGGAAGCGAGCGAACAGTTTGATCGATTGGAATTGTTAGACGTGCGAAACATGTCGTCACGAACTCGGATTGAATATGCGATGCTTCTCGTCATGAAAGAAATGACGTATGAAGGGAATCTATCTGGGGCCATCCATCATCTAGATTCTGCCCTTAAACACATGCATCAGACGAGAACGTATTATCGAGCCGACGATGTGAATCGGACGATTGCATTATGTGCTCTTTACCTGAAAGACGAACAACGGATCAATGAGGCGTTTGTGAAAGCAAGGCAGTACATTCAGTTCACGGACGAACACGTGGCCAAAGTGCGTCTCGCTTTGTCAGAGGCACTTTATGCCATCCACTACGGCCGCGTCGAGCAGCTCGGGCAACAGATTAAGGAAATGGAGCGACTATTGGGTGATGATTACTCGTTCATCGCCGCGATCGAGATGTCACAAGGAGTCTATTATGCGATGAAAGGTGAGATGGAACTCGGAGATATGGCTTTCAAGCGGCTATGGGAAGGGATGGACGGTTGGAAGACACATAGCTTGATCGATCAGGCCGTCTATTTTGAAGGGGTGCTGATTGGTGCGAGTTACGGGTGTGGGCTCGAATTAGTGCCTTCAATCGAAGGATCTGTTCAAAGGTTTCCCGAAGGATTTTATCGGACACATTTGACCGAATTGCTACAAAAAATCAAGGGCTGAATCCTCAGCCCTTGAACGTTTGAATGAGCGTGCCTTTCCCGTCCTCGACTTGAATCGAGGCATGGGCACCGTTAATGAGTGTCAGTTGTGGTGGCACGTGCCCGCAGTCGATGTCATAAATGATGGGAACGTTGAGTAGTTCCTTTAGTTCAGCGTAGACGTCTTCTGCCGTATAACCTTGTACCGGTGGTTGGGCATCGCTGCGGCCGAACAAGATGCCTGTCGTGTGATCAAACCAACCGGCCCACTTCATTTGAAGCAGGGTCCGTTTGAGTGCCGGTACATCCATCTCGGCATTCTCGAAATACCAAAGAATCGGTTCATCGTTCAAATGAGTCTGTTGGAACTGAGCGACGTCACCGTAAGGCGTCCCAATCGTATGCAAGAGGACGTCGATACAACCGCCGAGCAGACGACCGGTCGCTTCCGTCCCACCGAGTGATTTCCATTCGGTCGGCTCGGTCAAATGGTAGACGCATGGACTCGGGTTACCGTGCTGCCACTCTTTTTGAAATTGCTCTGAAGACAGTTGAATGACGGTCTCGCCGTGTTTCGTCGATAAGACGTCGAGCCAACGCGAGCTCGTCGCATCCCACGATTCCCCGCGCAGATCGACAAGGTTCGTCCCGTGAGCCGAGGCGATGCCGGTCTTGAGCGTGTAGACGAATAAAAATAAGCTGACGTCAGAGTAGCCGAGCATCCACTTCGCTGGGAGCGTGTCCCAAGCGATTTTATCGAGTAGCTCGAGCAACAAGACGCCGCCCCATGGCGGGATGATCAAATCGACGTCCTCATCGTAGAACAGTCGCGTCAGCTCTTCGGCACGGACTGCGGCCGGCGCCGATTTTGCTTTATGTTGTGTCCAAACAGACGGTTCAAATTGAAGCGTGAAGCCGTGGCGTGCGAACGTCGTCTCAGCTTCGTGAAGTAAACTATGACGCGCGGCTGGTACGCCGGACGAAGGGGCGGTGACGCCGACGTGGCGGCCGGTGAGCTGTGGATAACGAATCATGAGATCCTCCTGTGGATAAGTGATGGGCGGTAATACGGAAATGAGTTATCCACATGTGGACAATTTATTTTTGTTGCATGCGCGCAGCGTGCTTCATGCCCCAAGCGTTCATCGTCTCGAGTACCGGGATAAGCGTCTTGCCGTACTCGCTCAACTGATAGTCGACGCGCGGCGGGACTTCCGGATAGACGGTACGGATGATGATATCGTGCTCTTCTAAGTCACGCAACTGGGCTGTCAAAATCTTTTGGCTAATGTTCGGGAGCGAGCGTTTCAGTTCACTGAACCGGAGCGTCCCCCCGTTGATGAGCGCGAGTAAAATCGATGGTTTCCATTTACCGGTGATTAGTTCGAGTGCGGTATCGACTTCACAGCTTGAGATCATCGTCATGAGTCTCGCTCCTCTCTAAGTATCCTTTCGGTAACTATACCACCTTTTTGTGCCGTCTTCTGCAAACGGGACACGGCATGTATAGTAAAGAGAGAGGTGAGAAAACATGAAATTAACCAATATCCAACTCGGACCGGTCACGCTCCGGGTCAGTGAATTAGAAAGCATGAAACAGTTTTACGAACAAGTCATTGGAATGGACGTACTCGAAGTCGGTATCGACCGCGTCACGCTCGGTGCGCCGAATACGCCGCTCGTCATCTTGCATGAAGTCAAAGGTGTGCGTCCGAACCGAAAGGCGGCCGGCTTGTTCCACATGGCAATCTTGCTGCCGGACCGCGTCGAACTCGGACGCATTCTCCGTCATTTGATCGAGCGACGGATTGAAGTCGGTCAAGGCGACCATTTGGTCAGTGAGGCGTTTTATTTGAACGATCCGGAAGGGAACGGCATCGAGCTGTATGCTGATCGGCCACGTGAGAAGTGGGAATATGAAGCGAACGGTCACGTGAAGATGTCGACCGATCCGGTTGAGTACGAATCGATGCTCGAGGCGGCAGCGGACCGTCCGTTCACAGGTCTTCCTGTCGGGACGACGATGGGACACGTTCACTTTAAGGTATGTTCCCTCGAAGCGGCGAAATTATTCTATCAACATCGACTCGGGTTTACCGTCACGACCGATTCATACCCGGGTGCACTGTTCCTCGCGGCCGACGGGTATCATCATCACATCGGTGCGAACGTCTGGGCCCGTCCGACTGAACCGATGAACGACGAGGCGGGACTTGAAGCATGGACGCTTTTTGTCGACGCTTCGACGAACCACGAACTTGGAGGGACGACGTCGGAATGGTCGCTCACCGACGACGATGGGATTACGGTCAATATAAAAAGCGTGGACTAATGTCCGCGCTTTTTAACGTGCTGAAATTTTCTTTTGACTCGAATCAAATGAGAGGCGAATGCCGCGCTTTTGATACGCTTGTTCGACCCGTTTTGAATTGATGCTGAGCTCAAGATGAGCCAGTTTCAAATGTTCAAGTTCTGGCACCGTGACATCGAGACGGACGAGCTCCATGTTGCGCTCGGCTTTTTTGCGTGTACGTCTCAAGTTACGGGGCACTTCCTCTGACGTCAGTGCCGCGATCGTTTCATTGATCAGTTGTCGTTTATCGCCTTTGACGCTAAGCGCCGTGTAAAGCTTATCGAGCGAACCGAAGCGTTTAATCAACTGTACCGATTGACTTTCGTCAAGGCCGGCTACAGGTGGGATACCGTCTGAACGGTCTCCCGTCAACGCTTTGACCGCTGAGAGCTGTTTCGGCTTCAATCCTTCGTACAACGCTGCAATCTCCTCAGGACGAATCTCGAGATGTCGCTTGAGTGGGAGCGGGCGGTTGTCTTGGATATCACAACGAGCTTGCATTTGCTGAAGCTCCTGTGTTTGAAGCCATACTGTGATACGTGGGCTCACGAGCTGAAGCAAGTCTTTATCCTTCGTCATGATGACGACAGGCGCGCTGCAGCTGAACTTCCGAGCGATGTGGGCAATCAAATCTTCTCCCTCATAGCCTTCGACTTGATATTGCGGGATTCCGCTCTCTTCAAGCAATTGGCGCATGAGTTCCATTTGAGCCTTCAACTCGGGTGGTGTCTGGCGACGGCGGCGTTTATAGCCAGGATAAAGCTCGCGACGCCACAATGTTTCACGTGAGACGTCCCATACGACGACAAAATGAGACGGACGATGTCTGCGTAGAATCGTCCGGATGAGGCCGGTCATACCGATGACGGCACTCCGATCGTTTTTAGATACCTCGCGTCCTTTTTTCGTTCGGCTCGCGGCGGCACCGTAGTAGGCACTGGCCAGCATGGAGTTTCCGTCAATTAAAAATAGTTTACGTTCCATGCGTAACCTTCTTTCTGTAGTTGTTGGACCGAACATTAATGAACTGTTCGGTGATGTTGTGTCAATGAGTGACACGCACTCAAATTAGCAACATATGTGCAGTATATCACGACAAGCCTTGAAAATATAGCGACAGTTCGAGCGTCAATCGAAAAGCCCTCCCTAATGTTCAAGGGAGGGCGGTCAAAGACACTTAGTCCATTTCGGCTCGAAGCTGGTCTTTATGCGCAAGAATCAAGTCGACGAAGACGATGCGGTGATTGTCGATCTCGCGGACGATCAGTTCGTGCTCACCTGGCAGGACGAAACGTTCGCCGGTGCGTGCATTCGCTTTTTGCGAGAGGACGAAACCACCAATCGTATCGACGTCATCCTCGATCTCAATGCCGAAGCGCTCTTCGATCTCTTGCGTGAGCACGAGACCAGACAAGCGATAATGGCCTGGATTGACTTCAGTGATCTCGGCTTGTTCGTCCCGGTCGAACTCGTCGCGAATCTCACCGACGATTTCTTCAAGGATGTCTTCGATCGTGAGCAGGCCGGCGGTGCCGCCGTACTCATCGATGACGAGACACATCATCGTCCGTGCGTTCTGCATTTTCACCATCGCTTCTTGGAGCGGTGTGAACTCCGTGACGAGCGGTAACTGATGAATGAACGATTCAAGCGGGGCGTCACTCTTGACGAGTTGGGCCGTGAACACCTGTTTGGCGTTAATAAAACCGAGCACGTCATCGCGGTCACCGTCTCGTGTGACCGGATAGCGCGTATATTGATGCTCTTGGACGGTCGCGATAATCGTCTCGATCGAGTCTTCTTCATCGATCGTCACCATATTCATCCGCGGCACCATCGCATCTTTTGCGACACGTTCATCAAACGAGAAGATATTTTGAACGTAAGCGAGTTCGTTCTCGTTGATTTCGCCACTTCGAAAACTCTCCGTCATGATAATTTTGAGTTCTTCTTCCGAGTGCGCCGTCTCTTGTGCCGTCGTCTTGACACCGAACAAGCGGAGCGTGAGCCGGGCCATACTGTTGAGCACCCGGATGAACGGATACAACAGCTTCGTGAAGAAGTAGAGCGGCCGGGCGACGAGCAGCGTCAATTTCTCGGCTTCATGTACGGCGAGCGTCTTCGGGACAAGTTCGCCGATGACGACGTGTAAAAAGGCGATGAGCAAAAAGGCGATTAAGAACGACAGGAATGTTGAAACCGACGGCGAGACGCTTAAGCGGTCGACGAGCGGTTGAATCATTCCTTCGATTTGATCGGCACCGATCCAACCAAGGCCGAGCGCGGCGAGCGTGATGCCGAACTGCGAGGCGGATAGCGAGTCATCGAGGTTCTCGATCACTTTTTTAGCGACGGACGCTCGTGAGTTTCCTTCTAGCACGAGTTGGTCGAGCCGTGCGCTCCGGACTTTGACGATTGAAAATTCGGCCGCCACGAAAAAGGCGGTCATGAAGATGAGAAAGGCGACGATCAATAAACTGAGTAACATGGGACTGTCCAAAAATTCCCCAAAAAATCGGGGATTCACCTCCATAAGAATAAGTTTGTACGTTTTTCAGGCGAGTCCTGAAAACGAATAGTTTGTTTCAGTATAGTAGATTTCCCATAAATATTCAAAAGACAGCCCGAAAGGTTTCATGAAGAGGGGAATACGGGAACTACAAAGCGAGAAGACGAAAGGGGAAACGACATGGCAAACTATCCAGAACTTCAAGGGAAAGTCGCAGTAATCACAGGTAGTTCAAAAGGACTCGGGCGAGCGGTGGCCGAGCGCTACGCGAAAGAAGGCGTCAACGTCGTCTTAAATTACAGAAGCAGTGAAGACGAGATGATGGAAGTCATCCGCGGCATCGAGGCGGCCGGAGGTAAAGCCGTCGCTGTCCAAGGTGACGTCGCCGAAGAAGGGCTCGCTGAGAAGATGATCGAAAAAGCAGTATCTGAATTTGGACAGATGGACATTTTCGTCAACAACGCCGGTGTCCAAGTCGAAGCGAAAACGCACGAGATGGAGCTCGACAACTGGAAGAAAATTATCGATACGAACCTGACCGGGACGTTTCTCGGGGTACGGGCCGCACTCAAGTATTTCGTCGAGCATGACTTGAAAGGGAATATCATCAACATGTCCTCGGTACACGAGGTGATCCCACGCCCGGGCTATACGCATTACGCAGCAAGTAAAGGCGGGGTCAAGATGTTCACGAAGTCGGTCGCGCTCGAATATGCGCCGAATCAGATTCGTGTCAACGCGATCGCTCCTGGTGCGATCGACACACCGATCAACGAAGAGACGATGCAAGATCCAGAAGAGAAGAAAGGGCTCGAAGCGCTCATTCCGACTCATAAGATCGGGCGACCTGAACAGATCGCTGCGGTGGCAGCGTGGCTTGCGTCAGACGAGTCGTCTTACGTCACGGGCACGACCATCTTTGCTGACGGTGGCTTGTCGCTCTATCCGGCATTTGGCCCAGAAAATAAAGTCCAATAACATAAGGGATGACTCGCCCGAGGCGAGTCATCCCTTATTGTTTAGCCGCTCATTTGATCTTCCTCGATATATTTCGGCAAGACGATCGTGAACGTCGATCCGAGACCGACACGTGAGTCGACCCGGATCGTCCCGTCATGCCCTTCGACAATCTCTTTACAGATGGCAAGACCGAGGCCGGTGCCACCGATCTTCCGGCTGGCCGAATTGTCGACGCGATAAAACTTGTCGAACAGTTTCGGGAGCGCTGAAGTCGGGATCCCGATGCCAGAGTCCGTGACGGAAATTTCGACGCCGTCCGACTGGTCATTCGTGACGGACACCGCAACTTTTCCGCCGTTCGGTGAATATTTGATCGCGTTATGAAGCAGGTTCGTGAACAGCTGGTTGAGTCGGTTTCGGTCCCCGTACACGAGGATGTCGTTATCACATTCAAACGATAAGTCGTGGTGTTGACTCGCGCCTTGGTGGACGGCAATCGTTTCTGCCAAAATATCGTACAAGCTTTCGGGCTCGTTTTGATACGTCTGTTTTCCCGACTCCATTCGCTGCACGTCGAGTAAGTTGGAGATCAAATCCTCGAGACGGAGCGTCTCTTTATGAATCATTCCTAAATATTGATCCGTCCGTTCAGCCGGCATCTTCCGGTAGCGCATAAGTTCGGTAAACCCGATGATGCTCGTTAAAGGAGTGCGCAATTCATGAGACACCGTCGCGACGAGTTCCGTCTTCAAGCGGTCGACCTCGGTTTCTTGCGTCACGTCCCGGAAGACGAGCATCGTGCCGTGGCGTGTGCCGCGCAAATGGATTTTTTCCGCGTACATTCGGATGAACCGTTCTTCTTGATTCATCGAGAACGTCACGCTCTCTTCCATCGCTTCGCCGTCGAACGCACGGCGCATGAACGAGAAGAAGGAATCTTTTTGATCGACTTGGAGACCGAGTTCTTCAAGGTCGACGTCAAGCCGATAAAGGTCCGTCTCGTTTTGCTTCGTGATCGCTTGATTGAACATGACGAAGAGCGCCTGGTTGGCGAGTTTCTCATGCGTCGTATGTTCGACATAAATGACGGCGTCACGGATCGAGTGCAAGAGCCGCGCGGTCTTCTCGCGCTCTTCTTCGACTTGATAACGCTGCGACGACAGTGAGGCCGCCATTTGACGGAACGATTCGGTCAGTTGCCCGACCTCGTTTCGGGTCGATGCCAAAACAGGGACGGGTATGACTCGGTCGTCGGTGAGCCGTTCGCTGTTCGTGATCAACTCTTGCAGTTGATCGGTCAACCGTTTTACGTAAGGCCGAGCCGCGATGAAGAGGACGAATAGTACCCCGAGTAGCGACAGAAGCCAAAGTACTTGCGCCCATTTCGTATGGGTGGCGAGCTGTTCACGGAGTTGGTTTTCTTCCGCATTCAATGCGTTGCGGTATTCGGTGAACACCGTCTCCATGTCGACGATGCTCGCGCTCATGTCAGCCGCGCTCTTCGAGTTGATTTGGAATTTCCGATCGGCCTGAGGTTCGGTTTGAGGCGTTACTTTCCCGAGCGTCGGCATTTGCAGGAACGGCTCGGTGACCGTGCCTTCCTGTTTCGCGACGACGTAGCGCTCGAGGCTCGGCATGACGCGTTGTTGATAGGCGGAGAATAACGCACGGGCATCCCCCGCATACGTCTGTTCTTTCGCCGTGACCGCGTTCGTTTCGAACCAGGCGGTCTGTGTTTCGATCAAGTCTTGTTTCTCTTTGACGCGGGCAAGCAATTCCTCGTCGCCGAGGAGGACGTAACCGCGCATCTCATATTGCATGGACTGCCATGTCTCGAAGAGCTCGGTCGCATTCGTGCGACGTTCGCTGACGTGCTCGAGCGATGAAGTCGTCTGTTCGATTCGATTTTCCGTATATACGTATACGGCGAGTGAGGTGAGGAGGATCAGTCCAATGAATAAATAGAAGACGAATAAAAACTGCCTTCCGATCCGCTCGTCAATCCAAGCTTTCATAGGGACCGTTCCTTCCTGGAACTACATACATTCCGGCTGTGACAATTATTTTACTACGAGTGTCGTTCCCCTATTGTACAGATTTGGGCAGAGATATACCACTTATCGAGATGTAATAAACATGCTAGCTAATATTTATTGAACAGTAGTGGTCGATATGCTATTGTTTAATGAACAGTAGAGGAGGCGAATCGATTGAACCCTCAATTTAAAAAAGGGGTCTTAAACTTGTGTGTACTTGCACTCGTCGAGACGAGTGATCGTTACGGTTATGAGCTCGTTCAAGCAATCTCGGCAAGAGTCGTCATCTCGGAAGGGGCGGTCTATCCGCTCCTTCGGCGACTCACGTCGGAAGGCTACTTCACGACGTATTTGAAGGAGTCGGCAGAAGGACCGCCACGGAAGTACTACGCCATCACGGAGCAAGGGAAGATCCATCTAGACGAATTGCGAGCGGAATGGGAATCATTCACGACAGGAGTCAACGAATTGATTAAAAGGGGAGACGACAAATGACAGAAGAACAGTATTTAACTGAACTCGAACGGTTGCTCATGGGGATCAGCATCATCGATCGGGTCGATATTTTGCGGGACGTTGCGGAATACTTTGCGAGCGGGCGACTCGATGGGAAAAGTGACGAAGCGATGGCCGAGGAGCTCGGGACACCAGAAGTGCTCGCCTCAGAACTGCTCGTGTCGGTCGATTCGATCGCGGCGGAGCCGATTGCGCCGCCTGCCATCGTCCAGAGCCCGAACGTGGCGTTTCAACACGTCTCGATTCGCGTTCAAAATGCGCACGTGAACGTTGTACCGTCCGCGGACGGCTATGCCTACGCGACACTAGAAGATGAGACCGAACATGGCGTCAAGATGGACATCGTCAACGACACGATCGAGGTGCGGATCGAGTCGGAACGCCGCTTCGGACTGTCCGACTTGTTCTCGTGGTTCGGGACGAAAACACCGGTGTTGCATGTCGAGTTGCCGCGTCACACGTATGAATCGGTCCGTCTGAACAATCGGCACGGCTCGAGTGACGTCCGTGAGGTGCGAGCTGCTTTGATCGAGGTCGAGAGCGAGAACGGTCGCATCAACGCGAGTGAGGTCCGGGCCGGTCACGGGACGTTGCGCTCGTCAAACGGGAACGTCTGCCTGACGATGAGCGCGGGCCAAGACTTTGACGTTCAAACATCGAACGGTCGAGTCGAAGTGAGAGATTCTGTCATTGAACGTCTCACTCTTCAATCGTCAAACGGTCGGCTCGACATCGTCGACGTGGACGGCGCAATCGAGGCGAAATCGTCGAACGGACGTATCGATTGTGTGATCGATGCGATTGAACATCCGCTTCGATTGAAGACGACGAACGGAAAAATCGAACTGCGTCTGAAGCAAGAGCCGAGCGACACCGTCATCCGCGCCAAGACGAGAAACGGCCAACTCGACATATTTGGGGAGCGGACGAACGAGCGGACGTTCGGGGACGGTGCGCTTGAAGTCAAACTGACGAGCACGAACGGAAGCATCACCGTCGAATAAAGAATAAACGAAAAAACTCGCCACGACGGCGAGTTTTTTCGTTAGAGATCATGTACGAGAACGTAGGCGACACGGACCGGTCCGTGGACACCGACGATCAAGTTCATCTCAATATCGGCCGAGTTTGACGGGCCCGAGATGAAGTTGACGCCTTGCGGTGAGGCGAGCTCGCCGTTGCGATCGAGTTCGGCCAGTTGTTTCGCCGCTTGCGTCATTCGGGGCACGAGCACCGATTTCGGGATGATGGCGATGTGATCTTGTGGCAACAAGCTGATCGTCCGCGATTTTCCGGGGGCCGCGTATTGGACGATGGTCGCACTTTCAGCGAGTGCTTGATCGGCAATCGTGATCCCAACGTCAGCTTTCACGGCAAGGGCGCGGCTGTCATCCGGACGCGCGGCATCCCACCAGTCGAACGACAGGCTCGTTTCGGGTGCCCATTCCTTAATGCGTGCATCGTCCTCGGCGATAATCGTCTTGCCGTCGTATCGTTCGAGGAGAAGACGGAGCGTGTCATCGAGATGAGTCGACTCACATTCGACGACGTCGGTATGAATGCGCGTCGCGACCATACGGAACGTCTCGAGGAGTTCCTCTGTTGAAGCGTCTTTCAACACCTCGTCTTGCGGACGGTGCTTGTATATTCGTTTCGGAGGCGTCAAATCGACGTCGCGTCCGAGTTGTCCCGCGATCCGCTTTAAAAAGTCTTCACGGTTGGTGATCGTTCCTGGATTCATTGTGCATTCCCCCGTTTCTTAAACCAGTCGCGGACCGTCTGTTTGGCCGGCTGCGGCAAGTCTTTCGAGTCGGTCCAAGCCGGTAAGCCTTTGTCGATTTGCCCCGCTGTCGCAAACGGGGACGATGCGAACGGCGCGATCTGTTCGGCCGCCTCGAACAAGAACGGGCTCGATGATGTGACGGCGAAGCCTTTCATGGCGATGCGTTCGACGAACGGCGATTTTTTCTTGTCTTCGACGATGACGCGGCGATGCTCGATCAACAGTTCATGGAGCGGGATTTTGACCGGACATGCTTCCGTACAGGCACCACAAAGACTTGACGCATACGGCAGTTCTTTATAGTTCTCGTAACCGTCGAGCAGCGGGGCGAGCACGGCGCCGATCGGTCCCGGATAAATCGAACCATAGGCGTGGCCGCCGATATGACGATACACCGGGCAGACGTTAATACATGCCGCGCAACGGATACATTGGAGCACGGACTGGAACTGAGTCCCGAGAATGCCGGACCGCTTGTTGTCGACGATGACGAGATGGAATTCTTCCGGGCCGTCGACTTCACCGACGCTTTTCGTGCCGGCGAACGTCGTGATGTATGACGTGAGCCGTTGACCGACCGCGCTCCGGCACAACATGTTGACGAGCACTTCGAACTCTTCGTAAGACGGGACGACCCGCTCCATCCCCATGACCGAGATGACGGTGTTCGGGAGTGACGTGACCATCCGGCCGTTACCTTCGTTCGTGACGAGACCGACGGCGCCGCTCTCGGCGATGGCGAAGTTACAACCGGTGATGCCGACCTCTGCTTTCAAGAAGTCTTTGCGCAGCTCACGGCGCGCGTAGCGGCCGAGCTCGGTCGGGTCGTTCGTTCCGTCGTAGCCATGGGTCGTGAACGTCTTGTGGACATCGTTCCGGTCTTTGTGGAGCGCCGGTGCGACGATGTGCGACGGTGGGTCGTTGTCGAGCTGAAGGATCCATTCCCCGAGATCCGACTCGACGACCGTACACCCTTCTTCGTGAAGCGCCTCGTTCAACCCGATCTCCTCGGTCACCATCGACTTCGATTTGACGACGTGTTTGGCGTCTTTTGCGCGCACGACTTCGCGGATATAGCGGTTCGCTTCTTCCGGCGTCTCGGCGAAGAAGACGTTGCCGCCCCGCTTCGAGATATTCTCACTCAACTGGTGTAAGTAGTAATCGAGATGCTCGAGCACGTGCTGGCGAATCTCTTCCGAATGGTCGCGGAACGCTTCCCAATCCCCGAGTTCCCCGGCCGCGTTCAAACGTCCGTCGCGCAGGCGGTTTTGCGCCGAGCTGACGGCTTGGCGCATGAACGGGTTATCGATCCCGTCTTTCCGCCGATCTTGAAACTTCTCATCTAACCGAATCCCCATGCTCATGCTTGTTTCACCCCTTCGTTCAACACTTCCGCGATATGCATCACTTTGATCGGATGCCCTTGTTTATGCAGGCGCCCCCCGATGTTCATCAAACAAGACGCATCAGCGCCGATCAACACGTCGGCCCCTGATTTTAAAATCGACTCGACTTTCTCGTCGACCATCTGTACCGACACGTCCGGCATCTTGACCGAGAACGTCCCGCCGAAGCCGCAACAGTTATGTACGTTTTCGAGTGGGACCATCGTCAACCCGTCAACGTTTTTCAACAACTGTCCCGGTGCCGCCTCGATCCCGAGCAGGCGCGTCATATGGCACGATGCGTGATACGTCGCTTTCGCCGGGAATTTCGCCCCGACGTCTGTCACTTCGAGCACGTCGACGATGAACTGCGTCAGTTCGAACGCCTTTGCCGCATGGGCTTCAGCCCGCTCTTTCCAGACGGGATCGTCTTTGAACAAGTGCGGATAGTCGCGCATCATCATGACACACGAGCCGGACGGTCCGACGATATAGTCGGCGTCCGCTTTCTCGAACGTCTCAATCATGTGTTTGGCAATCTTTTTCGTCTCTTCATGGTAGCCGCTGTTATAGGCCGGTTGACCGCAGCACGTCTGCTCGAACGGGAAGCTGACGTCACAACCGAGATGTTCTAATAGTTCGACCGTCGCTTGTCCTACCGATGGGAATAACGTATCGGAGAGACAAGTGACGAACAACGCCACGTTTGGCATGTCCATTCCTTCTTTCCTGATTTTAGTCAAATTCGAAAACGGTCTCACAGTTATTATTCCATAACAAATGAGCACAAAACAGAAAAATGGAATCATTTTCTCAAAAAAATGTAAAATACTGTCTAATTGAGAACTAAATGATAATGAATACATATTCATGAAGAAACTGCTATAAGACAGTGATTCCCTGATTAATAACAGAAAAACCCTCGTCGGGGACGAGGGTTAAAGTCAAGTATTATAGGAAAAACATTTCCAAAATAAACAATCCGGCGAACAAGTAGATGAGCGGGTGGACCGTCTCTTTGTTCATCGCCTTGAAGATCGGGTAGAGGATGAACCCGAAGGCGATCCCGCGTTCGATACTGCCTGAGAGTGGCATGATGAGGATCGTCATGAACGCCGGGAAGTATTCACTGAAATCTGTCCAATCGATATAGCGGACGTTCGTCAGCATGAGTGCGCCGACGATGATGAGGGCCGGCGCCGTAATGGCGGCGACACCTGAAATCGCACCGATGAGCGGGCTGAAGAACAATGTGAGACCGAACAAGCCCGCGACGACGGCTGTCGTCAGTCCGGTCCGTCCGCCTTGGGCGACACCTGCGGCCGACTCGATGTAGGCCGTCGATGGACTCGTTCCGACGAGTGAGCCCCCCATCGTTGCGAGTGAATCAGCGAACAAGGCCCGGTGCCCGTTCTCGATCGTCCCGTCTTCTTTCAACAAACCGGCTTGCTTGCCGACACCGACGAGCGTTCCCGTCGTGTCGAACAACGTGACGAGGAAGAACGACAATACGGCCCCGAATAAGCCATATTGGATGACGTCAGAGAAAGCGGTGAGCGGGTTGACCATCAACCCTTCCGGTAGCGTCGGCATCGCCGTCACGCCTTCGATTTTCAATAGACCCATGAAGTAGGCCGCGATACCTGTGAGCACCATCCCGATAAGAAGGGAACCCGGGACGTTACGTGAGAACAGAAGCGCCGAGACGATCAGCCCACCGAGGACGAGCAAGACGCTCGGTGACGACAACTCCCCGAGACGGACGAGGTTCGCCTCATCCGCGACGATGAGTCCGGACAGCTTCAAGCCGAGTGAAGCGATGAACAACCCGATACCGGTCGTGATGGCGTGCTTCAATGAAGCGGGGATCGCTTGAATCAGTTTCGTCCGGATCGGTGACAGCGACAAGATCAGGAAGAAGACCGACGAGACGAAGACGACGCCGAGCGCGGCTTCTGGTGCGATCTGTTGTTGCGCGACGAGTGTATAGGCGAAGAAGGCGTTCAAGCCCATCCCAGGTGCGACCGCGATCGGCAGGTTGGCATAGAACGCCATTAATCCTGTTCCGATCAAGATGGCGATGATCGTCGCCGTGAACGCCTGGGCGAACGGAATGCCTGCGTCGGATAAAATCGCCGGGTTGACGACCGAGATGTAGGCCATCGTGACGAACGTCGTGATGCCGGCCATCACTTCTTGTTTAACGTTCGTTCCGTGTTGCTGTAAACGGAATAAGTTCATTAGAAAGACTCCTTATAAGTAGTAATTTCCGAACATTAACTGTCCGGTAAAGTGGAATACACGTTATCAACTTGTTGACTATACGAAATCGAATCGACATCGTCAATGATTTCGAGTTAAAAAACTAAAAAATTTCTCATTTTAGCGTTTAATGTTCGGAATTAGAGATTATTACTAAAGTGCTTGCTCTGAAACGCGTTTCAGAATGTACGGTAGAGTCAAAGGAGGGAAGCCTGATGAATCCGACGACGTGGAAGGCTTGGTGTAGCGGGATCGTCTATGAACTGGTCATCAATCAATTGTACACACCGTTCGGACGCATGTTGTGCGCCCAGTTTCAAGATGAGTTTCTTCATTTATCCGTCGAAGAACGGTTTCGTCTCGCCCAAGCGATTCGGCGACAAGTGATGGCAAGAGATGACAGTCGGTCAGTAGAATGGGTACACTATATGGAAAGACTGACAGATTGAGGTGAGGCGGGATGGCGAACATTCGAGATATCGCGAAACAAGCGGACGTGTCGGTGACGACGGTCTCGCGGGTGATTAATGAACATCCATACGTTTCAAAAGAAAAGCGACAGCGTGTCCATGCGGCGATGGCAGAGCTTGGCTATTTACGGAATCAGCAGGCGCTGACGCTGTCGACTGGGCGCACGCAGCGATTCGTCGTCGTGTTGCCGTATATGGACCATCCGTACTACGGACTGTTCGTCAACGGACTCGCGAAAGCGGCGCTCGTGAAAGGGTATCGTCTCGTCATGTGGCAGACCGAGTACAAGCTTGATCAAGAGCGGCAAGCACTCGACTTACTGAAGCATCGTGAAGTCGATGGGGCAATTCTGTTGTCGCATGCGATGTTGTTCGAAGAATTGGAGACGTACCGTAGTTTCGGCCCGGTCTCGGTCGCGACGGTCGGTGCGCCTGAGACGATTTCCTCGGTCCATGTCGACCATTACGCGGCGTTCGTCGCCGGATTGCATGTGTTAACGCAAGCCGGCTATGAGGATATCGGTATCGTCTTATCGCGGCAGTCTAGCCCGAGCTCAATCGCGCGTCAGCGGGCCTACTTCGATGAAGTGGCGTCCGCGCGTGAGCGATGGGTATGGACCGGTTACTTGACGAGTGAAGACGGGATCCGCTTAGCGGCAGAGTTCCTTCAACGAAAAGAGCGTCCCCGCGCGCTCTTTTTGTCGTCCGATTACGTCGCGCTCGGTTTTTTAGGGGAGATGCACCGGCGTGGCGTCGGTATCCCGGAAGACGTCGCCATCCTCGGGTTTGACGGCCACCCAATCAGCCAGGCGTTCGGTTTATCGACGATGCACGCGCCGCATGAAGAAATCGGTCGCGCCTTGTTCGACGTGACGTTCGATGGGATGGACGGCGGTGCGGTTAGGGCGCAAAGTCTGACCGTCACGTATCTTTCGGGCACGACACTCTAGGCAACTTCCTCGCTCGCTTTTTGAGAAACGATTAGAATGAAGACAGAAGTCGAGAGGAGGATGTTACATGAAAATCAACGTGACGGAAGAAGCACTCCAATTTTTTAAAGACGAAATGGAAGTCGAGGCGGGACAGACGGTTCGTCTGTTCGCTAAATACGGGGGTTCGACTGATTTGACGCACGGGTTCTCGGTCGGTGTCATCACAGAAGAGATTGATAACGCCGTCGTCGAGACGAACGCAGATGGAATTCGTTTCGTCGTCGCCGAGCAGGACGAATGGTTGTTCCAAGGACAAGACGTCAACGTCGAGATCCGCGGGGATGAAGTCGTGTTCGTCCAAGCTGACTGACATGACAGTTTGTTTACGGATGTGAGACATCCGTTTGACCGTGTCAACCTTGGGGAACAGTCTACGACAAGACTCAGTACCGAAAGGATGAGACAGATGTCAGACAAAGACAAACGTGAACAAGAAGAACAAGAGAAGTTGAACCGGGACCAACCGGATATCTCGCACGAAGAAGATTCAAAAGGGGATCATTCGGACCTCGAAGAGACAGACGAAGACGAACAATCGTGAAGAGCCGAGTCTAGGCTCTTTTTGTTTTGGAATTGAAAGAATGGGGATTGACGGTATAATGGATAAGGGAAAACTACAACAGTGAGGAGAATGCATCATGAGTACAGTACTTGTCTTCGGACATAAAAATCCAGATACGGATACAATCTGTTCGGCGCTCGCTTACGCTGAACTGAAAAAGAAATTAGGCATGGACGCCGAGGCGGTCCGTCTCGGTGAGGTGAACGGGGAGACGCAATACGCGCTCGACCACTTCCGTGTCAAGGCGCCGCGCCTCGTCGAACGTGTATCGGACGAAACGAACTCGGTCATCTTGGTCGACCATAATGAATTCCAACAAAGTGCGCCCGACATTGCTGACGTGCGGATCCTTGAAGTCATCGACCATCACCGCATCGCTAACTTCCAAACGGCAGACGCACTTTATTACCGGGCGGAGCCGGTTGGCTGCACGGCGACGATCTTGCTCAAGCTGTACAAAGAACACGGTGTCGAAATCGCGTCTGACATGGCCGGATTGATGCTATCGGCGATCATCTCGGACTCGCTCTTGTTCAAGTCACCGACATGCACGGACGAGGACGTCAAAGCAGCGAAAGAGCTTGCAGACATCGCCGGAACTGACGTCGAGGCGTACGGTCTCGAAATGTTGAAAGCAGGAGCCGACTTGAGCCAGAAGACGGTGCCTGAACTCATCTCGCTCGACGCGAAGGAGTTCGCGATGGGCGACTACCGCATCGAGATCGCCCAAGTGAACACGGTTGACGCGAACGACGTGTTGAGCCGTAAAAGTGAAGTCGAGGCGGCGATGGCGAAGACGATTGCTGACAAACAGCTCGACTTGTTCGTCTTCGCGATCACGAACATCTTGACGAACGATTCAGAAGCACTCGTTGTCGGTGCGAAGCATGATTTGTTCGAACAAGCGTTCAACGTCGAACTGTTAGACGGCCTGGCGACACTTCCTGGCGTCGTATCACGTAAAAAACAAATCGTTCCTGTGTTGACAGCAGCGGCGACGAACTAAGGTATGAATGAACACTCGGTTTTAAACTGGGTGTTCATTTTTTGTTTTTATTTGGAAATAATAGACTTATACTGAAAGAGGATGAACGTTAAGCCAACCTAACAAGAAATGGAGAACTCTGATGTATAAGCACAAGCGAATCGGATGGATGATGCTAATTGGATTCGGCGCATGTGCCGGTATCTTTTATTTAGGTAATCTGATGACGGTCAATCCGTTACAAATTTCAGGGAATGGGAATCCGGCCTTGCTCGCACTGCCGATTCTTCTATTTTTGATGCTGCTCATCGTGACGGGTTGGATGGGATTGGTCATGAATTGGAGTACACGTATATTATCGGTCGGAGTCATCACCATCCCAGCGTTTCTCTATGCGGCGTACCGCTATCAAGCGAACGAATTTGATACGTACCGGGCGTATGTAAAGCACGTCGTCATGAATCAAGAAGGGCGTAGCGCGGATTGGAATTATGTGGACAGTATCACGAGCAACGTCTTCTCGATATACATGAATAATCAACTGTTCAATGTGAACACGTTCTTCATGTATATCGGTTTAACGTTATGGATTGGTATCGTCCTGATCTTGCTGAAACGTTCGAACGTCATGCCACCGAAACTGAATCATTGAATGAAAAACAAGGCTCGAAGCGAATGCTTCGGGCCGCAGCTTGTTGACTAACATCAATAGAATCGCTCGTCCTTCCGGCGCCCACGCTTTCCGCAGGCAATCCCGGAGCCGCATCGCGACTTATGTCGCTGCTGGGTCTCCGTTGGATTGCTTTCCTGCAGGA
>NZ_SJVA01000016.1:0-43832 GCF_004337195.1 Exiguobacterium sp. SH0S7
GGGTTCCGCCGATTTCCTGCGCTCGACTTGCATGTATTAGGCACGCCGCCAGCGTTCGTCCTGAGCCAGGATCAAACTCTCCAAAGAATTTGATATAGCTCTTGAAAATGACGAAGCTTGCGCTTCAATCAAAACTTGTAAAACTTTTTTTGCCTCATCGTTCAGTTTTCAAAGTTCGTCTGTCGCTCTTAACGACTCTTACAATATTACAAGTCATCGACACAGTTGTCAACCACTTTTTTAATTCTTTTCCGCTGCCATCAGCGGCAACGTTTATTACTTTAACCCATCCTCAAATAGAATGCAATAGTTTCGGCAAAAGTTTTTCTGGAAAAGTTTCCTGCCACGTTATAGCTTGGCTGTAGAAACCAAAAACCTCTCACCGCAATGGTGAGAGGTCGTAACTTGTTACTGTTGGTGACGCATTGTCGGGAAGAGCAATACGTCGCGAATCGATGGTGCGTCTGTGAGCAACATGACAAGACGGTCAATCCCGATTCCGAGACCACCTGTTGGCGGCATCCCGTACTCGAGCGCTTCTAGGAAGTCGTTATCAAGTTCATGGGCCTCATCGTTCCCAGCTTCTTTTTCAAGTAGTTGGGCTTCGAAGCGCTCACGTTGATCGATTGGATCGTTCAACTCTGTGAACGCGTTCGCGTGTTCACGACGAACGATGAACAGCTCGAAGCGATCTGTGAAGCGCGGGTCTTGATCGTTCTTCTTCGCAAGCGGCGACACTTCGACCGGATGTCCCGTGACGAACGTAGGTTGAAGCAACGTCTCTTCGATTTTTTGTTCGAAGAACTCGTTGACGATATGACCGAACGTCATATGGTCTTGGACTTCTACTCCGTGCTCTTTCGCAAGTTCACGCGCCTGTTCATCAGACATCTGCTGCCAGAAGTCGACACCCATCTCTTCTTTAACCAAGTCAACCATATGGGCCCGCTTCCAACCGACACCAAGATGGATCGTATCTTCTCCATACTTCACGTCTGTCGTACCGAGTACTTCTTTAGCAACGTGCGCAACGAGTTCTTCTGTCAAATCCATGATGTCGTTGTAATCAGCGTACGCTTCATAGAGCTCGATCATTGTGAACTCTGGGTTGTGTCGTGTCGAGATCCCTTCGTTACGGAAGACACGGCCAATCTCATAAACACGCTCAAGGCCACCGACGATGAGGCGCTTCAAGTGAAGCTCGATCGCGATGCGCATATAAAGTTCCATATCGAGGGCGTTATGGTGCGTCAAGAACGGACGGGCAGCTGCTCCGCCTGCAATCGTATGGAGCATCGGTGTCTCAACTTCTAAGTAACCGCGATGGTTCAAGAAGTTACGGATCTCTGAAATGATTCGGCTACGCAAAATGAATGTTTGGCGCGAATCATTGTTCGTGATCAAATCGAGATAACGTTGACGATAACGTTGTTCGACATCTTTTAAGCCATGATATTTGTCTGGAAGCGGACGGAGCGCTTTCGTCAAAAGTTCAAACGTCTCGACGTGAATCGATAACTCGCCAACATTCGTTTTGAACAGCTTACCTTTCACGCCGACAATATCACCGAGGTCAGACGATTTGAACAAATCAAACGCCTCATCCCCTACGTCATTTTTGCGGACATAAATTTGAACCTGTCCCGTGACGTCTTGGATGTGGGCGAAGAAGACCTTCCCTTTTCCACGTTTCGTCATAATCCGTCCCGCGAGCGTGACTTCTACGTCTTGCTCAGCGAGCGCCTCTTTCTCAATCGCTTCATATTGCTCATGTAATTCACCGGCATGGGCTGAGCGTTCGAACCGATGTCCGAACGGGTCGAGCCCTTGCGCGCGCATCTCAGTCATCTTTTCAAATCGAACCTGCATTTGGTCGTTCATTTCCAACTCGTGACTCACTACTCCATTCACTCCTCTATACATATTGGGTTTGGTCCTAACAAAAAGCTGTCGACCTCACGGCCAACAGCACAGCCTAAGCTGTTCGCTCTTTGCGTATCACTTTTTCGCCAAACAAGCTTACCATAAATCACTTTTTTACACTAGTTCACACTTCTTGTGGCGCGTTCTCGATCTGTCCGACGAAATCGTAGAGCACACTCCCGACGGCATCCCGTGATTCCAACTCGAAGACTTGCTTACGGACCGGCCCGTTCCCTTTGAGACCTTTCAAGTACCAGGCCACGTGTTGACGCATTTCACGAACCGCCGCCACCTCGCCTTTCAAGTCGATCAAACGATCGAGATGTAGCATGCAAATGTCAATTTTCTCGCGTGCCTCCGGCTCGGCCGGAAGTTCACCCGTCTCGAGGTACTGCACCGTCTGATAGAGCATCCATGGATTTCCGAGGGCAGCCCGCCCGATCATGACCGCATCGACACCGTAATGGTCGAGGGCATGCTTCGCTTGTTGCGGCGTCGTAATATCACCGTTCCCGATGATCGGGATGCCCGCAATTTTCTTCGCCTCACCAATAAGCTCCCAGTTGGCTGTTCCTTCATACAATTGGGACCGCGTCCGTCCGTGAATCGCGATCGCCGCCGCGCCACCGGATTCGGCCGCTCTGACGTTATCTAGAAGGTAGATGTGCTGACTGTCCCAGCCGGTGCGCATCTTGACGGTCACCGGTTTGTCCACCGCCTTCGATACGGCGTTCACCATCTCATAAACCTTATCCGGATCGAGGAGCCACTTGGCACCCGCTTCACATTTCGTGACTTTCGGGACCGGGCACCCCATGTTGATGTCAATGATATCGGCGTTCGTGTTTTGATCCACGTATTGCGCCGCTTTCACGAGCGTGTCTTTCGAACCGCCAAAAATTTGCAGGCTGAGCGGCTTTTCGCGCTCATCGACGTACAACATGCGCAGCGTTCTCGCGTTTTCAAATAAAATCCCTTTGTCGCTGACCATCTCCGCACAAACGAGTCCGGCACCGAATTCCTTCGCAATCAAACGAAATGCCGGGTTCGTCACTCCGGCCATCGGGGCGAGGACCGCCCGATTTTTTATATCAACGTTACCAATTTTGAACCCTGACATTGCTTCACTTCCTTCAATAGCGTTAAACAGAACCGACTAATGACGTTAACGACTGTAGACGTACGACGTCGCGCCGCTCCGATTCCGGCAAGGCGTCGCATAATTGTCGTACCGTCTTCCCATTCACCTCGAGCGTCGGAGCAATCTCCGCGAGCGGGGCGAGGACAAAAGCACGTTCATGCATTCGCGGATGCGGAACAGTTAAGTGCTTCGATTGTATATATTCGCCGTTATAGAGCAAGATGTCAAGGTCGATCGTACGCGGCCCGTTCTTAAACAGACGCTCTCTCCCAAGACCGCGCTCAACCTGTTGGAGACGAACGAGCGCATCGTCCGCCCCGAGCGATGTCTCGACTTCGACGACCATGTTATAAAACGATGGTTGATCTGTATAGCCGACCGGTGCCGTCTCGTATACATTCGATTGCTTCGTCACATGAAGACCGGCCGCCTCCATCTCTTGAAGGGCACCGAACAAATAACGCTCCCGTTCACCGATATTCGAACCAAGCGCCACATACATCATCCGTTACGCCTCCGCGTCATCTCAATCGCGACTGAATCATAATGACCCGGAATCGGCGGGTCCGGTTTGATGACCTTGACCGTCACACTTTGAATCTTGTCACTGTGGGCGAGCACGGCCGTCGTGATCCGTTCACCGAGTGCTTCGAGTAAGTTGACCGCTTCGCCTGTGACGATGTCTTCTGTCAGTTGATAGAGTCCGGCATAGCTGACGCCGTCCTCCAAATTATCGGACTGGCCGGCAGGGGCCAGGTCTAACTCACACATCAAATCAATATTAAATCGCTGACCGAGCCGGTTCTCTTCTTCAAATACACCGTGGTAACCGTAAAAACGCATCCCGTTCACAAACATCTTATCCAACTTGTCCGCCTCCTAACATCGCATCCATCATCCGTGACGCCCGTTTGTTCTCTAACACATCATGCACCCTTACCCAGGCGCATCCTTTCGCGATTCCGAGACATGTCGTCGCGACCGTCCCTTCGACCCGCTCCTCGGTCGGTAAATCAAGTGTCTGGCCGATGAACGATTTTCGCGATGTCCCGAGCAGAACGGGGAACCCGAGATTCGTGATGACGTCGAGCCGATTCATGAGCTCTAAGTTTTGGTTGTAGTCCTTGGCGAAGCCGATGCCGGGGTCTAACCAAATCTGGTCATCACGAACACCGGCGGCACGGGCGATCGCGATTGATTCTTGTATGTCGCCGACGACTTCTTCGATGAAGTGTCCATAGTTTCGGTTGTCTCGATTATGCATCAAAATGATCGGGACGTTAAACTCTTTGGCCACTTCTGCCATCGATTGATCGTCCCACTTCGACCCCCACACATCATTGATCATGTCAGCGCCTGCTTCAAGTGCCGCTCGCGCAACGATAGGTTTGTACGTATCGATCGAGATCAGGACGTCAAGCTCCTCTTTCAGGCGGCGAATGACTGGGACGACGCGGGCGATCTCTTGATCCGCCGTGACGAACTGTGCGCCCGGCCTTGTCGACTCGCCTCCGACGTCGATCGCATCGGCCCCGTCCTGAACGAGCCGTTTAGCGTGTTCGAGCGCTTGCTCGACTGCGTTATAACGTCCACCGTCTGAAAATGAATCTGGCGTCACGTTTAAAATGCCCATAATTTTTGTCATGCTGTTCCCTCGCTTTCAATCGCTCGTCGTAACTCGGACCAACACGCTTTAAATCGAGCCCCCTGCTTGCCTGGATACGTCCGGTCGGCATAAGCGGTGACCGGTGCGATTTGTTGCACCGAGTTCGTGAGCCAAATTTCGGACGCTTGCTCGAGTTCTTTAAACGTCACATCACGCTCGAGCACGTCAAACGTCTCCATCAGCCAGTGCCGGGTCACGCCGGCAAGCGCCCCGGTCTCAAGCGGCGTCGTCCATAGCCGCCCATCCTGTTCCACCCAAAAGATGTTTGAGACGAGTCCCTCGACGACACGTCCCGCCTCGTCCGCGAACAAACCTTCCGCTTCCCGGTCGACCAAGGCCCGTTTTCCAAGGATGTTGTTCATATAGTGATGCGACTTCAAACGGAACGCCGCTTCCGGTCGACTTCTCGGAAACGGGATTGCCTCGAGCCGTTTCTCGGTCGGTTCGAACGTGTCCGGTAACGGTTTGACGAGCAGCGTCACGTTCGGACGTGAGTAACGCCCGTCGTGCAGACCGAGCGGAGCGACACCGGCGGAGACGTTCAGTCGGATATATAAGTTCGGCGCCTCGTTTTGACGCACGACGTCTTGAATCGCCTGCACGATCTCCTGCTTCGTATAAGGTAGATCGATCCAAAGAGCGTCCATGCTTTTCTCAAGCCTGCACCAATGGAGGTCGAACAAGAACGGGACCCCGTCAAACGTCCGGAACGTCTCGAACAATCCCATCCCGTACAAAAAACCGTGGTCCTGAACCGGCACCGTCACTTCTGAACTGCCGCGCAGTTCGCCGTTATGCCAAAGCCACATGACGATACGCCTCGATAAAATTTTTAATCATGTCTTTCCCATGTTCCGTCAAGATGGCTTCAGGATGAAATTGGACGCCCTCGATCGGCAATTCTTTATGGCGTAGCGCCATGATCTCTCCCGTGCTCGTCTCAGCCGTCACTTCTAAACAGGACGGCAATGAAGCTCGCTCGACGGCAAGCGAATGATAACGCGTCACGATCGTCTGCTGTGGGATGTCTTTAAATAACGTCTTGCCGTCATGTTCGATCGGTGACGTCTTCCCGTGCATGAGGCGGTCCGCATGGACGACTTTCCCGCCGAACGCCTGACCGATCGCTTGGTGACCGAGACACACCCCGAAAATCGGGATCTTCCCAGCAAACGTCCGAATCGCGTCGACGCTGATTCCCGCTTCGTTCGGCGTCCGCGGACCTGGCGAGATGACGAGATAACTCGGACCCATCTGTTTAATTTCTTCGATCGTAACGTCGTCATTACGACGCACGATCAAGTCCTCTCCGAGCTCACCAAAGTATTGAACCAAGTTGTACGTGAATGAGTCGTAGTTATCGATGAGTAAAATCATACCGTCGCCTCCGTCATTTCTTTCGCGGCCCATAGCGCCTTCGCTTTCGACAACGATTCTTCATATTCAGCGACCGGGTCGGAGTCGATGACGATCCCCGCCCCGGCCTGGACGTGGGCCATCCCGCCTTTGACGACCATCGTCCGGATCGTGATGTTAAAGACGAGGTCGTCGTCCCAACTGATCCAGCCGAACGAACCCGTGTAAATCCCACGTCGAACCGGTTCAAGTTCCTCGATGATTTCCATCGTCCGAATTTTCGGGGCACCGGTAATCGTTCCGCCCGGGAACATCGCCCCGAGCGCCTCTGACCCGGACACACCGTCTCGCATCGTGCCCCGCACGTTCGAAACGATGTGCTGGACGTGTGAGTACTTCTCGATGACCATCAATTCGTCGACGTGCACCGTCCCATAAGCGGCCACTTTCCCGAGGTCGTTCCGCTCCAAATCAACGAGCATGACGTGCTCGGCCCGCTCTTTCTCGTTATCGAGCAACGTCCGCGCTAGTTCCATATCTTCTGCCTCGTCCCGTCCGCGCGGCCGTGTCCCGGCGATTGGGCGTGTCGAGATCGACGTCCCATGTTTCTCAATCAACAGTTCTGGCGAAGCCGACACCATCGTCAAAAAATCGTCGACGAAGTACCCCATGTATGGTGAAGGATTCATTTGGCGCAACGTGTCATAGACGTGGCGCGGGTCCGCGAGCAGCGCTTCCGATTGGCGGACGCTCAGATTCACTTGGAACACGTCGCCTTCGACGATGTAGTCTTGAATTTTCTGCACAGCTTCGACGAATTCATCTTGCGATAGAGAACGCGCTCGCTCGAGCGGCGCTTGCGCGACCGGTCCGAACGCGTAATGCGTCTCCGTCTGCCATAGGGCAGCCCAGCGCTCGAGCTTCGCTTCTACTTCTTCATCGGCGGTGACCAGCAAATAGAGGAGCGACGTCGCTTCGTCGAATACCGCCACTTCGTCAAACAGCAAGAAGGAGACGTCGGGCGTCCCTAGATCATCTTCCGCTTGACGCGGCAAGCGTTCAAGTGTCCGGGCGACATCGTAACTGACATAACCGATCATCCCGCCGAAGAATGGCGGTGCCCCTTCTGGTCTTGCGGCAACGTAACGGGCCCGTACTTGCTCAACGATGTCGAGCGGTTGGCCATAAAACGTCTCGGTCTTATCTGAAATGACGAGCGTTCCAGTCCCGTCTTTCACGTGAAGCGCACCGAACGGCTCGATCCCGGCCATCGTGTAACGTCCAGCCCTCCCGCTCTCGAGCCACGCATAGCGCTCGCCAGCTTCCGTCAACGTCATATACGTCTCATACATTCTTTCTATTGTCGTTTGCATCGTTTTGAACGCTGTCGTTCTCACGTCAAATCCCCCCGTTCCACTCATTCATGCCTCTAATTGTACACAAGAAAAGGCAGTTACCGAAAGAAGATGTCTTCTGGTAACTGCCGTTTGTTATGCGCGAACGCTGTCTGATTCTTCGTCGAACTGATAGAGCGGCGTGCTAAGGTAGCGTTCTCCGTTTGACGGGATGATCGCGAGCACGTTTTTGCCTTTTCCAAGGCGCTTCGCCGTATCGACCGCGGCCGCGATGGCTGCACCTGATGAGATGCCACCGAGCACACCGTTCGTCCGAGCCGCGAGACGCGCGTATTCGAACGCCTGCTCTGTCGTGATTTGAAGGACACCTTCGTAAATCTCAGTGTCTAAAATCGACGGGATAAAGCCGGCCCCGATGCCTTGAATTTTATGAGGTCCTGGCTTCCCTCCAGATAAGACTGGAGAATCGACCGGTTCGACCGCTAAAATTTGCACGTCTGGATAGTGGGCTTTCAATACTTTGCCCGCTCCTGTGATCGTTCCGCCTGTACCGACACCAGCGATAAAAGCATCGACTTGAAGACCTGACGCGTCGAACGCATCAACGATCTCAGGGCCGGTCGTCATTTCATGGACGTTCGGGTTGGCCGCATTATTGAATTGTTGCGGGAGGAAGTAGCCGTTTTTCTCAGCTTCTTCTGTCGCCCGACGAATCGCTCCGCCCATCCCCTCAGGACCAGGCGTCAAAATCAGCTCGGCACCGTATCCGCGAAGCAGATTGCGTCGTTCCATACTCATCGTTTCCGGCATGACGAGAATTGCCTTATAGCCTTTAGCAGAACTGACCATCGCGAGTCCGATGCCCGTGTTCCCACTCGTCGGCTCGATGATTGTGTCACCCGGCTTTAAGACGCCTTCTTCCTCAGCGGCCTCGATCATCGCTAAGGCAATCCGGTCTTTTACACTCGAACCAGGGTTCATATATTCCAACTTCATGTAAACCGTCGCGTCATCCGGGCCAGTCAGCCCGTTTAACTTCACGATTGGAGTCTTGCCAATTAAGTCTGTCACTGAATCTACGATACGCATTTCATTTCCTCCTTCATAATTCCGACTATTCCGATATTGTAATAATACCCTATCGGATTGAAAATATGCAATTTGGAACGACAGCCTCAGCGTGCTTGCTGTTTCATCACTTCGAGCTGTTCAGCCGAGAAGTGATACTTTTCGCCGCAGAAGTGACAAACTGCTTCAGCGCCGCCATCTTCTTCAATCATTTGACGGATCTCTTCGGTGCCGAGCCCGATGATCGCACTCTCCATCCGATCTCGGCTGCACGTACAGTTGAATTGTACCGGTTTGTGATCGAGCACTTCTAAGCTATCTCCGAGGAGCATATGCAGCATCTCTTCCGGTGTCTTCTCTTCTCCGATGAGGACCGACACTGGCGGGAACGTCTTCAATGCGTCTTCTAACGCTTGAATCGTTTGTTCTGAAGCGTCTGGCATCAACTGGACGATAATCCCGCCGGCAGCTAAAATCGATTCATCTTCCGGAAGCACGAGCACGCCTGCTCCGACGACTGAAGGCACTTGTTCCGACGTCGCGAAGTAGTACGTGAAGTCTTCGCTGATCTCACCTGTTTGAATTTCGGACGAACCGCCAACGAAGTCTTTTAGACCGAGGTCTTTGATGACCGAGACTGTACCGCGGCCGACGACTTCGCCAACTTTCAACTTCGTCAATCCGTGGTCGTTGACGAACGTACCGCCCTCGACACGCGGGTGTGACACGTATCCGCGAACGTCTCCTGCCGTGTCCGCATCGACGATAATTTTCCCGATCGGTCCATCGCCTTCGACTTTAAGGGTGACGCGCGCGGCTCCTTTTTGCATTGAACCGATCATCGTCCCGATCGTCATCGTCCGACCGAGCGCGGCTGAGGCGACCGGTGTCGTCTGATGGCGAAGTTGCGTTTCGAAAATCGTTTTCGTCGTCCGTACGGCGAACGCCCGGACTTCTCCACCGAACCCGAGGGCACGGACGAGATAGTCGTCTTTCATTTGGTCAAGTAACGCTTGTTGTTCTGGTTGAATCATATTGAGTAACTCCTTTAAAGTTTATTTCTGGTTGCGCTCATAGATGAGACGAAGTCCATCGAGCGTCAAGAACGAGTCGACGACGTCAATCGTTTCGGCATGTTCACTGATCAAACGGGCCAGCCCACCTGTCGCGATGACGGTCGCTTCCCCGACTTCACGCTTGACGCGACTGACGATGCCATCGACTTGGGCGACATACCCGTAATACGTGCCCGATTGCATCGCTTGGATCGTATTTTTCCCGACGACGGTCGGCGGGGTCGCGAGCTCGATGCGCGGTAATTTCGCGGCCCGTTGATAGAGCGCCTCGACCGAGATCATAATCCCTGGGGAGATGATCCCGCCGTGATAACGGCGTTTGTCATCGATGTAGCAATACGTCGTCGCCGTACCGAAGTCGACGATGATCAATGGACCGTCGTACTTGGCAATACCTGCGACCGCGTTGACGATGCGGTCCGCCCCGACTTCACGCGGATTGTCGACGTGGATGTCGAGACCTGTTTTCACGCCGGGACCGACGACGATCGGCCGGACGTTGAAGTAGCGCTGTGACATCTGTTCGAGCGGGAAGATGACCGGTGGAACAACCGAAGACAAAATGACGCCGTCGATTTGGTCAAACGAGACGTTCGAGTGGTCAAACAACGACTTGACGAGCATACCGTACTCGTCGGTCGTTTTCGTGCGATCCGTCGAGATACGCCAATGATGGACGAGCGTCTCACCATCGTACATCCCGAGGACAATATTTGTATTCCCAACATCGATCACTAAAATCATGATATGGTTCCTCACTTTGTTGTCAATTACAGTTCGCTCGAATTATAACACGAAAAAAGACGAATGCCTTATTTAGGGCATTCGTCTCTTACACTTACCGTGATTCGTTGTTCGGGCGTTCCGTCGGTGTCGCTTCCGGCTTATCGCCTTCAGGGACAACGTCCGGCTTCGCTTCTTGAACGACTCCAGGCTGATCGATGACTTGCCCGTGCTTAACGGCCGCCTCATCTTTCTTCGCCTCATCGCTTGCATCATCTTTCGATGGTTCAGACGGCTCTTCCGGTTCGTTCGGAAGGAATTCGCGCGTCTTGATCAAGTGACGAATCTGTTTCGAATCGAGCGTCTCGACTTCGAGCAACGTCTTCGCGACGAGCTCGAGATCGTCTTTACGGTCCGTCAAAATCTGTTTCGCCTTCGCGTAACAACGGTTGATGATGTCCCGAATCTCGAGATCGATATCTTGTGCAATCGCATCCGAGTAGTTTTGTTCCGTTTGGAAATCGCGACCTAAGAAGACTTGTCCTCCATGATTTGATCCAAGTTGGAGCGGTCCGAGCTTATCGCTCATCCCGTAATCCATGACCATCTTCCGAGCGATACCAGTCGCGCGTTGGAAGTCATTGCTTGCTCCTGTCGACACTTCACCGAAGATGACGTCTTCCGCCACGCGGCCCCCGAGGAGACCAACGATTTTATCTTCGAGTTCAGGTTTCGTCATGAAGTAACGATCTTCTTTCGGAAGCATGACGACGTATCCGCCAGCGTTTCCACGTGGAACGATTGTCACTTTGTGCACTTCGTCTGCGTTCTCGAGTTCAATCCCGATAATCGTATGACCCGCCTCATGATAGGCGACGATTTGGCGTTCTTTCTCCGAGATGACGCGGCTCTTCTTAGAAGGACCAGCAATGACACGGTCAATCGCTTCCTCGACATCCACGACCGAGACCGCTGAACGGTCAGACCGTGCTGCGACGAGCGCTGCTTCGTTCAACAAGTTTTCAAGATCAGCACCTGAGAATCCAGGCGTCCGCTGAGCGATCGACTTCAAGTCAACTGTCGAATCGAGCGGTTTGTTGCGGGCATGAACTTTGAGTACTGCTTCACGGCCTTTAACATCCGGACGATCGACCGTGATTTGACGGTCGAATCGACCTGGACGAAGAAGGGCCGGGTCAAGAATGTCCGGACGGTTCGTCGCAGCAATCATGATGATTCCTTCGTTGTCACTGAATCCATCCATCTCGACGAGAAGTTGGTTGAGCGTTTGCTCACGCTCATCATGGCCGCCACCAAGACCGGCACCACGTTGACGTCCGACCGCATCGATCTCATCGATGAAGATGATACACGGTGCGTTCTTTTTCGCATTCTCGAACAAGTCGCGGACACGCGACGCCCCGACACCGACGAACATTTCGACGAAGTCAGAACCTGAGATCGAGAAGAACGGTACACCGGCTTCTCCCGCAGCTGCACGAGCGAGTAACGTCTTACCTGTTCCCGGAGGACCGACGAGCAAGACACCTTTTGGAATCCGTGCTCCAAGTTTCGAGAACTTGCGAGGGTCTTTCAAGAATTCGACGACTTCGATAAGTTCTTGTTTCTCCTCATCCGCCCCGGCAACGTCATCAAACGTTACACGACGTTTTTCTTGGTCGTAGAGTTTCGCCTTCGATTTCCCGAAGTTCATCACACGACCGCCACCACCGCCGCCTTGGGCTTGGTTGAGCAAGAAGAAGAACAAGATGAAGATGATGATAAACGGTAAGATCGCGAATACGATGCTAAACCAGCTACCACTCGACTCTGACTCTTCGATTTGAATGTCGGTATTCGCACGAAGTTGCGAGAGCACTTCGGCGTATTCGGCCTCGTTAGCCGGGATATTCGTTTCGTAACGCTGGTCTTCGTCTCCTGTAAGGTCACCTGTAATTGAGATGGCTCCCGGGATTTCCTGTACGGTTGCCGTTTCGATCCGATCATCTTCCACATATTCCAAGAACTTCGAATAAGAGAGCGTTTCGCTCTGGCTACTCGGGTTCTGTAAATATTGAAGGAACAAGATCAAGGCCAGGAAAATCACACCGAACACTAAGGTGTTTTTCACTGCACGATTCATTCTCTGCCTCCTATTCCGAGAAACGATGTTCTCGCCCATTCAGTATATGTGTATACTTTGGGGTATTTCTTTTATCTTAACACGTCACATTTTCAAAAGAAAAACGTTAGCCCCCGTAAACACTCGGCTTGAGCACACCGACGTAAGGAAGGTTACGATATTTCTCTTCGTAATCGAGACCGTAGCCGACGACAAACTCGTGCGGAATCACGAAACCGCTATAGTCTGCCGATAGACCGTTCTTGCGACCCGTCGGTTTATCGAGCAACGTAACGATCTTCACCGACTTGGCTTTCCGATATTTGAGGAGATCGACGAGATAGCCGAGCGTGAGCCCGCTATCAATGATATCTTCTACAATCAAGATGTCTCGTCCTTCTACAGACGTGTTTAAATCTTTCTCGATTTTCACTTCACCTGTCGATGACGTTCCACCGTGATACGTCGATACGTCCATGAAGTCCATCTCTAAATGGATGTCCATTTCTTTGACAAGGTCTGACATGAACGGCATCGCGCCTTTCAATACGCAAACGAGAAGCGGAAACTCTTCTTTATATTCTTCGCTGAGCGTTGTCGCGAGTTCTTTCACCTTTACTTGAATCTCTTCACTTGAAATAAGCACCTTTTCCATATCGTTCATTAATGACATCTTGAAATCCTCCTCTTTCTAATCCGACACAATCATCATTTTACCATTAATCGTGGGCAAATCGCATCTGACTTATCCGGAAAATCCGAAACTCTTACTCCTACTATAGCGACAATCCTCCCTGTCGCGTCAACTACTAAGGGGACAAACGGACGATTTTCACGCCGGATTTTCGCATCGACCAAGATTCGGGCGACTTTTTTCGTCCCAATCGAGAGTTTCATCACATCCCCTGGCCGGACGGAGCGGACGGTCAACGGGAATGTGAGCGCCTCGAGGGGGATCCCGTCCTTGCCTGTGATGACTTCAAGTGAGAGCTCGCGGTCGCCAAAAGACGTCTGGACCGGGAGGCTCGAGATCACTCGGTCACCCGGTGCTTCAGTCAGCACTATATCGGTATGGGGGACGAGGCTGATCACCCCATCATACTTTTGCAGGCGCGCGCCGCCTTCGAGATCGTATCGTCCTGTTCCTTTTGGACTACCGAGGAGACGACGGATGGCTTCGCCCATCTCGACACCATATCTAGCCGATAAGAGTCGGCCGAGTACGTATCGTTCAGGTTCGTTCAAACCGGCCACGTCTTCAAGTTTCACATGAAACGTTTTCATATTACAACGGACGTGGCGCACCATCCACTTCCCGACGCCGTCGTAGCGTTTATGCCAGAGCTCACGCTGCCGACGGGCCGCGCTACCGACGTCTTGAACCACGTTCGGCCAACCATCGAGCAGTTGCGGGACGATTTGGTGTCTGATCTTGTTGCGCAAATAATCCGTCTGCTCATTCGACGCGTCTTCTCGCCAAACGAGTCCGTTCGCTGACGCGTACGCCAAGAGCTGTTGTTTTGTTTCCATCAGCAACGGACGAACGATTGTCCCTCCGGCGAACGGACGACGTTCCGGGATCCCCGTCACTTCGACGACGTTTCGATGAAGCTGGATGAGTACCGTTTCGAGCTCGTCATCGGCGTGATGAGCCGTCATCAGTTCGGTATATCCGCCTTCACGCATGACCGTTTCAAAAAATGCATACCGTGCCGCCCGGTAAACGGCTTGCGATCCCCCGTCCGGAAACGCAAGACGCTTCCCATGAAACGGCACACCGTACGCTTTCGCCAACTGTCTCACGAACTCGAACTCTTCATCGGACTCAGCCCTAAGTCCATGATGGACATGGGCGACCCCGACGTCAGCACCGCTTCTCACGACGCGGTCTAACAAGACGATCGAATCCATCCCACCCGATACGGCCACCAGCACTTTCGTCATCGTCGCTCCTCCTTGATATAACAAAAGAAGCCATCTCAATTTGAGATGGCTTCTTTTAGCTTAGGTAAGTGACCCGTACGGGATTCGAACCCGTGTTACCGCCGTGAAAGGGCGGTGTCTTAACCGCTTGACCAACGGGCCTAAATAAAATGGTAGCGGCGGAGGGAGTCGAACCCACGACCTCACGGGTATGAACCGTACGCTCTAGCCAGCTGAGCTACACCGCCATGTTATTGTGTTGTGTCCTAAGCACATTTTCTATAATAACCAGTAGCCACGTCCGTGTCAATTCTTTTTTAAAACTTTTTTCCACAAAAAACGTGTATAGTGCCATCTCATACACTATACACGATTTTCGGTTGATTGTGCATCACGCTTCCGACGGAGCCGGACGATATTTTTTCTTCCAAGCGATGCGGAAATATCCCCAGAGTAAGAAGAAGCAACCGACCGACACGAGCGCCAAGTATAGAATCGCCCCTTGTAAATAACTGAGCCCGTCCGCCGACAAAATCTCTTTATAGCCGGCCACCGTATACGTCATTGGAAGTAACGCGTTGAACGGCTGCAAGGCACGTGGAATCAATTCAAGCGGGAACGTCCCGGCCGACGTCGTCAATTGAAGAATCAATAAGACGATGGCAACGAACCGCCCCGGGTTTCCGAGCGTCGTGACTAGCAACTGAACAATCAATAAGAACGTAATACTGACGAGCCAGCTGAAACCGAAGAAACGAAGCGGTGACTCGACCTCGAGTCCGAGCAACGTCATCATCGCCACGTTTAAGACGAACGCCTGAACGAAACCGATGACGATTAATACGCCCGATTTCGATAACAACCAAGATAAACTCCGCTTCGGTTTGCCAGCCGGATCATAGAGCGGATAGACGATTGACAACAAGAGTGCCCCGACGAAGAGACCGAGCGACATGAAGTATGGTGCAAATCCTGTCCCGTAGTTCGGTACGTGATGAATCGAGTCGTTCACGATTTGAATCGGTCCCGCCATCATTTCAACGTTCTCATCGCTAATGTCGACGTCAGCCGCTTCCGCACCCGAGAGTAAGGCGTCACGAAGTTTTCCGTTCCCGGACTCTAGTTCAGTCAGACCTTCCGCCAGGTCCGAACTTCCAGAACCGAGTGTTTGGCCCCCTTCAGCCAGACGCGATGCCCCTTCAGCGAGGGTACCCGTTCCTTGACCGGCCGTTTTGACCCCGTTGGCGAGTTTCGTACTTCCTTCAGACAAGGCGAGCGTGGCGTCAGCCAATTGATCACTCCCCGACGCCAGTTCCGTCGTCCCGTCATGAAGCGTCGCCACCCCTTCGTTCAATTGAACGCTTGCCGATGCAAGTTCACCTGAACGATCCATCGCGGTTTTGGCACCTTGCTCGATTTGGCTTGACCCCTCGCTCAGCGCCGCGGCCCCGTTGACGAGCTGAGTCTGTCCGTCATTCAACGCAACCAATCCGGCCGCGAGTTCAGTGGCACCGGCTTCTGCTTGTCCCAACCCGTCTCCGAGTGCCGTTTGGCCTTCCGTGACACGAGACGCGCCCTCTGAAAGCGATGTGAATCCTGCTTCCGTTGCCTGCATACCTGTAGACAACTCAGCGACGATTGCTTGCAACATGTCTGGCGTTGCGGGCGTGCCTGATTCGGCGAGCGCAGACAACTTGGCGATCAGTTGCTCTTGCTGGCCTAACAACTCCGTTTTCATTTGGTCAATGCCAGCGGTGACACCTACCGTTCCCGCTACAAGTGCTTCGTTTCCGGCACTAGCCGCACTAAGCGCTTCTGCGAGTGTGCTCGAGCCGTTGACGAGTTGGCCGCTTCCGGCCTGTGCGTCCTCGAGTCCGGCCGCTAGTTCTTGAATCCCAGCGTCAAGCTGTTGCGTCCCGCTATGCAACTCGCCTAACTTCGAAGAGAACGCGCTCGTTCCGTCGACGAGCTGAGTCGTACCGTCTTTTAGCACGGCGGCCCCAGCGTCGACACGATGGACACCGTCTGACAGCGTGGAACTCCCGGTTTGGATACGCTGGCTCCCGTCGACGAGATCAGCCGTCCCAGACTCAAGCGCACCGAGTCCGTCATCGAGCTTGGCTGCGCCGTCCGCTAGTTCCTGCTGTTTTGAAGCGAGCAGTCGCGAGCCGTCCGCTAGCTTAACGGCACCTTCTTTAGCGGTCGTTGATCCGTCAGCAAGCTCCGTCGCACCGGTTGCGGCTTCATCTAATCCGTCAGCGACGGTTTTCAATCCGTCCCGCATGGCGTTGACATACTGTTTCGTCACTTCAGTCGACAGTTCGCCTTTCACTTGTTCCATCGCCGAACCTCCGATTTGAGCGGCGAGGAAGTTATACGACTCGTTCGCGATGTATCGAAGTTCCAATTGCTCCGGATCAGCAGACAGTGCGCTCGTCGCTTTCTCTGAAAAGTCATCCGGGATTTCGATTGCCATGTAAAAGGCGTGATCTTGTAACCCGGCGTCGGCTTCCGCTTTCGACACTTCGACGAATCGGAACGCTTCCGAGGTCGTCAACTTATCGACGAGTTCGTCACCGACAGCGAGTTCCTCCCCTTCAAACGTGGCCCCTGCGTCTTCATTGACGATCGCGACGGGCAAATCTTTCATTTGGCCGTAAGGGTCCCAAAATGCCCATAAGAACATGCCCGCATACATGAGCGGCACGAGCGCGACCGCTAGAATCGGAATCCATACCCGCGGATTTTTACCGATGCTCTGCCATTCTGCTTTCCACAACTTCCATCCATTCATTTGTTTCTCCACCTTTACTTATAAAACATAACTATTTTTCATGTTCCCTATTGTGCTCGCTCCGTCGAAAAATTGCAACCTTTTTTAGTTATTTTTAATAACAAAAAAAGCGCCGACAATTGTCGCGCCATGAAAAAAAGCCACGGACCTTTGTCCGTGGCGTTATCGTTACGAGTAGAAGCTGATGGTTTACGAAGGGTTACCCGCGCTTGGCTCCACGTCCACCGCGTTTTGAATCAGTTTGACGCTTCAACGTTGTAAGGCGTTCGTCGCTATCTTTCAAGAACTTGGTCATCAACGTATCAAACGTTTCTGGCTCACGACGTACTTCACGACGTGCGCCGCCACCGCCACGGGGACCGCCGCCACCGCGTGGGCCACCGCCGCCGCGTGGACCTTGACCAGGACCACCTGGACGTGGACCGCCCGGACGTGGGCCACCTTGACCAGGGCCTCCTGAACTAGGGCCTCGTGAGAAGCGTTCGCCGGCTGGACGTTCTGGGCGTTCGCTAACAGGACGATCGACAGTTTTTTTGATAGACAACCCGATTTTGCCATCACTTTCGATGTTCAAGATTTTGACTGTGACTTCTTGACCGACCGTTAGGACTTCATTGATGTCTTTGACATAAGAATCTGCCACTTCACTGATGTGCACCAAACCCGTTTTTCCATTAGGGAGCTCTACGAACGCTCCGAAATGCGTAATCCCTGTAACCTTACCTTGTACCTTGCTTCCTACTTCAATTGACATAAAATAATGTACTCCTTTTTTTGAATGATTCCCTACAATTATACGAGTCGATTCGTCAACGGTCAACGAACCTACTTATTCCTCTGGTGAGAAGTAAAAAATAATCTCGCCATCTTTCGAGAACAACAGCTCGTTGCGTGCAAGATTGGCGATGTATTCTTCGTCTTGTAAACGTTCAACCTGCTCTTTTAGCTCCGCTTGTTCTTCCTTCGTTTCACGAAGCTCGACACGAGCCTCGTCTTGCTTTAGCTCTTGATCCGCTACATATCCGATCTTTGAGAAATAGCTCTGGCCGATGAAGACAATCAACAACAAAAAGACAAGTGAGGCCACGGCTAGGCGGCGTCGAAGATGGATACGTCGCCGGCTCTGTTCTTTTTCCAGCTGTTCTCTCCGTTCGTCGAGAGCCCGAATCCGCTGTTTGCGTTCCATCGGGTTACGTCCATTCATCGAATCACCTTCCTCTTGACCTATTATGTTCAGTATACCTTTTTTTTATGCTTCCGTACCACTGTTCACCTTTTCTTCTTTGATCAACCGGTACATTTCCTTCGCATCCTCTTTCCGGGCATGCTCGGCAATTGAATCGATAATGACCGTCACCAGCTTATTCCCGAATCGGATTTGGAGCTCATCACCGGCCTTGACGTCCGTACTGGCCTTGGCGACTTGGCCATTCAAGCGGATACGGCCTTGATCGGCCACTTCCTTCGCTAACGTCCGTCGTTTGATCAAGCGCGACACTTTCAAAAATTTATCTAGTCTCATAATCCCTTCTCCTTCGCTTCATCCCAAAGCCGATCCATCTGTTCGAGCGTCATGTCGCTGAGCGATCCGTTCGCTTCGATATATTCAAATCGTCTCTTGAATTTTTGATTGGTCCGTTCAAGTGCTTGTTCCGCGTTCAATCCGAAATAACGGGCTACGTTGACGACTGAGAACAGTACGTCCCCTAGTTCTTGTTCGTCTTCGGGACGGTCTCGCCACTCTTGTAACTCTTCTTCGAGCTTCTCGAACGCTCCGGTTACGTCATCCCACTCGAACCCGACTTGAGCCGCTTTCTTTTGGAGTTGCTCGGCACGCATTAACCCCGGTTGGGTCACGAGCACACCATCGAGCTGCGAATGTTTATTTTCCCCTTTTTCGTCTTGCTTAATCGCATTCCAGTTCGAAACCACGTCGTCGGCGTCTGCGACCGTCACGTCACCGAAGACGTGCGGATGGCGACGGACCATTTTCGTACTGATCGCGCCGATCACGTCACGAATGTTAAAGTACCCTTCGTCGGCCCCGATTTGCGCATGAAGCATGACTTGGAGCAATACGTCTCCGAGTTCTTCGATCATCGCATCATCGTCCTCTTCGTCGATCGCCTCGATCAACTCATACGCCTCTTCGAGTAAATATTTCCGCAGTGATGCGTGCGTCTGTTTTCGGTCCCATGGGCAGCCGTTCGGACCGCGGAGTGTCGCGATGATATCTGTCAACGTCGCAAACTCCCGCGCGAGGTGCGTCTCGTCAGTGAGTGGCGGGACATAGAGCGTCGTCAAATTGTCGACTTCAGCGACCCGGTCCATCTCGTAGAGCGGAACTTCGGAAATTCGCTCTCGTTTTGTTCCGGCCGCCGTGACGAGCTTGACAAGATGTTCGTCCGGATAACGTTCCATCAATTGTACTTTCACATCCCCGGCCACAAACCCGTCGTACACTTGACCGATTAACACGTGCTGCGTGACTTGGAGCCGTTCAACGTCGAGTGCGGTCGCATCGAGCAGTTGAAACCCATTGATCGGATCAATCTGGAGCGCCTGAAACATGGCGTCCAAAAAGCTCTGTCCGCCGAGGAACGTCACGTCCGCCCCTTGTTCGACGAGCAGTTCGACCGTCCGCTCGGCGACGAACGGATGGCCCGGGACCGCATATGTGATCGCCAGTTCGTCGCTCTTGTCGAGCAACGTCTCAACGATTTGTTTATAGACGGCCTCAAACGTATCGTTTGATTCGTAAATGTGGTCGAACGATTCAAAATGAACTCCTTCCGCCTCGAGCTCTTTGACGACCGGATGTTCTTTCGTGCGCAACCAGACGAGCGGTTGCTGTTTCAAATGACGATATACCCCGAGCGGAAGTTGCTCGAGTTCGCCGGAGCCGAGTCCGACGACGGTAATTCCATAACTCATATTAGGTCTCCTTTTTATCAATCAAATTGATGAGTCGATTTCCAAACGGGATCATCTCCCATTCTTCGATCGTCAGCACCTGTTCCCTGACCGCTCGCCAGACGTACAATACGCCGCCGCACACGACCATCAAACCGAGCCAACCGAGTGCGTTGACGCGGTTATATAGTGACTCAGACGCTAACGCGTTCAAACCGAGCAAGACGATCCCCATAGGTAGGACGGTCTTTAAGAGCAGTCCGTAATGGTGCAACCGAAACGTACCGAGCGGAATGTTCTGGTCGAGCCGATTAAAATTAAAGGCCGCCATCGCTAAAAATGCGAGCGATGTACCGACTGCCGCCCCGTCAATCCCATAACGCGGAACGAGCAGCAAATTGATCGCAAACTTTACAATCATGGCAAACAGCATACCAAAGGCGGCTGTCCGCTCTTTGTCGATCGCTTGAAGGCACGTCATACTCGCCACCGCGAGCGAGGCCGCAAACGTACTCGTCGACAACAATACAAGCGCTCTTGTACCGTCAGCGTTTTCAAACAACGCGACGTTCAAAGGCCACATGACGCCCATCAGCCCGATCGTTGCAGCCGCTGCGACCGTGGTCGTCACTCGAATCATCGAACTGAGGCCCGTTGCCGTCGCCGTGAGTCGCCCGGCCCGGTAATGGCGGACTAAGTTCGGCACGTTCGCCATCCCGAGTGCCGTCGTGAAGAGAATCGCAAACTGCACGAGCGGATAGCCACGGTCGAACACGCCTTTACTCACTTTGGCCGAGTAATCGCCGCCCATCAAATTGACGATTGTGAATGAATCGACGAGTTGCATCCAAAGAATACCGAGCGACGCAAATCCGACAGCAAGCCCGCTCGTCAAGAGAACACGCAGTACAGCACGCAGTGTTGTGGCACGGACTGCGACGATTCGGAACCCTTTCGCCCAAATCGACAAGACGACGACGGCGACACTCCCGCCGACTAACGTCGCCGCATAGGCATAGCGACTGAGTTCATATGCGTCACGCCCGAAGTGGACACCGACGAGCAGTGAGACGAGCAACACCGCGACCCGAATCAAGTTTTCAAGTACCTGCGACAGCGCGCTCGGTCGCAAGTCATCGATTGACTGAAACGACCCGCGTAGCACCGCAAGCGCAGGCATCAACAAGTAGCTGAGACTGATGACCCGGAGCGTCGTCGCCAGTTCGGGGTCACCGAGCAAGCGCGCGATAAAAGGTGCAAGCGCGAACATCGAGACCACGAGGCCGACAGCGAGGCCGAGGAGCGCATAAAAACTGCCCCATAGGACTTCTAACTTCTGTCTTGGACCTTGTGCCCCGACCCCGATTTTGGCAATCACGACCGGCATCGCGTAAATTCCGAGCGAGGCGACGATCGCCGCAAACGGATATACCGTCTGGTAAGCGTATAACCCAAAATCACCGGCAATGTTCTGATACGGGACCCGATAGGCAAAACTAATAAATTTTGAAATGTATCCTGCGAGCGCAAATAAGACAACGCCTGTCGCGAACTTACTTGGCGTCCGCATGGACCACCAACCGCTTCACGAGTTCCTCAAGAACCGTGTCGGCATCGTTCAACAGCTCGACAACCGGCATACGTCCGCTGAGTGACAGTTTGAGCGCCCCGTTGTCTTGCCCGACTCCGAGTTTTCGTCCGAGCGGCATCGTCCATTCCATGAACGACGGTACATCGAGTGCCGTCGTCGATTCCATCGATAACACGATGTCGATCCGCTCTGGTGACTGTTTGATCCGTGTCACTTTCGCCAGCTCTCCGTAAATGCGCAGACGCGTCAGTTGGATGAGCAACGCGACTGGTTCCGGGAATTCTCCGAACCGTTCGATCAGCTCGTCTTGAAGCGCGAACAATGCTTCTGGTGTATCGACATATTTGAAACGCTTATACATCTCGATCTTCAGTTCACTGTCCGACAAGTAATTGTCCGGAATGTAGGCATCCGCTTGGAACGTGACTTCCGGTTTGAAGACGACTTGTTTCGCTTGACCGCGCATGCGGTCTTTCCGCTCTTCGATTGCTTCTGACAGCATCTGTGAATACAGATCGAACCCGACCGAGTCGATGAACCCGGATTGTTGGGCACCGAGCAGGTTGCCGGCCCCGCGAATCGATAAGTCACGCATCGCGATCTTAAACCCGCTGCCGAGCTCGGTGAACTCTTTGATCGCTTGGAGGCGGCTCTCCGCAACTTCGGTCAAGCGCTTGTCTTTCCGATACGTGAAGTACGCATACGCGATCCGGTTCGATCGGCCGACACGTCCTCGAAGCTGATACAGCTGCGACAGCCCCATCTTATCAGCGTCGTGCACGATGAGCGTGTTCACGTTCGGAATGTCGATGCCGGTCTCGATAATCGTCGTCGAGACGAGGACGTCGGCTTCTCCTTCAAGAAAACTGATGAGCTGACTTTCAAGCTCGGTCTCGGTCATCCGGCCGTGCGCCGTCGCGATACGGGCATCCGGCAACAGCGCCCGAATCTCTTCGGCTTTCCGCTCGATCCCTTCGACTCGGTTATATAAGAAGAACGCTTGGCCGCCACGGGCGAGCTCGCGCTCGAGCGCTTCTCGCAACACGATGCCGTCGTATTCCATGACGTACGTCTGAACCGGATAACGGTTCTCCGGCGGTGTCTCGAGGACAGATAAATCACGGATTCCGATCATCGACATATGAAGCGTCCGCGGAATCGGTGTCGCCGTAAGCGTCAAAACGTCGATGTTCGTCTTCAGCTGTTTCAGGCGCTCTTTATGCTTGACCCCGAACCGCTGTTCTTCATCGATGATGACGAGGCCGAGATCGGCGAACGTCACATCTTTCGACAGCACGCGGTGCGTCCCGACGACGACGTCGATCGTTCCCTCTTTCAGTCCTTTTTTCGTCGCCGCCAGCTCACTCTTCGAGCGGAAACGGCTCATGACCGAGACGTTGATCGGGAATTCACTGAACCGTTCGAGCATCGTCTCATAATGTTGCTGCGCGAGCACCGTTGTCGGCACGAGGAACGCGACTTGTTTGCCGGCGAGCACCGACTTGAACGCCGCCCGGATCGCGACTTCGGTCTTGCCATATCCGACGTCGCCGCAAAGCAGGCGATCCATCGGGCGTGACCGTTCCATATCCGCCTTGATCTCGGCAATCGATCGAACTTGGTCTTCCGTCTCGGCGTACGGGAAGGTCGATTCGAACTGGCTCATCTCGTCATCGTCCGCCGGGAAGGCGAAGCCGACCGATGCCTCTCGGGCTGCATAAAGTTTGATCAACTCGTCGGCAATGTCTTCGACCGACTTGGCGACTTTTGATTTGACCTTCTTCCATTCCGTCCCACCGAGTTTATAAATCTTCGGCTCTTTCCCTTCGGCCCCGACGTACTTTTGGACGAGGTCGATTTGATCGACCGGCACGTAAAGCGCGTCATCCCCGGCGTACACGAGATGGAGGTAGTCTTGATGGATCCCGCCGACTTCAATCGTTTTGATCCCTAAGTATTTTCCGATCCCGTGATGGATATGAACGACATGATCATTCGGCTTCAGCTCTTGATAACTCTTGATCCGTTCGGCGTTCGTCAAATTCTTCGTCTGCCGTTTCCGTTTCGTGACCCGCTTGAACAGCTCCGTTTCCGAGACGACGACGAGGCGGCTCGTCGATAACTCGAATCCGCCTTCGACCTGTCCGATCATGACGTGGACATGGCGTGGCAACAGCTCCCCGTCAACGTTCGTGAACGTGGACGGGATCCCGTAGTCTTCCAGGAGCGCCACGACTTTGTCTGCCCGCATTTGATCCCCGGCGAGGAAAACGATCCGGTGATCACTTTGTTGCCACCGCTCGACCTCTTGCTTTAACAAGTGCATCTGTCCGTGGAAGGCAGGGAGCGGGCGGCAACTGAGATGGACCGTATTCGTCTCCGGGATCCCCGAACGCCGTGATGGTAGCAGCGAGAACGCGACTTGTTTCAAGTTTCGGAACACTTTGTGCATCGGCACGGCGAGGGTATAGTTGCTGACCGACTCCCCGCGTTCGATCAGTGACGAGAACCATTCGGCCTCTTCACGGTCTTGCACGTCCGCCGCGTCCTCGATACGTGCGACTTCGTCCAACATGAGGACCGAATCGGCACCCACATAGTCAAGTAGCGTCGACGTATAAAGTAGCGGCGTATACTTCCCGAGCTTCTCCGGTACATCACCGCGCCCGAACTGTTCGATGTCGCGGGCGATACCTGATTCAAGCGCTTGTCGAATCGTCTCGGTTTCAATCAGCTCGAGCGTCCGGTCGTATTGCCGTTCGAGCGCTTGTCCGGCTTTCTTCAACTGTTCGACCGATGCGACGAACTCGGTCGCCGGCGTGATGACCGCTTCCGAAACGACACCTAACGACCGTTGCGTCTCCGCATCGAACGTGAAGACGGAATCGACTTCCGTGTCGAACAAATCAATTCGATACGGTCTCGCTTCCGTGAGCGGATAGACGTCAAGAATGCTGCCGCGAACCGAAAACTCACCCGGTGCCGTCACCGTGGCCGTCCGCTCGTAACCAAGTTCAATCAGTGTTGAGGCAAACGGCTTTAAATCAAGCTCTTGCCCGGGTTTGATCGTCCGGTGACTCGCCAGCCAATCGGTCGGACTCGGCACGAAACGACGCAAGCCGCCGAGCGGTACGACAAGGACGCCTCCCTCTTCGGTCAGGAGACGTGTTCTGGCTTCGATTCGCGCGGCGAGGAGCTCGGGACTAGATGTGAGCGACAGTTCCCCGGCGAGCGTCTCGTCAATCGGATAGAGCAACGTCTTGCTCGGTCCAACAAGCGGCTCAAGCTGGTCGAACATCTTTTGGGCTTGGTACATGTTATGGGTGACGACAACGAGACGGCGTGTCGACTGTTTCGCCAATCCGGCCAAAACGAGCGCTTTGGCACTTGTCGTCAATCCCGTGACGAGTTGACGGTCGACTTTAGGCAACCGGTCTCGAATCACGTTCGTCTCCGGCAGTGTCACCATAAATCTCTCTAAAGCGTTCATTTGTTTTCCTCCACCTTATACGACAAAAAAGGGTGCTGTGACCCTTTAGTTATATCGATTCATGAGCGCGACCCAGTCCGTGTCCACAAAATCTGTTGCGGCGGCCACGGCTTGGTCGAGCGTATCGTTCAATTCGGACATATCTTCTTTTCGATAACTCATCAGTACCCAATCAACAACTTTGATAGGGTGCGGCGGACGTCCAACGCCAAGCTTAAGCCGTTTAAAATCCATCGTCCCGAGGTGCTGAATCAATGACTTGATGCCATTATGTCCACCGGCACTCCCTTTCGGACGCAGGCGGAGTTTGCCTGGGACCATGTCTAAATCATCATAGATGACGAGTAAATCGTCGATATCGATTTTATAGTAATCGAGAATCGGACGGACCGCTTCACCTGATAGATTCATGTACGTGAGCGGTTTGACGAGGACGACCCGCTCTCCATTGATTCTTCCCGTTCCAATGACTGCTTTAAACTTGGCTTCGTCAAGCGTGATCCCGTGCTTGTCCGCTAACCGATCAATTGCTAAAAACCCGATATTATGACGGGTCATTCCATATTTCTTGCCCGGATTCCCGAGACCGACGATACATTTCATCATGTTCCTCCTGAACAAAAAAGCCCAAAGGCGAACGCCTTCGGGCCTCGTTTTTTTAATCGAACAGCGTGCTCACCGATTTGTGCTCGTGGACACGCATGATCGCTTCCCCAAGCAAACGGGCAACCGACATCTGCTTGATTTTGCTCGAGTACTCGCGACCAGTCAAATCGATCGTGTTGAGGACGACGAGTTCTTTGATTGACGAGTTGTCGATTCGCTCCATTGCCGGGCCAGACAGAACCGGGTGAGTACATGAAGCGTATACTTCTTTTGCTCCCGCTTGGACGATTGCGTCTGCTGCGAGTGTGATCGTACCGGCCGTATCGATGATATCATCGATCAAGATGGCTGTTTTGCCTTCAACGCTGCCAACGATGTTCATGACTTCGGCCACGTTCGCTTCCGGGCGTCGTTTGTCGATGATGGCGATTGGTGCTTTCAAACGTTCTGCGAGCTTCCGCGCGCGCGTGACACCGCCGTGATCTGGTGAGACGACGACGATATCTTTTGCTTTGAACTCATCTGTCTCGAAATACGTCGAGATGAGCGGGACACCTAACAATTGGTCTACTGGAATATTGAAGAAACCTTGGATTTGAGCGGCGTGCAAGTCCATTGTGATGACGCGTGTCGCTCCGGCTACCGTAAGCAGATCGGCAACGAGTTTCGCTGTGATCGGCTCACGCGACCGTGCTTTACGGTCTTGGCGTGCGTAACCATAGTATGGGATGACGACGTTGATCGTGCGTACCGAGGCCCGTTTCAGCGCATCGATCATCACGAGCAATTCCATGAGCGTTTCATTCACTGGTGAGCTCGTCGATTGGATGATGTACACATCGTCGCCTCGGACGCTCTCCTCGATATTGATGTAAAGTTCTCCGTCGCTAAACCGCTTCACTTGGCAGTCGCTGAGTGGGACACCGATTTCTTTGGCAATTTCTTCAGCTAACGGGCGGTTCGAGTTTAAGCTAAATAGGCGAATTTCACGTTCATATACAGTAGACATGTTTAGGATTCTCCTCCATCGTTTTCCATAGTAATAGGCAGCAACTTAGCGTTTCGTGTAACCTTCTTTGTTCGTTTGACGCTCGCGCGCAATCGCGAGAGCTTCTTCAGGGACATCGTTTGTAATCGTTGAACCGGCAGCGACGATCGCACCTTTCCCGACTGTTACCGGGGCAATCAAGTTGACGTTACATCCGACAAACGCGTCTGCTTCAACGACCGTCTCAAACTTATTCTTACCATCATAGTTGACCGTGATCGATCCACATCCGAGATTGACACGTTCACCGATCGAGGCATCTCCGATATAGCTGAGATGCGATGCTTTCGCACCGTCCCCGAACGTTGATTTTTTGATTTCCACGAAATTGCCGACGCGCGTATTGGCGCCAAGGACTGCTTGTTGACGAAGATGGGCGAACGGCCCAACTTGCGCATGATTTCCGACACGGCTATCACTGAGTACCGATTGACGAACGGTCGCACCGTCTTCAATCACACTGTTGCGGATATCCGAGTTCGGTCCGATCACGCACTCTGAACCGATGACCGTCTTGCCAAGAATGACTGTACCTGGGTAGATGATCGTATCTGATCCGATGACGGCGTCCGGCGAAATGTATGTCGAGGCAGGGTCCATGAAGGTCACACCTTCACGCATAAGGCGTTCATTCGTCCGTTTGCGCATGATCGTTTCAGCCTGCGCGAGAGCGACGCGATCATTGACACCGATCGTCTCACCGAACGTCGGCGCGGTATGGGCCGCGACAACTTCGCCTGCTTCTTTCGCAATCGCGATGACGTCTGGCAAGTAATACTCACCTTGGACGTTATCGTTACCGACTTGTTTGAGGGCATCAAACAATAATTCGTTGTCAAACACGTAAGTTCCCGTATTGATTTCAAGAATCGCTTGCTCTGCGGCAGAGGCGTCTTTATGTTCGACGACTTTCGTCACGTTACCGTCTTCTCCACGGATGACGCGACCATAACCGGTCGCATCGTCAGCGATCGCCGTCAGTACCGTTACTTTCGCTTGCTGCGCCTCATGATGGGCAAGGAGCGCCTCCAACGTTTCCGCTGTGAGAAGTGGTGTGTCACCACAGACGACAAGCGTCGCACCTGATTTACCAGCGAGCTCAGCTTCTGCCATTTGAACCGCATGGCCCGTTCCAAGTTGCTGTTCTTGGACCGCGTACTCGACGCGTGAGCCTAGCGTCTCTTGTACCGCTTCAGCCCCGTGACCGACGATGACGATTTGACGACTGACCCCGATTTTGTCGAGTTGGTCGACGACATGTTCGACCATCGGTTTTCCAAGGACCGGATGAAGCACTTTATAGAGCTTAGACTTCATACGCGTCCCTTTACCTGCTGCCAAAATGACTGCAAAACGATCCATTCTTGATTCGCCCCTATCTTAATCGACTGTTTTTATTCAAACGTTCGGTTTTTCTATATTTAAATCCTGAATACACCGTTTCTACTATATCGAAACCGTGACGCGGTTTCAACCGTTGTAACCATTCGTAACCAATCAAACGCAAAAAGGCAGCGGAAGGGTCCCCATCCGCTGTCGAGTCATTATTCGTTTATACCGTTGTATGATTCCTGTGCTTCGTAAGTGGAAACATCGACCGTGCCGTAGGCTTCGAGCACAGCCGCCTCGACTTTTTGGCGCATATCTCCATTGATCGGGTGAGCGATGTCTCGGAAGATGCCTTCCGGCGTTCGTTTACTCGGCATCGCGACGAAGAGACCAGCGCTTCCTTCGATGATTCGAAGGTCATGCACGACAAACTCTTGGTCGAGCGTGATTGAAGCGAGTGCCTTCATCCTACCTTCCGTCGTCACTTTGCGAATTTTTACGTCTGTGATCTGCATGTTTCGCATCCCCTTTTCTTCGTTGTCTATCCCATGGTGTACCTTCACTAAAAGGTTGAGGTGATTCAAGCGAATCGTTTTTGACTTCTATGACTGATATACCCTCTCATCATAAAACGAAATCAAATTTTTGCCAATCACTTTAAGAACTGTTCGACGTTACCGCGTGAAATTGTGACGAGTCCTTCATCTGCATCAACGTTCGTCAACTTCATCAAGCTGACGTACTCACTCACCATTTTCTTCTCGGCACCTTCGGCCTCCATCAAGACACCGACACCCGCGAGGTTTGCCTCGAACTCATTCAACAGGCTCATCATCCCACGGATCGTCCCGCCTGCTTTCATAAAGTCATCGATGAGCAAGACGTTTGCGCCTCGTGGCAAGCTTCGACGGGCGAGTGCCATCGTACGGATCGCTTTTGACGAGCCGGAAACGTAATTGATACTGACGGTCGATCCTTCCGTGACACGGCTGTCGGACCGGACGATGACGAACGGAACACCTAATTGCTCAGCGACCGCGTAGGCGAGCGGGATCCCTTTTGTCGCAATCGTCATGACGACGTCGACTTTACGGTCCGCAAACACCGAGGCGAAGATTTGTCCCATCGGTTTCACTTGACGCGGATTACCAAGCACGTCGGTTAAGTATAAATAGCCTCCCGGAAGCAGACGCTCCGGTTTCGACAGTTGATCGCACAAGCTATCGATCATCGATAGCGACTTGTCTTTGCTCCACCCTGGAATGAACATGACTCCCCCGGCCGCACCTGGGACGGTAATCAATTTCCCGGTACCGTCGTGGGCGAGCATTTCACTGACGATGACTAAATCTTCACTGATCGATGATTTAGCAGACTGATAGCGGCTCGAAAACATCGATAACGAGACGAGCTGATGTGGATGGTCAAGCATATAACGGGTCATATCGACGAGACGACCACTTCTACGAATTTTCATACGGATTCCCCTTCACTTTGTCAATAATAGACGAATGTTCTAAACAGAATATATCACTTTCATTCGTCTTTGTTCAATGTTTTTTGCCGAGAATCCGAACGACGAACACTTCCGGACAAAATCCTTTCAGTCCGTTATAGACGCGGTGCGCTTTTTGCTCGTGCTCTATGAGCGCGAATACGGTCGGGCCGCTGCCGCTCATCAACACGCCATCAGCACCACAATGCAGCATCGTCTCTTTGATTTGACGGACTTCGGGATGCAGTTCAAGCGTGACACCTTCAAGCGCGTTACCGAGGTTCGCACAAATTCCGTCAAAGTCCCGTTCACGAATCGCTTTAACCATCGCCGCAGTATCTGGATGGACGATTTTCTCCATCTGAACGGCTCGATACACGTCAGCCGTCGATACACCGAGCTTCGGCTTCGCCAACACGACATAGCACGGCGGCGGTGACGGAATCGTCTCTAATATCTCACCGCGGCCCCGGGCGATCGCGGTTCCACCCATCACACAAAACGAGACGTCTGAACCGACCGCGGCTCCGAGCTCTGCTAACTCCTCGAGCGTCAAACCGAGCTCGAACAGTTCGTTCATTCCCCGAAGCGTCGCCGCCGCATCACTCGATCCTCCGGCGAGCCCTGCTGCGACCGGGATTTGTTTATCGAGGACGATTTCGACTCCTTCTGCGATGTCGAACCGCTTCCGCAACAAATCGGCCGCACGGTAAGCTAAGTTCCGATGATCGCTCGGGACATAGGCGTGCTCAGACTGGATTCGAATCTCATCCGTATCGAGTACGGTCAATTCGAGCCGGTCGGACAAGTCCACTGTCGTCATCACCATTTCTACTTCATGATAGCCGTCCGTCCGCTTCCCGAGGACGTCTAGTGTCAAATTGATTTTTGCCGGCGCTTTCACACTGATCGTACGCATATCGTTCACCCTTCCCAATGTATCTCCTGTTCGCCATTGTACCGTAAACGGACGCACAAAAAAAGAAGCAGCTGCCAATGCATCCGCCCCTCATTTATCGATCAATTACTGAATTCAATTTTAACTGTATCCGTTAGGACATCAGCGTAGCTATAAGAGACACGTTCCACGTTGTGATGCTCTTCATCCAACTTGACAACGAACACCGCGGGATACGTCTCAACGAGCGTTCCAAACCGAGTAACGACTTTCTTACGACCGCCGTTTGCTTTCAACGTCAATCGTTCTCCAACATGTGATTCGAGTTTTTGTCTGATTTCTTGCAACGTCTTTGGCATACGCTTCACCTCACTGTTACAAGTATAGCATATTCTAAAACAGAAATAAAGAATAAATATTATAGCGACTCGCTATCCAGTCGTCAACTATTTTTAAGTGGTAAAATTGTGTCTGCTAAGCGTGCAAACTCTTGAAGCGAAAGCGTTTCGCCTCGCCGTTTCGGGTCGATTCCCGCTTCATTCAAGAGACGTTCAAGGTCTACTTTTTTATCTTTGCCGAGATGATTCGTCAAGTTGTTCAAAATCGTTTTTCGACGTTGCGCGAAACTAGCGCGGGCGATTTCAAAGAAAAAGGCTTCGTCTTCGACATCGACAGCCGGGCGCGGACGCATCTTGAGCGTGATCACGGCCGAGTCGACGTTTGGAGCCGGCATGAACACGCTTTTCGGTACGATAAAGCTTACACTCGCTTCCGCATAATACTGGATCGCGATTGATAAAGAACCGTACGCTTTCGTGCCAGGTTTCGCCCCGATGCGCTCAGCCACTTCTTTTTGAATCATCATGACGAGCGAACGGAATTTGATCCGGCTCTCGAGCAAACGCATGATAATCGGCGTCGTCACATAATATGGCAAGTTGGCGACGACCGCGATATCGTCAATCCCCTCACTCAAGAACTCACGTTCCACGATGCTGCGAATGTCGAGCTCGAGCGCGTCCCCATGAATGACGTGAACGTTCGGGTAAGGCGCCATCGTGTCTTCAAGGATCGGTAGAAGGCGTTGATCGATTTCAAGCGCGACTACTTTTTGCGCCCGCTTGGCCGATTGTTCCGTCAACGAGCCGATTCCCGGACCGATTTCGAGCACACCGCTCGCTTCACCTAGTTCTGCGGCGTCGACGATTTTATTTAATATATTCAAGTCGATTAAAAAGTTTTGTCCGAGCGACTTTTTGAATGAGAAGCCGTGACGTTGTAAAATCGCTTTCGTGCGATGAATCGTTGCAATATCTTTCAATGATTTTCCTCCTCTAACTGAGCGAGTGCCCGCTCCCATTCCTCGATGGTCACGCGCAACGCTTCGACTCGTTTCACAAATTGTTTGGCGTTAGGTTCCCCGATGCGGAGCAAGACGCCAAGACGCTTGCGACGAGTTGCGGCATCCGCCCCACCGATCAAATCGGCCTCGAGCACCATTTGTCGCGTGACGAGCGGCTCGTCCGTCTCAACTCGCGTTTCATAAACCGCCTCGAGCACACGACGAATTGTCGCAGGTGTCGCGTGTTCGACGCCGATTTTCCCTCGTTTGTCTTTCGCCTCGGCCCGAGGGAGGTAGGCGTGTTTACAGCCCTTCACTTGCTCTTCGACGATGGCCCGGATCCGATCGCCAGGATAGTCCGGGTCGGTCAAGATGATGACACCACGAGTCTCCTGGGCACGTTTGATCCGTTCGATTGTCTGTTTTGACACGGCCGAACCGTTCGTCTCAATCGTGTCGACGTCGTACACTTCTTGAAGCCGGGTCGTATCATCGCGTCCTTCGACGACGATCACTTCTTGTATTTTCTCACGCATTGTCAGTTCCTTCTTTCTCTTCTTGCTTCGGGATCACCCAAATCGTCAGTGGCTTACGACCAAACGTGACCGCTTCCTCTTTCGTATCCATCATGATATCGATAATATTGCCTTTGATCGCGCTGCCTGTATCGAGAGCAATCGCCATGCCAAACCCTTCGATATAGACGCGGGTTCCGAGCGGGATGACGGCCGGGTCGACCGCAATGATTCGCATTCCTTCATACAGGATCGTATCCGTCACGTCATAGCCGCTGCGCGTCAGTACTCTGCCGTCATACGTCACGGTGTCTTCTGCATTGTTCGTATAGGCGGTGGCCTCGACGAGGAGTTGTTTGGCTGATGTGAAGTCAAGGACATCGTCGGCCCGAGGCGTTTCCTCGATTTTGATTTCCGCTTCCTCGCGGAATGGACTTGTCGAGTCAACGGTCTCAGTCGGCGCTTCGGCTGCTTCAAACTCGGCTTCGCGCTCGGTTGCGACTTTCGTACCGACCTTAATGATTTGCGGTCGCACTGTCTGCACCATTTCGACGTCTGTCTCGGTCCGATTTGTAATTGTACCATTTTCAACTGTCAGTGCATACCGCGTCCGCTCTAGACCAGGGACGCCGACTTGTGACACTTCGGTCGTTCCGGCTGCAAGTGTCGCATCCTCTTCTTCAATGATCTCGAACGGGATTAAGCGGTTCTCATATTGAACGACGTCTCGGCTCATGTTGACGGTGATCGTCATCCCATCACGCACTTCGGCCGTGAGCGCCGGAACGACCGTATCTTTATCTGAAATCTCAATTCGGGCTTCTCGTAACGCCTCTTCCACGGTCGATGCCATCGTATAAACTTTTGACGCATCATCGCCTATGATCAAATCAAGCGCCACGACCGGCTGATAGCGAATCGTCATGCCTGACGTGATCGGCGTTCTGACCGACGGATAGACATCATCACCTTCTCGCACGCTCACACCGTATCGGAGCAGGACATCACCAACGGTCCGCTCACGGGTATCGATCGTCTCCATTTGACCGTAACCGATCTGGAGCGACACCGTTTGGGCCCGTTCGATATGAATGACACGCTCCGGCGGGACGTCTGCACTGAGTGCCGGCGTCACATAGTCAGCCTCATCGATCGTGATCCCGGCCTCGGTGAGCACTTCGATGACCGAATCAGCCTGTGTATCGTGCTCAATCTTGACACCGTTATCGATAATCGTAATCTTCTCCGGCTGCATCATCACGTAGGCGGAGACGGCAACGACAATGACGCCTACACTTAAGACGAAACGTCTAATCATCATGGAAGTCGGAACAGCCGTTTCGCGTTGGCGGTCGTCGCCTCGGCGAGTGCTTCGTAAGGAATGCCGCGGAGCGCTGCAATCTCTTCAGCGACGTAAGTGACGTATGCCGGTTCGTTCCGTTTACCGCGGAACGGTGTCGGCGTCAAATAGGGGCAATCTGTCTCGACAAGAAGACGGTCGAGCGGTACCTGCTGCGCCACTTGCTTCGGCACTTTGGCGTTTTTGAACGTCACCGGTCCGCCGAGCGAGATATAAAAATTCAACTTCAAACAGCGTTCGAGCAGTTCGACAGACATGCTGTAACTATGAAACACGCCGCCGACATCTTCCGCGTGCTCTTCTTCTAGCAGATCGAGCACGTCCGCCGTCGCTTCGCGGTTGTGGATGACGATCGGCATGTTCGTCCGCTTCGCGATCGCGATTTGCTGACGGAACACAAGCTGCTGTACATCTTTCGGTGACTTGTCCCAATGGTAATCGAGGCCGATTTCCCCGAGTGCCATCACTTTAGGATGTGCCATAAGCGCTTCAATTCGGGCGAGTTCAGCTTCGGTGCAGTCAATCGCGTCGACCGGATGCCAGCCGACGATGGCGTAGACGTCCTCATACGCCTCAGCCAACTCAATGGCACGGTCAATCGTAGGTGTATCGAATCCGACGACGAGCATCGGCGAGACGCCGGCAGTGCGAGCACGCTCGATTGTCGCCTCGACATCTTCATTGAACTGCTCAGCGTTAATATGGGTGTGCGTATCAATCAACATGATGAATCCTCCTTCTTTAGACAAAGAGAGGGAGACCGAAGTCTCCCTCAAAATTATTTGACGATGGCCCCGTTCGGCATATTCTCTGAGACGGTGGCGAGTTCTAACTTACCATCTTTATCGGCTGCTAAAATCATTCCTTGAGACAGTTCACCGCGGAGTTTGACCGGTTTCAAGTTGGCGACGACGATCACTTTTTTACCGACTAAGTCTTCCGGCGCATACCATTCGGCGATACCCGAGACGATTTGTCGCGTTTCGCCGCCAAGGTCGACTTGAAGCTTCAATAGTTTTTTCGCTTTCTTGATCTTATCTGCTTCGACGATTTGCCCGACCCGAAACTCAACTTGGTCGAACACATCGATCGTGATTTCTGGACGGACGTCCTCATCTTCAGTTTCAGCCGGCGTTGCTTCCGCTTCGATGCGCGCTTGCGAAGCTTGACGCATCATCTCTTGAATCGCATCGACTTCTTCTTTCACGTCTCGACGTGGGAAAATCGGCGTTCCGTCCGTCACGACCGCCCCATCAAAGGCAGCGAACGTATCGAGCGCTTCCCATGACATGTCTTCGTCAACGAGTCCGAGCTGACGGAACATTTCTTTCGGCGCCCGTGTCATGAACGGTTGAATCATGATCGCGACATGGCGGAGTACGCCGGCGAGGTGCGTCATCACAGATGCAAGCTCATCACGCTTCGACTCATCTTTTACGAGCACCCATGGTTGTGTCTCATCGATATATTTATTGGCTCGGCTGACGAGTTGCCAAATGCTTGCGAGGGCGACCGAGAATTCCATATGCTCCATCGCTTCTTCTGTCTTATTCGTCGTTTCGTTTACCATACGGAGAAGTTCCGCATCGAACGCCGTCACATTCCCCGCATAAGCCGGTACGTTGCCATCGAAATACTTCTTGATCATGGCAACGGTCCGGTTGAGAAGATTCCCGAGGTCGTTCGCGAGATCAAAGTTCAAGCGATCGACGAACGCTTCCGGTGTGAACGTGCCGTCTGCACCGAATGGGACTTCACGGAGCAAGTAGTAGCGAAGCGAATCAAGACCGTAGCGGTCGATGAGTGGAATCGGATCGACGACGTTCCCTTTTGACTTCGACATCTTACCGTCTTTCATGAGCAACCAGCCGTGCGCGAACACTTGCTTCGGTAGCGGTAGGTCAAGCGCCATGAGCAGCGCCGGCCAAATGATCGTATGGAAACGAACGATTTCTTTCCCGACCAAATGTACGTCTGCCGGCCAGTAACGATTGAACAATTCATCGTTATCTGTCCCGTAGCCGAGCGCGGAGATATAGTTCGTGAGCGCGTCGACCCAGACGTATACGACGTGTTTCGGATTCGACGGGACTTGTACACCCCAGTCGAACGTCGTCCGCGAGACTGCCAAATCCTGCAGTCCCGGTTTCAAGAAGTTGTTGATCATTTCAGTTTTACGCGATTCCGGTAAAATGAAATCCGGATGTGACTCGAAGTACTCGATCAACCGGTCCGCATACTTGCTGAGGCGGAAGAAATAGCACTCTTCGCGCACGAGTTCCACCGGATGGCCGCTGTCAGGACTTTTCCCATCAACGAGTTGTGATTCTGTATAGTACGTCTCGTCCGGGATTGAGTACCACCCTTCGTACTCACCGAGGTAAATATCATCATTTTTGAGCAGTGTCTCAAATACGTGCTCGACGACCGCTTTATGACGGGCGTCAGTTGTCCGGATGTAATCGTCATATGAGATCTCAAGCTTGTCCCAAAGCACACGGATGTCTTTGACGACTTCATCGACAAACGCTTGTGGCGTCACGCCAGCTTCTTGGGCCTTTTCTTGAATCTTCTGTCCATGCTCGTCGGTCCCAGTCAAGTAACGGACGTCAAATCCTTTTAAACGCTTATAGCGAGCGATCGCATCGCCGGCCACCGTCGTATAGGCATGACCAATGTGTAGTTTCGCACTCGGATAGTAAATCGGAGTCGTGATATAAAAAGTTGGCTTCGCCATAGTATGTTCTCCATCCTTTCGACATTTGCAATTTCCATTATACACGGTTCGATAAAAGAAATTCCAAACCAATTGTTTGGAATTATTTTGTCACTAGCTTATAAAAAATGTTCCAAAAAAACCCTTTCTTTGTTTCAGGTGCAAACTTTCGGGGAATTTTAGGTGTATATCGTTCCCTTATCGTCATTTTTCGAAAAATGTGTATTTCCAATAGTAAGCAGTTGACTGCAATTGGAAAGTTTAGTATGCTTTTTGCTGAAGCTACATTGTCGAATTTTGACGATTCATGTCACCATGAGATTTCGACATCATTGGAGGAGGAAACATAAAATGAAATCTACAGGTATCGTACGGAAAGTTGACGAGCTCGGCCGCGTCGTTATTCCAATTGAATTGCGCCGGACACTCGGTATCGCTGAAAAAGACGCACTCGAAATTTACGTCGACAACGAACAAATCATCTTAAAAAAATACAAACCGAACATGACATGCCAAGTGACAGGCGAAGTATCTGACGACAACTTCAAGTTGGCTGATGGAAAACTCATCCTTTCACCTGAAGGCGCACAGCGCGTTCTCGTCGAGTTGAAAAACATGCTCGAGAACTACTACAGCGAAGAGTAAGCGAGGGAATCCTTGCTTACTCTTTTTTGTCGACTTGATGATACGCATCGTAGACTTCGCTTCGTGCCAAGCCACGCTCTTTCGCGACTTGCTTAATGGCCGCGTTCGGTTTGAGTCCGTCTTCGATGTACCGGTCGACATGCTCTAAAGGCGACAGCGCTTCCCACCAGTCGCTCGTCGGTGCCGACTCTGTAGAGCCGCTCACCATGACGACGAATTCGCCACGCACCTCGCCCTCGCACCATGCGAGCGCCTCTTCAACCGTGCCTCTTAAAAACTCTTCGAACGTTTTCGTCAACTCTCGACCGAGCACGATTTCGCGATTACCGAGTACGTCCTTCACCCCGGTCAACATCTCTTTTAACCGATGCGGCGCCTCATAAAAGATGAGTGTACCCGGTTCATATTGAAGGGAAGCCAACACTTCGGTCCGCTCTTTCTTTTTACGAGGTAAAAACCCGTAGTATAAGAACCGTTCTGTCGCAAGGCCAGATGCGACGAGTGCCGTGAGTGCCGCGTTCGCACCCGGCAAGACGACGACTGGCAGCTTCGCCTCGATTGCGAGTCGGACGAGGTCACTCCCCGGATCTGAAATACCAGGCATGCCCGCATCCGATACGACGGCGACAGACTTACCGTTTTGAATGTCTTCAATTAAACGGGGTCCGCTCACTTGCTTATTGTGCTCATGATAGCTGACCAATTTCGTCTCGATCTCGAAATGACGACATAGTTTCATCGTTTGCCGTGTGTCTTCGGCCGCAATCAAATCGACTTCACGCATGATGCGGACGGCCCGGTACGTCATGTCCTCTAAGTTGCCGATCGGTGTCGGTACGACATAAAGCGTCGGCCCCTCAGTTTGATAACTTTTCTGTGAATTCATTGGTCGTCCCCTCCATCAGCTGCTGTTTTTGAGCGCGGGTCAATTGTTTGATCGACCATTCATACCGCATCGCTTCCTGTTTCGTCTCGAACGACTTGACGTATCGAAGACTGACCGGAAGACGCGCCCTTGTATATTTCGCACCTTTACCGGCGTTGTGCACAGTGACCCGTTTTTCGATATCGGTCGTGTAACCGGTATAGTAGGTTTGGTCACTGCATTCGAGAATATACGCATAATAGTTACGCATCGAGGATGTCTCGCATCGTTTTCGTATACGTATCATCTTCCTCATAAACGATAAACGGAGGTAAGATCGTGAGTCCTGGTTTTCCATCTTTAGACCCCTCTATAAGTAATGTGTTCGCATCTCGTCCCGCCTTCGGGTAGACGAGCTGCATCCGCTTCGGCTCAATGCGGTATGCCCGCATGAGCGTGACGATATCGAGCAACCGTTCCGGCCGATGGACGAACGCGACTTTCCCGCCTGGCTTCACAAGCTGACTTGCCGAACGAATGCAATCTTCGAGCGTACAGAGAACTTCATGACGAGCAATCGTATGGTGCTCATTTTGATTGCGAAGCGACGTCTCATTGGCCAGAAAGTAAGGCGGGTTACACGTCACAACATCATAACGGGCATGGCCGAGAATGGAGGCGGCCGTTTTCACGTCTCCTTCGATGATGTGAAGCCGCTCTTCGAGACCGTTCACCTCAATGCTGCGATTCGCCATGTCGACGAGCCGGGGCTGAATCTCGACGCCCGTCACCGTCCCTTTCGTCCGATAAGATAAAAAGAGCGGGATTGCGCCGGTGCCAGCGCATAAATCGACCAACTTTCCTTGTTGAATCGGTACCCAAACGAATTCGGCGAGTAGCACCGCATCCAATGAGAATGAAAAGACATCATCACTTTGGATGATTTTACCGGGGCGTCCAAGCAAATCGTCAAGGCGCTCCCCTTGTTTTACAGTCACGCTGTTTCCCTCCTATATAACAACAGAGGCGACGGACAGAGATTTCCTCCGTCTATCGCCCCCGATTAATGCTTATTTAACATCGACATACAAAAGAGGCAATCGCCATCTTTTCTGACTTGTCCGTAGTGCAAGTTGCAAATATGGAACCCTTCCTGATAGAGCGCCGCCAAGTTGTTCTGTCCTTTTCCGGACAAAGCGATTTGCGGATCGCCATCAGGGGTTTCGACTTCTGCAAGTTGCTCAACCTTTTCACGCAGGTGATGGTTCTCGAGATACATATGTTGGTTTTCTTCAAGCAAATAGGCGAGTTGTTCTTTGAGCACGCTTAAATGCTCCGTCAACACGTACATCTGTTGCTCAATGGCATCGACCCGCATCATAACTTCTTTTTTATCCATTCTCTCCACTGCTCAGCACCCCATCACTGTTTCAACGGTTTTCGTTTGACCGCACCGACTTCGACGAGTTCATCGATCGTATACGTCACAACACGAGTCCGGTCATTCAATTCGACTTGAATCAACTGATCCAAGATGTTGAGACCGACGACACGTCCATCACCTTCTGGAATTTTGATTCGCTTCCCGACGTCTGGCAAGTCTCGTTTCAATTCTTCATACGTATCGTTCTCATATTTGAGACAACACATGAGACGACCGCATACTCCGGAGATCTTGTTAGGGTTCAAGGAAAGGTTTTGATCCTTGGCCATCTTGATGGACACCGGTTCAAACTCGCCTAAGAACGAGGAACAACACAGCACTCGACCACAAGGACCGATTCCACTGAGTAGCTTCGCTTCATCCCGCACCCCGATTTGTCGGAGTTCGATCCGTGTCCGGAACACGCTCGCTAAGTCTTTAACAAGCTCGCGAAAATCAACGCGCCCCTCAGCCGTGAAATAAAAAATAACTTTATTACGATCAAATGTATACTCAACATCTACTAATTTCATCTCAAGTCGATGTTCGCGAATTTTTTCTTCACAGACGGCGTGAGCGTCAACAGCTGCCAATCGGTTGTCTTGAACGATTTCGGCATCTTTTTGATCGGCGACACGAAGGATCGTTTTCAACGGCAAGACGACTTCGTCTTCACCTAGTTGTTTACCAACTTGGACGATTTCACCGTATTCGATTCCCCGCACCGTCTCGACGATGACATGGTCTCCACGTTCAAGCGTTGCTTCGCCTGGTGAAAAGTAATAGATTTTTCCCGCTTCTTTAAAACGGACTCCAACTACTTCAAGCACGCTCTCCTATCCCTTCTGCAAATCGAACGTTAACCGTTCGAACGTTAATTGAGGATTGACGTTTGCCTCGAGCCGTCGAATCGCTTCATGAACGAATTCGATGGCATGGACGATTTTGTGTACCGGACGATCATTTACGAAAGCCGTATATAACGGCTGCTCTTTCGTGAACAGTTCCGGGACATAATCGGTTCGAACTTTGAAGTGGAGAGCTTCCTCCAACCAACTTTCGAACAGTTCGAGGCCGACTCGGAGTTCATTGCGCCCTTTGAAGTGACCGAGCCACTTTTCTTGGGCGAACAAAAGCAACTCTTGCGGCCGTTTTGTCAATACTTCAACTAATTGTACCACTAGCCCGTACGCCTGTACAAACCAGTCGTTGTGAAGTGCCTCGCGCGCATCGTCCCATTTCGGATAGACGGTCAGGGCAAGACGTGCCAAATCGTTCGTGCATTGCATCTCTTCTGCCAGTTTTTCAGCAAGGCGAACCCGATCAATCGGGCGAAATACTAAGTGTTGTGCCCGTGAACGAATCGTCGGTAGAAGCAGTTGAGGTTGCGTCGTCACCAAAATAGCGAGTTTGCCGACACCGGGTTCCTCAAAAAACTTTAATAAACTGTTCGCTGCTTGCGTCGTCATCTTATGCGCTTGGTGGATCACATATACTTGACGATCGCCCTCGGCTCCCCGTAATGACAGGTCGCTCAATAGCTGCTGGATTTGTTCTTTTTTGATACTGGCCCCGTCCGGTTCGACTTCCATGTAGTCGACGATATTGCCAGAATCCATCCGTTTACAGTTTCGGCAAACACCACAAGGTTCAGCCCCGCTCGGCATTTCACAAAAAAGTGCCTTGGCAAATAATTGGGCCGTTTCAATCAGATAAGGTTCATAGTCACCCGAAAAAATGTAGGCGTGTCCGATTTTTTGAGCGGCAATCGAATTCTCAATCACTTTTGCTACGACTTTCTGTGATTCAGTCAACTCTTGGAATCGCATATGTGTGACCATTCCCATTAAAACTGATGAAATCCTTCAATCGGCAAGACGAAAATAGTCGCTCCGCCAACTTGGACTTCAACAGGATACGGAATGTATGAATCGGCATGTCCACCCATAGGCGAGATTGGCGTAATCATTTGATCGCGGCTTGAGCAGTTCGATTTGATCAAACCTAGCAAATCGTCAAGGCGTTCTTTCGGGACACCGATCATGAACGTCGTATTGCCTTCCTTCAAAAAGCCTCCGGTCGTAGCCAATTTCGTCGCTCGAAAATCCTCTTCAATTAAAGCGTCTGACAAACGCGCGCTGTCTTTATCGTGTACGATTGCGATTACCATTTTCATAATTCGTTCACTCCTCTTTCGTGTAGTCGTTCTATCGTGATATCGAACACTTCATCTTGGATGAGTTCAATCGTCTGGCTTGCGTCGATTCGGACCATTCGGCCAGGATTTTGTTGAAGTAACGTCAAGAAGCCTTCATAGACGCGTTGATGAAACGCCTCGTCCCGACTCTCGATTCGATCTAACTGCCCGCGTTCTTTCATGCGATGACTCGACTGCTCTAGACTTAAGTCGAATAAGAAAGTCAAATCGGGTGTGACTCCAGCTGTCGCCCACTTATTGAGCGACACGACTTGCTCTAAGTCATACTGAAGACCATACCCTTGGTACGCGATGGATGCATCGACAAACCGGTCACAAACAACGATGGCACCCCGGTCGATGGCCGGACGAATCACCTGATCCACGTTTTGTGCACGAGACGCTGCATACAGCATCATTTCGGTGCGTGGTGTCATTTCGTCATGCTCTGGAGACAATAGCACTTCCCGGATGCTATTCCCGACTTTCGTTCCTCCTGGCTCTCGTGTCATAACAACCTCATACCCTTTTTTAGTCAAGGCGTTAGCCAGCAATTGCAACTGCGTCGTCTTTCCAGACCCGTCTGGACCTTCGACAGTGATGAACATACCTTTCACGTTTAAAACTCCTCTACGATAACATCAATTTGTTTTATCATAACATGTCTGTTCGCCTGGAGGTTCCGTCCCAACGAAATCCACTCTTTTAACACACGAATTTTCTCATCCGTCACGGTCTCACCTTTTAAAATCCAAGGGATCCCTGGCGGATAAGGGATAATCGTCTCAGCTGCAACGCGTCCGATCGCTTCATCGAACGGAAGGCGCACGACGTGTGTATCTTCTTTTATAAGATGAAGGCGCGAAACAGGCTCCGTCATCGGAAACGGATAAATTGTTTCATCCTCGTCAATGAACGGGACATGCTGAGAAGCATTTTTAATCAGCTTCACCCAATGATGGATCTCTTGCGTTTTTAATTCCCGGAACGGCAGACAGAATAACACATGGTCCTCGGCCGCAAGCTCAATATCAATTCCAATCGAAGATAGATGTCTACTAAAAATCAAACCGTTCTTCGGATAAGTCAGTACCGTCATTTTTGTGAAATCGTCGCCCACTTTTATCGTGAAACCGGCACGTCTCATTTCCATAATAAAAGCTAAATGACTCGTTTGAATCAGTGACCAATCTCGGTCACTCAAATTTTCGAGATAAGCTCGAGCGTGATCAAGAGACGCCATAATCAAGTAAGACGGACTAGACGTTTGGAAGGAAGAAAGCGCATGAAACAAACGCGATTCATTAATATCTTCCTTATAGTGAATCCAGGCCCCCATCGTGAATGCCGGGAGTGTCTTATGGGCGGACTGGACGACAGCGCTCGCACCTTCAAAAATCGCTGAGCGGTTTGGAAGATTCGGATGAATCAAGTGTGCCCCATGCGCCTCGTCTACAAGTAAGGGAATCGTTAACGTCTGCAGAAAACGACTGATTGCCCGTACATCTGCCATATCCCCATAGTAAGTCGGGGACGTAAGCAGTAACGCTTTTCCTCCGGGATATTGCGTAACTGCCGCTTCGACAGTACGAAGGGAAACGACCGTCGGCAGACCGCTGCCCCGTTCTAGTTCAGGAGTTAATAAAATCGGCTCTAAGCCCAACCATTCAATTGCGTTCCAAACTGATTTATGTGAGTTTCGCTGGACGTATACCCGCTCACCTCGTTTGACTGTCGCAGCTAACATGCTCCAGTTGCCAACGGTCGATCCGTTGACTAACCACTTACTCTTACTTTGATACAGGGTCCCAAGAGCCTCTTCACCTTGCTGGATAATCCCTTCAGCGTGATGAAGGTCATCCAGATGTGCAAGTTCGGTTAAATCATACGGCATGATTTTATTAAATGCTGTCGGGAGGCTATCATCTGTCACGGTCCCGTTATGATGACCTGGCACATGAAACGACACACGTCCTTCCCGAACGTGCTGTTCAAGCATTTCCATAAACGTGAATGGATTATTTTTAGGCTTTCGAGTCATGTGAAAATCCTCCTTATCCGACACCGTACGCATAAATTATACAAAAAGAGACGACCAAGCATGTGCTTGGTCGTCCTTCATATGGCCTGGCAACGTCCTATCCTCACAGGGGGAGACCCCCAACTACTTTCGGCGCTGAAGCGCTTAACTTCCGTGTTCGGCATGGGAACGGGTGTGGCCGCTTCGCTATCGCCACCAGACAAGGGAATTG
>NZ_SJVA01000017.1:0-41584 GCF_004337195.1 Exiguobacterium sp. SH0S7
TGCTTTGAATTCATCTGTATAGGTGCGGTGCGCTCTTTTTGGCATATCTGATGTTCTCCTCGTATGGATAATTTGTTTCAGTCTAATCGACCTCTACTTTTATGTCCAATTGAGTGTAGCCTATCCACCTCCGTGTCGAAGGACCGGTGCTCGATCCGGCCTATTCAAGCTTCATCGGCCTGTACCCGATCCCGCTCAAACACGGCATGACCGTCGGCGAACTCGCTCGTCTGTTCAACCGTGAATACCAACTTCAAGCCGACCTCGAAGTCGTCAAGATGAAAGGCTGGAAACGCTCGATGCTGTACGAAGATACAGGCCTCCCGTTCGTCATGCCGTCACCGAACATGCCGACGACCGACACGGTCAACGTCTATCCGGCGACCGGACTGTTCGAAGGGACGAACCTGTCCGAAGGGCGCGGCACGACGAAACCGTTCGAATTGATCGGCGCCCCGTACATCAACGCGCACGAGTACGCTAAGACGCTGAACGCGCTCGACCTTTCAGGTGTCACGTTCCGCGCCGCCTCGTTCACACCGACGTTCTCGAAGAATGCGGGCAAGCTGTCGCACGGCGTCGAAGTGTACGTCACCGAACCGACGAAGTTCAAAGCGGTCAAGACCGGCATCGCCATGTTGAAAGTGGCGCACGACTTGTACCCGGACGACTTCGAGTTCCTCGCGAACGACTTCATCACGAAGCTGACCGGTAACACCTACGTGAAGGACATGATCCTCGATGGGGAGTCGCTTGAATCGATCATGGATAAAGTCGAAGCCGAGCGCGACGCGTTCTTACCGATCCGTAAAAACTATCTCCTCTATAAGTAAAACGAAGGCAGGCTCAACCGAGTCTGCCTTTTGTAACACAATGGTAAAACCAATATTCACCTTTTCGATATATTATGAAGGTAGATCACTAAAAAAGGAGACTTCCCTCTTGAAAAAACCAACTGCCATCCTCGTATCAAGCGCACTCGCCGTGGCGCTCACGTTCAGCCCGTCGACAGCTTCACTCCCGCTCGAACAGGCCACCGTCCAAGCGGCGTATACAGAAACAGCTATTAATACGAAAGGTTCTGTCACGGGCATCAGTCAACTCAACGTCCGGAAGACACCGTCAAAATCGGCGACAAGTTTAGGTAAGATTGTCCGCTACGGCACGATGACCGTCCGGACGTCGTTTACCGTCGGTGGTTCAAAGTGGTACAAAATTCAATGGGGGGCTGGCGTCGCTTACGTCCCTGCCGCTTACGTCAAACTGTCAACGGCGGAAATCGCCTTCAAGAAAACAGCTTACGTCGCCCCGTCGAGCGTCTACTTGAAGTCGCGCCCGCTCACGACCTCGTCGAACGTCGTGTTCCTTCGAAAAGACATGAAGCTCGAGACGAGCTCGTACCGTTATACCGGCACGACGCGTTGGTATAAAGTGAACATCGGCACGAAGACCGGTTACATTTTGGCGAAACACGTCACATTCACCGCTCCTGCGAGCGGCGTCTTGTCCGAGACGAACAAAGAACGCCAAGCGGCCGGTCTGGCAACGCTCGCCGCCTCGAGCGAAGCGAACCGCGTCGCTCAAGCCCGGGCCGATGAGATGGCACGCACCGGTCAGTTCTCGCACCAACTCCGTGAGAACGGCAGCCCGGGTGACACGCTCGACGCCTACAACGTCAGCTACCGCGGCTGGGGCGAGAACATCTATATGGGTTCGAGCGATCCTGGACAAGCCGTCGATGCATGGATGAACTCGAGCGGGCACCGCGCCAACATCTTGAACGGCCGCTTCACGCATCTCGGGGTCGGCACAGCGAAAAACGAACAAGGATCGACGATTCACGTCCAAGTGTTTTTGACGAAATGAAAAATGGAGGATCGCCCCATGGCGGTCCTCCATTTTGATTAGCGGCGCTCGTCTTTCAGGCTTTCGAGATTTTGCTGGGCTTGGCCCGTCTTCTCTTTTGCCGTGCCCTTCACTTGGTCTTTTTGGCCTTCACGTTTGAGCGACTGATTGTCCGACGATTTGCCGACTGCTTCTTTCGCTTTTCCGGCCGCTTTATCGATGAAACCGTCGACTTTTTTGTTTAGTCCGTCTTTCATATGAATCTCCTCCTCGTGGTATCGTGTCTAAACAATGTACCACTCTGAAGAAAACTCAAACATAGTGCTCTTTGACGAGCACACGAAACCGCGGTCGGACGGTCAGCTCGATCGTCGTCACGGTCCGGGTCCGGTCCTCGGTCATGACGATTAAAAGCTCCCCGTGATCGCGTCGGTCTTCGAGCACTTCGACTTTACTGACGGTGCGGAGCAGTTGATAGTAGAGCAGTTCGCCCGTCTCGCCTTTGACGTTCACCTCGAACTCGTGGTAGCTTGGGGAGACTTTAAAATAGAACGACTCTTTCCCGTTCGTGAAGCGGAACACCGACTCGTCATAATAAAACGGGAGCGTCGCATCCATCCGTTTCGGCTCGACCGTGCAAAACAACGCCCACGCCATCTCGTCAGGAAATTTTTCGCCCGCTTCCCCTTTGTTGAACTGCCACCCTTTCATACTCAATCCCTACTTCCCTCTGTTTATAATTGTCTGAATAATCGGACTATAATAAATTGATTCGTCATCACGTTCAAAATCCCTGCAAACGGGAACAAATCTCTGTATGCTCTTTTTCTGTCCGTCCATCTGAAAGGGGTTGCGTCCACGTGTCCATCATCGCACTCGACCATGTCACGAAGCGTTTCGGGGAAACGATCGCCTTGAACGACTTCTCGCTCCACGTCGAAGCAGGCGAACTGTTCGGTCTGCTCGGTCCGAACGGGGCCGGCAAGACGACCGCCATCTCCGTCATGCTCAACCTATATCCTGCCGACAGTGGTACGATCCGTATCTTTGACCGCGTCATGCCGAAAGACGAACAGGCGATCAAGCAACGCGTCGGCATCGTCCCGCAGCACGTCTCCGTCTATGACCAGCTGACCGTGTTCGAGAACATCCAATTTTTCGCCGAACTTTATGGCTTCAAGCCGGCCGAGGCGAAACAAAAGACCGAGGCCGCCCTCGACTTCGTCGAGCTGACCGCTCACCAAAAGAAACGTCCGCCGGAACTGTCCGGAGGGCTACTGCGTCGTTTAAATATCGCCTGCGGCATCGTCCATGAACCGGAGCTCATCTTTATGGACGAACCGACCGTCGCCATCGACCCGCAGTCGCGGAACACGATTCTCGAGAACATCCGTGAGTTGAACCGGCGCGGGGCGACGATCATCTATACGTCCCATTACATGGAGGAAGTCGAGATGCTGTGCGACCGCGTCGCCATCGTCGACGAAGGAAAGATCATCGCCGAAGGGACGCAAGACGAGTTGAAAGACCAAGTCATGACGCTCGAGACGGCCCGCATCAAAGTCGATGCCTTGACGCCCGGGCTCATCGAACGGCTCGGCGCACTTAGTCAAGTAAAGAAAGTCGAGTATCATGAGCCGTACATCGAGGTGTCGCTCGAGAAAGACACGCCGCTCGCCCCGCTCCTCGACGTGCTCCACGACGCGAAGGTCCGCTTCACGTCGATCACTGTCGACCGCCCGTCCTTGAATACCGTCTTCCTGGCCTTGACCGGCAAGACGCTAAGGGAGTGACGGTCATGAAGACGTGGACGTTCATCAAATACGATGTCAAACAACAACTGCGCGACCGCTCGACCTTGTTTTGGATGTTGCTGTTCCCGATCATTCTCATTTTCGGGCTCGGCACGATGCTGTCTGCCATTTTCAGTAACGACTTCTCACTCCCGGTCACAGACGTCGCTTATGTCGAGCAGTCGACCGACGACTATCGCGTCCCGCTCGAGACGTTCCTAGCCGACGATGACATCAAGGCGTTCGTCAACCTCGTCCCGTACGACAGCGTCGCCGCTGCCGAACGTGGCGTCAACGACGGCGATGCCGACGTCATCTTGCACCTCGACGGGTCAAACGTGCGTCTCTTGTATGAAGAACCGACGACGATCGAGTTCGATGTGCTCGAGGCGGTCATCCGGCAATATACCGACGTCGCCAATCAACAGATCATGCTCGCCGAGTCAGGCGTCGCCGTCCCGTTCGAGCCGGAGACGTTCATCGACAGCGAGAGCGTCGACTTGTCGGGCCGCACCCCGACCTCGCTCGAATACTTCACGGTCACGATTTCGATCATGACCGCCTTGTTCGGCGCTTTCTATATCACGGGCATGCTCAGTGAGGAACAGCCGATGAAAGGCAGCTATCTCCGGATCCAGGCCGCTCCGGTCAAGACAATCGACTACCGGCTCGCCCGCACGTTCAGCCGTTACGTGCTCATCTTCCTGCAGCTCGTGCTCGTCTTTTGGTTCAGCCACTTCGTCTACCGAAGCTTCTCGCTCGACTACGTCCACTTCGGACTGTTGTTTCTCGCCTGGACCGCGCTCGCCCTTTACGGCACTGCGTTCGGATTTATAATCGCTAGTCTGCCTCGCGTCACGCGAAGTACGAAAGACGCGATCGTCAACGGTAGCGTCGCCATCATCATGATCCTCTCCGGGGGCTACGTGCCTGGATTCGACCAAGTGACGCTGAGCGTCGCACCGTGGGCGAAGTACGTGTTCATGCCGATCTTTATGCGCGACGGCATCCTCCAAGTGCTGCTCCGGGGCGGGGACGTCACCTTGTTTTGGCAAGGTCTCGGTTGGCTCGCCCTGCACGTCACTGTCTTCACCGTGATCAGCCTGCTGTTGTGGAAAGGAGTGAGCCTCCGTGGTCTTGTTTAGACACGTCGCCAAACGGATGCTCCGAAGAAAAGGGTTATGGGTGTTCACGTTCGTATCCGTGTTCGGATTCGCCCTCGTCCTGTCGTTCCTCAACTCGACGTCTGCTTTGAACGTCTCGATCGGTATTCTCGACCGTGACGGCGGCTCGTTGTCGGGCCGGGTCATCGAAGAGGCGGGCCGGTTCGGTTCGGTGACACCGCTTGAGACGGACGAGGCCGACGAGGCGCTGCTCGAAGGACAAGATATCGTCTTAACGATCCCGGACGGTTTTACGGAAGACTTGTTCGCCGGCGACATTCCGCGGCTCTCGTTCAGCGCGACCGAAGGGAGTGACGCCGCCTTGATCGAACAGGCGCTCAACTCCCATCTTTCCCGCGAACGGCAACTACTCGTCGCGAGCGAGTTTAACGAAGGGCGATTCCTCGAGTTGGCGGAAGCGGAGACAATGAACGGTTACACGCTCTCGAGCGAGCCGTTCCAAGAAAGTGTCGGCACGACCGCGCGGACACAGGCGTTCCTCGGATTGTTGTCGTTCGTCATGATGTCGGCGTTCCTCCAGTTCATTCCGCTTTTTGTCGCCGACGACCGGGATGAATTGATCTACTCGCGCTTGTTCGCGGCACCGGTCACGCCGCGCCGCTACGTCGGGTCGCTGTTTTTATCATTTTGTGCCGTCGGGCTCATCTACGTGCTCATGCTGCTCGTCTTTAGCGCCGTCCTCTATCGGCAAGACATCATCGCTCACCTGCCCGTGCTCACGTTGTTGTTCACCGTCTATTTGTTCGTCTGTCTCGCAATCGGTTCACTCATCGCGGTCCTCGCGACGAATCGGGACAAGGCGAACATTTGGCAGACGTCGGTCACGATGGCAGCCGCCATCACCGGGGGCGCCTTTATCAGCTTGACGTGGCTCCCGGAGTCGCTCCAGCTCGTCGGACGCTTCTTGCCGACCTATTGGTTCAACAGCGGGGTCGCCGACATGTATGACGATCGGTTCCCAACGCTGTCTGTCCTCGTCATGGTCGGTATGGCGCTCATCGTGTTCGCGGCGACCGTCTTCGCGTTGAAAAAACGACCGCTCACATGACACAAAAAAGGCGAGACACTCATCAGAGCGTCTCGCCTTTTAGCGTTGTAACGTCGGAACAATCTTTTGGAAGAACACCTCGACGAGCACAGGGTCGAACTGACGACCTGCCTCTTGTTCGATGACGGCGAGCGCCTCGGCGAGCGTCTTCGCTTGGCGGTACGGTCGGCCCGTCATCATGACGTCGAACGTGTCGGCGAGCGCGATGATCCGGGAGGCGAGCGGAATATCAAATCCGCTTATGCCGTTTGGATAACCGTTCCCGTCCCAACGTTCATGGTGCGCCAGCACAATCTCTGACAGCGTCCCGTACTCAGGGACAGTGCTCAAAATATTGTAGCTCACCTCGGGATGACGTTTGATCTCGCGCCACTCGGCTTCGGTCAAAGCACCCGTTTTGTCGAGAATCTCATTGCTGATCGCGACCTTGCCGATATCGTGCAAGATGGCGGCCGTCTTCAACTCGTTCACGTCACTGCTCGTCAAGTTCATCGCCTCGCCAAGCTGACCGGATAGCTCGGCGACACGCTGCGAGTGCGCCTCTTCGCGCGGGATTTTCTCATACAACGTCCGCATGATCAATTGAATCGAAGAGTGGCGGCGGCTCTGCTTCTCGGACACTTTATGATGGTACATCTGGTCTTCAGCCAAATTGAACACGTCCATGATCGACAGTGCGCCGTCGGTTTTGACCGCTTCTCCGAACGATGCCGAGATCGGCAACCCTTCAATCGATTTTTCAAGGAATAAACGGCTCAATCGATTGGACAACTGCTGCGCATCAGATAACGACGTATTCGGCAAGATGATCACGAATTCGTCACCGCCGATCCGGGCGACCGTATCGACACCACTGATTTCACGCTTCAAAATATTCGTCGCTTCAATCAAGAGACGGTCTCCGACCAAGTGGCCGAACGCGTCATTCGTCAGTTTCAGGCCGTTGATGTCGACGACGATGAGGGCGAGCGGGTAATAGCCCGGCTCGTCGAACGTGACGAGCGCCTCGTCGAAGTAGCGGCGGTTTTTCACCCCGGTCAACTGGTCGTGATAGCTCAAATACTCGATTTCCATCTCGTACGTCTTCTTCTCGGTCACGTCCCCGATGTAGCCGTGCCAAAGCACGTGCCCCTCGGCGAGCTTCTCGGGACGGGACGACCCGAGGATCCACTTCGTCCGCCCGTCCGGCGCATACACCCGGAACTCGGCGTCCCAAATCGTCAAGCTGCGATATGACTCTTGGATGCTCGCCATCACTTGCGGATAATCGTCCGGATGGATTTTTGAGAAGACGAGATTCGCATCCCGTTTCACCTCGTCCGCCGTGACCCCGGTCAACACTTCAAAACCACGGCTGAAGAACGGGAAGTAGAACGAACCGTCCGGCCGGAGCTCGAACTGGTAGATGGCGCCAGGGACCTGGTCGGACAATTTTGTCAGCAGACGGTCGCGCTCGGCGAGTTCCTCTTCGAGCTGGACGCGTTCGGTCACGTCCTTGGCGACGGCGTAGATGTAGTTGCCTTGGACTTTGCAATGCCATTCAATCGAGCGGTAATCTCCATCGATCGTCCGGAAGCGGTTGACGAACCGGAACAGTTCACGCGCCGTATCGAGCTCACTAAAGGCCGCTTCGGTCTTCACCTGATCGTCAGGATGGACGAGCCCGATGAAGTCCATGTTCTCGAGTGACTCGATTGGGAAGCCGAGTACACGCTCCCACGCCTTATTCAAATGCAGTACGTCTCGCGTCGTCAATGACATGATGCACTCGAGGTCGACGGTGGCGAACCCTTCAAACATCGATTCTTTCGCCTCACCGACTTGACGGTCGACTTTCGTCATCTGTTCGAGGATATGGACGATGTACAGCTCGACGAGACCGAGACGATCGGCCCGCTTCTTCCCTTGCATGACAATCGTCAAATCACCATAAAAGACGCCGTCTTTTTCAATCTTGAACAAGATGACTTGCCCGAGGTCGAAGATGCGTAAAATGTTTTTGACGAGCCGTTTCGGCAACACCCCGTCCATGAGTGGTTCGATCTCGTCCAAGATGATCGGACTCGGCAACTCCAACAGCTCGATGCGTTTCCGGCTCATCGGCCATTTCTTGCCGACCGGGTGGAAGCCGAGGACATCCAAGCTGCGTTCGAGCAGCTCGTCGATTCCAGAGATCGCGACCGTCGAGTACGTTTGTCCATCGTCATTCATCAAGTTGAGCGTCACCGCTTTCGCACCGGTGAAGTCCCGGATCTGGTCGAGGAAATGTTGGTTCATCAACAGTTCCCGGCCCGTGGCGACGAAGCGATGCGACACGTTGACGAGTTGCTTCAAGGCGTTGTTCTCTTGGACGTGCGGGGTGATGTCATGGAACAAGGTCGAGACGTGACCTGGCCGTTCGCTGAAGACCGACAGTTCATACCACGACTTGTTCCGGCGCGAGAAATGTTCGAACTTGATCGTCTCCCCGTTGTTCACCGCTCGCGCGACTTGAACGATCCATTCGCGTTCGCTGTATTCAAAGTCTTTCAACTGCTCGGTGATGCGTCCGCCGAGAAACTGCTTTCGCTTCGCCTTCATCATCTTTTCGAACGCTTCGTTCACTTCGACAAACTCATAATCGACCGGCTCCCCGGCACCGTCGAAGATGACTTTGAATTCGACGTAGCCTTGGGGCATATGGCGCAACAAAGATCTGTAATGGGTGCTGTCTCGTTCTGTCACGTCATTTCCTCCTACGCTGTTTTTCTACATTTTAGTTTACCTCATTTTCGATGAATTCCCTATATTTTCCGAATCGATTCCTCCCGATGTGCACACATTAAGTTTCTGTAAATCCCACCTCACAGGTTGCACGGTTCGCTCCTCGTTGTTAGTATGATTACGAAACCCGATATCGAAAATCGATTCCAAGGAGATGAAGCAAGTGGAAGACCGCGTCCTTCGTAAGCTGTTTCTTGGTTTTATTCATATCCACATCTTGCACCATGCGTCCGAACATCCCGTTTATGGGGCGTGGATGGTCGAAGAGCTACGCGAGCACGGTTACGCGATCAGTGCCGGGACGCTCTATCCGATCCTGCACGGCATGGAACAAGACGGCCTGCTCGCGCGGACGAACGAGTTGGTCGACGGTCATATCCGCAAGAACTATACGACGACCGAAAAAGGGCTCGTCGTCTTGGCCGAAGCCCGTCAAAAAGCGTACGAACTATTCAAAGAGATCAAGGAGTGAAACCAATGGCCAATCAACGTGTGACGTTCAAGACGTTACTGGAGATTTTATTCGTATCGACCCGGCTCGGCTTGACGTCGTTCGGCGGACCGGTCGCCCACCTCGGCTACTTCCACGAGGAATACGTAAGGCGCCGGAAATGGATGGACGAGCGCGCATATGCCGACCTCGTCGCCCTCTGTCAGTTTTTACCTGGCCCTGCGAGCAGTCAAGTCGGGATCGGCATCGGCATCGTCCGTGGCGGTATCCTCGGCGGTATCACCTCGTTCATCGGCTTCACGGCACCGTCCGTCATCGCCCTCATCTTGTTCGCCCTTTTAGTCTCAGGACTCGACGTCTCCGACGCGGGCTGGCTGTACGGCTTGAAAGTCGTCGCCGTCGCCATCGTCGCCCACGCCATTCTCGGTATGGCCGGCAAGCTGACACCGGACGCTAAGACGCGGACCATCGCCTTCTTCGCGCTCGCCGGTGTGCTCCTCTGGCAGACGACGTATAGCCAAGTGCTCGTCATCGTCTTGGCCGCGCTCGCCGGGTTCTTGCTGTTCAAGCCGCAACACCTCGACGTCAAGTCGGCGACGTTCCCGCTCTCGAAACGGCTCGGGGCAACGCTGCTCGGTCTGTTCGGTGCCTTGCTCGTCATCTTGCCACTCTTGCGCGAGGCGATCGAAAGCCAGTCGCTCGCCATGTTCGACAGCTTTTACCGGGCCGGTGCCCTCGTCTTCGGTGGTGGTCACGTCGTCTTGCCGCTCCTCGAGCGCGAGCTCGTACCGGCCGGATTCTTGAGCGAAGAGGCATTCCTCGCCGGCTACGGGGCGGCCCAAGCCGTACCAGGTCCGCTGTTCACGTTCGCGTCGTACCTCGGGACCGTCATCAACGGTGTCCCGGGAGGACTGCTCGCGACGTTCGCCATCTTCTTGCCGGCGTTCCTGCTCATCCTCGGGGCGTTGCCGTTTTGGGATGCACTCCGGCGCAATCCAAAAGTGGCCGGTGCGTTGATCGGTGTCAATGCGGCCGTCGTCGGAATTTTGATCGCCGCGTTCTATCAGCCGATCTTCACGAGCACGGTGAACGGCGCCGTCGACTTTGTCTTCGCCGCCCTCTTGTTCGTCATGATCGCCTATTGGAAACTGCCGCCTTGGGCACTCGTCATCGCTGGCGTTATCGGCGGGACGATTATCGGAATGTTGTAACGGGACTAGGGACTTCGTGTCCCTTTTTTCGTTCCCTGTTATTCTCCACTTCGGAAGCTAAAATGTTAATCATTTGAAACTTTTTCTAGTCTGGCACTCGCTATACTGGAGTATAGGTCCCTTTACAAATGAGGGAAACGTTCCGCTTGGATTTGAGAAAGGAAGTGGGGTCATGCAGCCCTTACACCATAAAGCAACGTATATGCCGGGTCTCGACGGCCTGCGCACGTTCGCCGTTTTTGCAGTCATACTCTTTCATTTGAACGCACCATACATACCCGGCGGCTTCCTCGGCGTCGACTTATTCTTCGTCCTGTCCGGTTATTTGATCACCGGCATCTTGCTTCGCGAGCAAGCAAAACACGGACGGATCAATTTGAAACGGTTTTATATCGCCCGGTTCCGGCGCCTATTGCCGGCGCTCGTCTTTATGCTCTCGGTCGTCATGGCGTACGTCACGTTGTTCGAGCGCGGACTGCTTGATACGGTGCGCCAAGACACACTAGCCGCGCTAGCCTACGTGAACAACTGGTGGTATATCTTCCACGACGTCTCGTACTTTGAGAGTTTTGGCAAGCCGTCACCACTCCAAAACCTGTGGTCGCTCTCGATCGAGGAGCAGTTCTACCTGGTCTGGCCGCTGCTGTTGATCTTTGGGCTGACCGTGAAGAAGCGTTTCCTCCAGCTCACTGGCATCGTTTTACTCGCCTCCACCGTTTGGATGGCGATCAGCTTCACACCCGGGACCGACCCGAGCCGTGTCTATTACGGTACCGACACGCGCCTGTTCGCGCTCCTCATCGGGGCGTTGCTCGCGTTCGGTTGGCGTCCGGATGCGTTCAAGCGCGAGATGCCAGCGCTAGGCCTTCGTATTTTGAACGTCGGTGGTGCCGGAGCGCTCATAACGCTTGTCACAGTCATGATGACAGCGAACGCTTATGATGCGTTCCTCTATTATGGAGGTTTCTTGCTCGTCGCCGTGGCGTCAGGTGTGTTGATCGCCGCGACGGCCCATCCGTCGACGCTCTGGTCCCGTCTGTTTGGAAGCGCTTGGCTTCGATTGATCGGGACACGGACGTACGGCATCTATTTATGGCACTACCCGGTCATCATCTTGACGACCCCGCTTGAGCGGATCAGTTCGTTCAATCCCCTTCTCGCACTCGGTCAAGTCATGGTCACGCTGCTCATCGCTGAAGTGTCTTACCGCTACATCGAGACGCCGATTCGCCGTAACGGGTTCCGCCATGTCATCCGCAACCTGATCCCGACTCGCAACATCAAACCGGCTCGACTGTTCGCGATCACAATCGCAACGGTCTTGTCATTCGTCCTTGTCGGGAATTTGACGATCCTCGCGTTCACGGATAACTCGGACCGGCAACACGAGCTCCCGGTCGTCAAAGCACCGAAGCCGAAGCCAAAAGAAACGACGGCCGAACGGCCGGTCGAGTCGTGTCCGCAAGCCCTTGCCATCGGCGACTCGGTCTTGCTCGGCTTGAACGAGTATCTCGGTACCACGTTCCCGAACATGACAATCGACGCCGAAGTCGGTCGCCAAGTCCATGACGCGCAAGATGTCGCCGAGGGCTATCGTGAATTCGATGCCCCCGGCCATGTCGTTTTCCTCCACCTCGGCACGAACGGAGCTTTCAAGATGGAACAGCTTGACACGTTGATCGGTATGTTTGAATCAGCCGATCAAGTGTACGTCATCAATACGCATGTCCCGCGCCCATGGGAACGCGAAGTGAACGAAAAGCTCAAGCGCGCGAGCGAACTGCACGATTTCGTCACGCTCATTGACTGGCATGAAGTATCCGCTGATAAAGGCGACTATTTCGAGAGCGATGGCGTCCATTTGAACATCGATGGCGCCGAGGCGTTCGGGAAGTTGTTATCTGAAGAAATCGGCTGTCACGACGAACAAGGACTTAGCAACCGCTAAGTCCTTGTTTTCATGGGCGCCACTTCCAGCGCATATAGTTGATGAACAGCTTGATATAGGCGAGCTGTTCGCGGATGACATACTTCGCTTTCGCCGCAGCCGGCGTCGGTGCATAGAGCGCGTCCGTCACGAGCCCGAAGTAGAGCCTCCCGACGAGCCGGGCCCGGCGCACATGGAAGTCGTTCGTCACGACCGTCAGTCCCGTCTCGCCTGCCCATACGTCGCGGCTGAATAAAAAGTTCTCGTACGTCGACGTCGATTCGGCTTCGACGTGAATTCGTTTCGGGTCGATGCCGCGGTCGATCAATTCCCGGGCAATGACGCGTCCCTCGGCCATCCCTTCGTCCGGACCTTGCCCGCCGGAAGCGATTAGTTTGACGTGCGGATATTGGTGCGCGTATGTAGCCGCCACGTCGATTCGGTTTCGGAGCGCCCGTGACGGTGCCGTCCCGTTCACTTTCGCCCCTAAGATGAGGACGTACCGATACGTACCGTCCGCCTGATGTCGTCGCATAGGGGTCACCTGCCTCTCACCTCTCATTGTATCATCCTACTTAGCACGAATCGGATTACGATAGTCTAATCCATCAGAAAGAAATAGATGCTTCGTTTCCAACATATTAACCTGAGTCACCTTATTAGATACGTCGAAATCATTGCCATTATATGAAAAATGAGGTTTTAAAAAACCCATTTTATAGTCTATAATGAAAATAATAAGGTTTATTAAGGAAGGATATGGGATGTTATCATGGAGCATGAACGATTCGGATCGACTCGCTTTTTGTATAAACGAGATACTCAGCTGTTTGCTGAGATTGAAGTGGTCGGGATTGACGACTCACTTTACAAATTCGTGATTTATCCTACAAAATTGTGGGACAACCATGATGGCTTACAGCACACGGGTCAATTCGATTCACTCACGCTCCCCTCTTCCTGTTACCACGTGAACCAAACGTACGATGAACAGTTGACTTGTTTGCGGGCAGCGATTCGCTACTTGTCTTCGCTCGGACCGTCTCGTCTTACTCCTCATGGGGCGTAATCAATAAAGAAAGGTGTACTGTTTCGGTTAATCGAAACAGTACACCTTTTTATCATTCTTCTATATCGTTGCGCAGCTGTTTCAGCTTCTCGTCTCGGGCCGACAATCGTCTTGCCAGTAAGGCGTTGGCCCGATGAAGGTGCAACTGTTCATACCGCGCGGCCGCATAATCGATTGGGGACGGACGCGGCCCTTCTTTGACGACACGGTCGAATAATGACATCAGGCACTCTTGAATCACTTCGTCTTCATAACGTTTCGCGAGCGAGGCGCTAAAGGCTGCGGTGCGATGACGGAACTCGACGTCTAGAAGTTTGAGCACCTCGTCGCCGAGCGCACCTCGTCGATATGATGCATGACGGGTACCGATGCCGCCGTAGTTCGTCGCTTCCGCGTCTACCCATGTGTCTTCTGTAATGAGACCGTGATAGCCTTTGCTGCCGGCCGCGATAGTCGGTCGACCGAGCGCTAAGCTCTCGATCGCTGCCCGGCTCGGAGCGACGACGAAGTCGGATTGACGCATCCTGTCCGCCACTTCATCTGACTCCAACCAACCGGCCCAATGAATCGACTGATTTGTCCCCTCGAGCTCGTCATCAAACCGCGCCTCATATTTTTCCCGTTGCGTCCCTGTTCCGACAAACGTCCAATCGATTGGCACGTCCTGTATCCGCTCATCGCCGACCCCGTCTAAGAGTACGTCTAACGGAAATACCATATCCGCGTCCATTCGGGATACGAACGTGGCGCGAATCCGGTCACGGGGCATCGGTTGCGGCGTTATCGTATAGCTTTCATCGACACCGTTCATGAGCACCGTCATTTTATCGTGAACGCTCGCGCACCGTTCAATCAAATATTTCGCGATCGCTTCCGCCACCACGATGACATGACTCGTCTGATCGATATAGTAAGGCAAGTCGTCGTCATACATCCCGTGAATGACGAGCACGAACGGGATGTGTTGGACCTCGGCGACGGCGAGCCCGATTTGCCTCGAATCGAACGGGTGGGCATAGACGAAGTCGAACGGTTCCTTGATAAGTTGTCGGAGTAAGCGGTGAACATCATTCGTCTGATAATCGGTCGTGATGACACGAGCACCTAAGTTACGCGCTTTGCCCGCAAACGGTCCCGGCTTACAGACGATCGTGACCTCGTGCCCGGCTCGCAGCACATGCCGGGTCGTCGCTAACACATGATGATGCAACCCGCCCATCGGTGCGTGAAAGAAGACGGGGACTAGGATACGCATACACTCATCTCCTTTTACAAACCTTCTTGGTACGTCGAACCTAACCCTGAGATGCGGTCGTTATGAAGGAACAAGATGCCATCGACATCGTTCTCTCTTGCATAGTCAGTAATATCGACCGGATAGTCCTCGAAATAACGGACATCGAGCGCGGTGACTTGCCCGAATGACTCGCCGAGATAGCCGAGTACCGGGTTGGCGTAAGAGTCTTTCAAGACGAGTAAATGATAATCGTTATCAGGGTTTTCTTGAGTGATCGTCGCTTGGGCGTAATTGTCGCCCATGAACAAGTTGTAATAGTTCGTGAAGTCGGTCGTATTGTTCAAGACGTCGCGGTCTAACACTTCATACCCGCAGTCATCGCCATTTCGGCAGACCGTCGTCGAAAAGCCGTCTTTTGGTTCAAGATACGTGAACGTATCGGGCTCTTCGACGTACGAGATCGAAATCTCACGCGCGCTCGACCCATAGAACGGGCCGTCGACCGTTTTCGTCTCCATGTCGCTCAAGCTGAGCGCGTCCGCGCCCGGAAACTGCTCACCGAGATCGCGCATGATTTGTTCATACGCTTTAAACGCCCCTTCAGCCCGCCAATGGTGGTCGGTCATGAAGTAGATGTCTTCCCCTTCATACTCGCCGAGCCGCTCCTCAAGATTAAATAACGGAATGTCCGCTTCTTCAATCCGTTGGTGGAGCTCGTCCCGGTTCGCCGCGTCTACGCTCTCGACGTATGGAGGGAACAGGTCTCTCCGTGTCGCATAGACCGGCTTACTCGGAGCCGAGGCGAAGTAGACCGGGATGTCCGCTTCATCCATCTCGACTTTCAAATCCTTTAAAAATTCACCGAAACTCGAGTATTCACTCGCATTCGTCTCTGGTGACAATAGCATCCCGTCGACGTTTATTACCCCGTTGTTCATCGCTTGGCGAAGAACGTTACGTTGAAACCACGATTGGCCTTCAATCCATAAATCACGTTGGAAGACTTGGTCGTTCGCAGACGATGCGAACGTCTCCATATAGGTCCCGTCTAAAAAGGTCGAGACCGAAAACTCAGGACGCTGTTCTAAAGCGCGTCCTTCAATATCAGACGTGTCCTCTTCTGTGCCGAACGCAAAGACAGCGAACCCGTAAAACAAAATACCGATAAAGCTGAAAAAGAGGATACTGTTTGTCACCCAAGACAACTTTCTCTTTTTCGCATGTTTAAGTTCAGTAGATGACAAGCGTTTCATGTTCAGTCCTCCTTAGAACCGGAAATAGATAAACGGGTTAAACGTACTCGAGACGACGTATGAGATTGACACGGCAAAAATGAACAAGATATATGTCACTCGCGCCAATCCTGCGCTCATCGCAAGTACTGTCCGTTCGCTGTCCGTCTCGTGACGTAAGAAGTATGCGACGGCATATTTCGGCAACGGTGTCGCTGCAATCATCGCAATGACGAGAACGACCCCGTATTGGACGAGATAGAAGTAAGCCGTCTGGTCGAACAGTTCGCCGCCATGCAGGCCGAACATGACTTGTAGATAGTCAATCGCGTATTCGAAGTTGTCGGCACGGAAGAATACCCAACCGACGACGACGATGAACAGCGTGAGCGTCCGGGCAAGCCAAGCTGGCCATACGGCGAGCCATCTGCCAAGAAACGCCCGTTCGAGCATGATGAAGATCCCGTAATAGAGACCCCAAGCGATGAACGTCCAACTCGCTCCGTGCCAGACACCGGTCAAGAGCCAAACAATCGTCAGGTTACGATACGTCATCAAACTCCCTTTCCGGTTTCCACCAAGCGGAATATAGACGTAGTCGCGGAACCAACTACCGAGTGAAATGTGCCACCGGCGCCAAAATTCTGACACAGATGTCGAGATGTACGGATAGTTGAAGTTTTCCAGGAAGTGAAAACCGAACATCCGACCGAGCCCGATTGCCATATCTGAATAGCCGGAGAAATCAAAGTAAATTTGGAGTGAGTAGGCGATGATCCCAATCCAAGCGAGAGTCGTTGACAACTCCCCTGGCGGTTGAGAGAACACTTGATCGGCAATATAGCCGGCACTGTTCGCAAGGATCATCTTCTTCCCTAAACCGATGACGAAACGTTGAATCCCCGAGACAAAATCATCGATCGTCTCCCGGCGTTCGACAATCTCGTCGGCGACCGTCTGGTAACGGACGATCGGACCCGCGATCAACTGCGGGAAGAACGAGACGTAGAGTGCCAAGTCAAAAATGTTTCGTTGCAGCCGTCCGTCTTGACGATAGACGTCGATGACGTAACTCATCGCCTGGAAGGTAAAGAATGAAATCCCAAGTGGAAGCGGAATCTCCGGGTCGTTCAATGAGAAGCCAAAAATCGTGTTGACGTTCTCGACGAAGAAGCTCGCGTACTTGAACACGCCGAGCATGGCGAGGTTACCCGCGACCATCGCTCCCATCGTCCACTTCAATTGTTTCTCTTGATGACGGTACTTGTCAACGAGCAAGCCGAAGACGTAGTTCATCGCAATCGAAGCGAGCATGATTAATACGAATCGCGGCTCACCCCAGGCATAGAAGAACAGACTAGCGGCAAGCAACAACGCATTCTTGATCCAACGCGGCGATATAAAGTACAGCAACAAAACGACTGGTAAGAAGTAAAATAAAAAAACCGTGGAACTGAATAGCATCCTGTTTGTTCCTTTCTCCCTGAAAAATCGACACGCCTAGCTTAGGTGAACGTGACGTATAAGTCGTCTAGGCGAATCGTGACCGGTTCGAGCGTCTCGACCACGTATTTATAAGACATTTTGAAATATTTTGCGTCTTCGATCCGCTTCACTGTTTCGCTCACTTGATTCATCCCCGGCTCAAGCGTTAAACGAAACCGTTTGTTAGACAACCGCTCTTCAGCCCCATATTGCATAAAGTACAGTTCAAACGCAATCCCTTTATTGCCTTCCACAAAAATCTCTGTCTTAATCCCAATCTCTTCACCCGGCTCAATTTTAGCATCCGTTAAAAAAATCTTAGACGGCGGGATCTCGAACTTCAAATCAAACAGTTGAACGTAAATCGAGTCCGTTTCTGCTTTCGGGAGAAACGTAACTTCTGTTTTATAGTCCTCTTCGCGCATCGAGAGATGGTCTTTATGTGTTCCGCGTGGGTAGTAATGATAAATCGCCGGACGAATCCGTTTCGTTGACGTCATGTCAGTTCCTCCAAATCTCGAGATGATGATATAGAAAAGAGTTGCTGTGCAACGCACAAGACAACTCTTAACTTGTTTATTCAGTTGGCAAGGATCGCATCGACGATACGTCGTGACGCTTCTCCATCACCATAAGGGTTTGATGCCTTAGACATTTTCTCATACGCCGTCGCGTCCGAGAGCAATTCATCCGCGAGCGAATAGATCACTTCTTCTTCAACGCCAGCCAACTTGAGCGTGCCGGCAGCGACACCTTCCGGACGTTCTGTCGTATCCCGAAGGACGAGGACAGGTACGCCGAGCGAAGGCGCTTCTTCTTGGACGCCACCTGAATCGGTCAAGATCAAGTACGAAGCCGAAGCGTAGTTATGGAAGTCAAACACGTCGAGCGGTTCGATTAAATGGACACGGTCGATGTCATGCAATATCTCGTTCGCGAGTTCACGGACGACCGGGTTCATGTGAACCGGATAGACGACTTCGATGTCCTCATATTTTTCGATCAAGCGACGGACGGCACGGAACATGTTCCGCATCGGCTCGCCGAGGTTCTCGCGGCGATGAGCCGTCAAAAGGACGAGGCGGCGACCTTGTGAACGGATCGAGTCGAGCAACTCGTTCGCATAGTCGTCGCGTACCGTCGTTTTAAGCGCATCGATAGCCGTGTTTCCTGTGACGAAGATCGTGTCTTCATTTTTACCTTCACGAAGGAGGTTGCCTTTCGACGTCTCTGTCGGCGCGAAGTGGAAGTCAGCCATGACACCCGTCAACTGACGGTTCATCTCTTCTGGGAACGGCGAGTACTTATTGTACGTCCGAAGACCCGCTTCGACGTGGCCGACCGCGACTTGGTTGTAAAACGCTGCGAGCGAAGCGGCGAACGTCGTCGTCGTGTCACCGTGGACGAGCACGATATCTGGTTTCGTCTCGGCGATGACTTCACCCATCCCTTTTAGGACGCGTGACGTCACATCGTATAACGTCTGCTTGTCTTTCATGATATCGAGGTCATAGTCCGGTTTGATTTCGAACAGTTCGAGCACTTGGTCAAGCATTTGACGGTGCTGCGCCGTGACGACGACGATCGGTTCAACGCCTTCACGTTTTTTCAATTCCAATACGAGCGGTGCCATCTTGATGGCTTCCGGTCTCGTCCCAAATACAGTCATTACTTTTTTCATAGGTCGTTTTGCACGGTCCTCAAGCGGACGTGCTTCCTCCTCTCGGATTCACCTCGTCAGCTCGACATCGAGACTGCTTGATGATTCTTCAACACTTCTTCTGAATGGGCCGGCAAGATGTAGGTCTCTCCGAGTTCGGTCTCATTGACGACCGTCGTCCGGCGCTTCAGCTTGTCAGCTTTAAAGCTGTCCTGCTGCTCTTTAGAGAGGCTGCGGAACCATTTCAAAAACTTGTTATATTCACTGAGCACTTCGTTGACCGGTCCGTACTCGCGTACTTCGCCAAACTCGAGCCAAAGACCGAGCGAACAAAATTGGCGGACTTGCGAGACCGAGTGGCTGATGAAGAAAATCGTCTTCCCTTGCTTCTTGAACTCGTTCATCTTGGCCAAGCACTTGTCGGCAAACGTTTGGTCACCGACCGAAAGCGCCTCATCGATGACGAGGATATCAGGGTTGACGTTGATCGAGATGGCAAAGCCAAGGCGCGACTTCATCCCGCTCGAGTACGTTTTGACCGGTTGCGTGATAAAGTCACCTATATCGGCGAACTCGATGATCGCAGGCGTCAAATCAATAATTTCTTGTTTTGTCATGCCGAGCATGAGCCCTTTTAACTCGATGTTCTCAAGCCCCGTCAAGTTGCCATTCAAGCCGGACGAAATTGCAATTAAAGCCGTCTTGCCGTGCAACTGGATCTTCCCGTGGGTCGGCGGCATCACATCGGCAAGCAAGTTCGACATCGTCGACTTCCCTGACCCGTTGATGCCGATAATCCCGACGACTTCACCGGGCGGCACTTCGAAGGTGACGTTACGGAGTGCGTAGAACTGTTTGCCGGCCGCTTTGCTGAAGAAAATCTCTTTCAACTTGTCGATCGGTTTATTGTACAACGTATATCGTTTCGAGACATTTTCAAACTTAACCTGGTACATAATGTCCTCCTCAAATGTAATCGATGAAGTGTCGACGGAAACGTAAGTGAATCATCGACCCGACGAAGAAGAGAACGATGACGATGGCCCAATAATAGAGGCCGTAAGCCCAGTTATTTGCTAACCAGTCAGACCCAAGGAACATCGACCGATATCCCTCAACCAAATAGTAAAGCGGGTTGATTTGAAGGAGATTCGCGAGATTCGCCGGTGGTACCCAGAAAATCGGTGTCAAATACATCAACATCCGCATCATCGATTGCAGCAAATTCTGCAAGTCGCGGACGATTGTCGTGAGAGCGGACGTGATGAGTGCAAGTGAATAGAGAAGCGCGAGTGCGCTGATTGCCAAATAAATAAACCAGAGCGAGTGCAGTCCCATCGGATACCCGAACGCCCACATCAAAATGAATGACACGCCGACTAACGCTACGTGACGGTAGAATAGCGCGAGTAAGACGTATGCGGGAATTGTCGAGATTGGGAAGCTCATTTTGGAGACCATACCGATCTTCGAATAGACCGAACGGGCCGTAGAGGTGATGGCCGAGGCGATAAAGAACCAAACGACGATCCCGGCGACGAGCCATGGCAGAAACGGCACGCCATCAATCGGCCTGCCGCTTCGAATACCAAATCCAAATACGAACCAGTAAACTCCAATCTGCAATAACGGTGTGACGAACTCCCATAAAAATCCGAGGTACTGCATCGAGTTGTTACTTCTCGTCTCATAAGTTGCGAGACGGAAGATCAAGTACATGCTCGACTTCAGCTCTGTAAAGATAGCTTTCGCGGATTTAAACATGTTCATTCACCAGAATCAAAGAACGAGATTCGTTTCCTTTGTGTATTTATAGAGATTTCCGTAGTTCACGACCGTCACATCTTCGCCCGCAGGTTTCACGATGTTGCGTGTATCGAAAATCATCGGACGACGCATTGTCGAGTTGAGTTCTGCGAAGTCGAGTGTTTTAAATTCGTTGTGGTCGACGAGGACGAGGACGAGGTCCGCATCTTGAAGCGCTTCTTCTTTTGACACGAGGTCAAAGCGGCTTGATGTCGACTTTTCAACGTGTCCGTCATGGACAGAGATGTTGACGCCACGGTCAAGCAAGATTTCACAGATGTCGACCGCTGGGCTTTCGCGCATGTCGTCGACGTTCCCTTTGTATGTCACACCGAAGACTGCCACTTTTGGCGCTTCGATTCCGTCCGTCAACTTCTGGACGTTATCTGCGACGTAAGCCGGCATCGAGACGTTCGTCTCACGTGACAAGTTGATGATTTTCGCGAGGTCCGGTGACTTCGCGACGATGAAGTACGGGTCAACCGCGAGACAGTGTCCACCGACACCTGGACCCGGGCTATGAAGGTTGACACGCGGGTGTTTGTTCGCCATCTCGATGACGTCAAGAACGTTAATGTCGAGGTCGTTACAAACTTTTGCGAGTTCGTTCGCGAGCGCGATGTTCACGTCACGGAACGTGTTTTCCATCAATTTAGACATTTCTGCCGTCTTCGCATCCGTCTTGACGATTTCGCCTTCAACGAACGTGCCGTAGACGCGAGCGCCTGCTTCAGCACAAGCCGGCGTGATCCCACCGACGATACGGTTGTTGTGAACGAGCTCATGCAAGATTTGACCAGGCAAGACGCGCTCTGGGCAGTGAACGAGGAAGATGTCTTCGCCGACGACGAATCCAGCTTCTTCGACGAGTGGCTTCACGAAATCGTCCATCGTGCGTGGCGCAATCGTCGACTCGACGATGATGACATTGCCTTTCTCGACGAACGGCAATACTTTACGTGTCGCATCCAATACGTACGTGAGGTCACATGACTTGTGCTCGTCATCGTTGTTCGGTGTTGGTACCGCGATGATGAACGCGTCTGCTTTCTCTGGCGTGAGTGACGCCCGGAACTTGCCTTTAGCGACGACGTCCGCCACCATTTCGCCAAGACCTGGCTCTTCGATGTGGATTTCGCCACGGTTCAATTTATCAACAACGTGTTGCGAAATATCAACGCCGACGACGTCGACGCCATAGTTGGCGAACACGGCCGAAGTCGGTAATCCAATATATCCAAGACCTACTGTACATACTTTCATTGTGTAGTAACCTCCAAATGTTTCTGATGCATTTCTGTTGAAGCGCATGCCCATCAGTTTAGTTCATAATCGATAATAAAACAATACTCATTATACTCTTGAACAAATCAGGGACGCAATTACATTTTCATGACAATGTTGCCGGTGTTTCCCCAATCACGACCCGTTCCAGCTTCGGAAACAGCTGATCGACGGCAAAGTGCTTCAGTGCGTACTGTTGATAAGGCGTTGCGTCCTCGACGAGGCGCGACGGCTGATCTTTATATGACAAAATCGTGTCGACCATCGCGAGCGGTTCATCGACGAGCAGTTCGTCCGGGTAGATCGTCTCGCTGCCCGTCCAATGACGGATGAGCGGATACGTACCTGACGCCATTCCTTCGGCCGGTGACAAGTGGAAACTCTCGAGGTCGCTCATCGACAAGACGAAGCCGATCTTTTGCAGCCAGTCATCGACGTCGTTGCCATGCCCGTCAAAATGGACGTGCCCTTTGAGCGGTGCTTCCTCGATCCGGGCGAGGAACGTCTCGTAGTACGTTCGTTCTTCTTCCCGTTTCGCGATCCAATAAACTTCGCTCGGATGATGCCCTTTAAAGAATAAGTGATAACGGTCGTCCTGCTCGAGCAACTTCTCTAACACGTCAAGGGCGAGGTCGGGACGTTTTAGTTTCGGGTTGATACCGATCATGCCGAGGCGGAACGGTAACGCGTCCGTCTGTTTTGGTTTTCGTAGCTTCGCCCCGTCGACCGCGTTATAGATCATCGTCATTTTGTGCCGTGGGATGTGGAAGAGACGTGACATCTCCTCGAGCATGTACGGTGAGACGAGAATGATCCGGTCGATATTGTCGAGATTGTATTCGGTCGGGAACGGCGTCTCTTTCTCTTGCCGGTGAATCCGGACGATCAGGCGCTGGTGCGGCAGTTTATGATTCGAATACCAGACGGCGTTGCCGAGACCCCACTCACAGAAGATGACGTCCGCCTCGGCGAGACAAGCCTTACTGTGATTGACATCATGAATCTTGTGCCCTTCCCACTCATCGACGATAACACGATAGCTCGGATTTTGCTCGAAGCGCTCCATGAACATGCGGATGAACTTCAAATCGTGGCCGGCGAACAAGATGGTCGTTGGACGCATCTCCCAAATCGCATCGCGCAAGCGCGCGTACGTGTTCGAGAACGTATAGTACTTCGCCATATTGTAGAGGCGTGTCGCCGCATCGCGGTAGATCGCCGGATGGGTGAAGGCGAGCTCGACCTTGTCGACGAACTCGTCTTCCGAGTTGACGAAGAGCGGATAACTCGAGCCGAGGAGCGACTCGTGCATCGGGTTGCGGTTCAAGAGGACCGGCTTGCCGAGCGCACCGTACTCAAGCAGTTTCGTCGACAGCTCTAAGCTCGCGTCAAGGTCCGGGTGGCGCCACGAGAGACCGATATCACTCGAGGCGATCAACGTCTCGACGTCCGCGCGCGGAATCCCTTTCAGCCAATCGATACCTTCGTCATGCTGCAGACGCGCGGTCACGTCTTTACGGAAGTTCGGGTTGTTCGGATCCTGGTTGAACTTATCGCCGGCGACTTTCAGCTCGACGTCCGGCATGCGCACGCGCAACCGTTCAAAGGCGTCAAGGATCTCCGACGAATACCAGAGCGGGGCGAACTTGCCCGTATAGACGAGCCGCTTGTGTTGGCGTTTGAACGTCGGTTCCTCGTCGCGCATGTTCGAAATCATCGGGTTAAGGATAAGGAACGGGCGCGGCGTCCCGAGGAACGTCTCAAAATATTGCTTCATCTCGGCCGTCTGACAGAGCATCCGGGCCGAAAGCCCGGCAATCTGCTTGAGACGAGCGAGCTCTTCTTGCGACGCCTCGGACTGATCATGCGTGAAGTCCGTGATATACGTCCACGTCTTCTTCATCGTCTCTTCATATGACGTGAGCTCGTAGGCGAGTTGGAAACCGCGGATGAACGCCATGTCGTAGTTGTGGGTCTGGACGAGCTCATGGATGAGCTGGGCCGCTTCATTTGGTTGCAGTACTTTCTTCTCATAGTACGGCTCGTCTTGCTTGCCCGAATCTTTCGTGAAGACGTCAATGAAACGAACGCGGTCGAGCTGTTTAATCGAGGCCGTCACTTCCGGTTTGACGATCGAACGTTTCAATAAGACGTCGACCTCGATATGTGGGTCTTGGTTCAACATGTGGACGACCGACGTGAGCCAGATGGCCGATCCGTCGATCAAGTTCAAGTTGACGTCCCCATACACTAAAATCCGAAGCTTCTGCTGCTTCATCTTGTTACCTCCTGTCGAGACGCCTCATCGATCGAGACGCCGCCTTTCACATATTGATACGGGTCGACGCTAAAGATACGTTTCCCTGAGCGCGCGAGGTCACGTAAACTCGCGTCGGCCTCGAAACGATGGAGCGCCGCTTCGACTGTGTCGAAACGAAGCGCCGCCGGGTTGATCATCGAACGCGACGGGATCGCATCGAACACGTAACGGAACGATTCGTCTTGATCATGCTTTTGCAACGTTCCTTCATATGAATAATAGTCGGCTTTCGTCAAAATGTCGGCGTCCGCGTAGCGGGCCGCGAGCAAATAGTCGGCCAAGTAGTCGGGACCGTAGTAATCGGCCGGGTCAAGATGCGCGACCCAGTCGAACGTGTCCAAGATCTCGGTGAGCGACGTATAGTGGTCGAGGTAGCTACGCATGAACGTCGAGATCGACTCAGTGTTATACGCATTGTACACGTCGATATGATCCTCGAACTTGTCGAGGAAGATGAGCAGTTTCTTATGCACATACTTTTGGGCCTCGAACTGTTTCACGACGTGGTCCGCTTCTTGTTTTGAGCGGACGAACGCCAAGACGGCGACGTTCGGGTTGTCGACGCGGTAAGGGATGCCGACGTCTTGAGCGATCTTCGCGAGACGCTGCGTGTACGTGTGATACGTCAGCACGTGACGCATCCCGCCGATCGCGACGTCCTCATAGAACGCCTCGTCCGTCATGAGACGGCGGAACGTCTCATCTAGATCTGACTCGCCGTCGTCAAGGAAGACGTAGTCGCCGAGCATCGCCTCGACACCGATTGAGCGCGTGCTGACAACCGGCGTCGCACAGGCGAGCCCTTCGAACACACGGCGCGAAAACATCGTCGGCGAATCGTTGACCGAGTTGACGTTCAACATGACTTTGAAGCCTTTATACGCTTTCGCGATCTGATTGTACTTCAAGCTGCCGCGGATCGAATCACGGAACTGTTCCGGGAACTGGAGCTGGTCGCTCTCCCCGCGCTGGTTGATCGCATAGTTGCGGTCGTAGATGACGAGCCCGTATTTGTCAGCCGCAGCGAACAGGCGGTCCATGTCGGCTTTACGCGACTCGTGACGGTTGGCGTAATACGAACCGGCAAAGCTCGCATACGGCTCGCGCGTGCCCGGCAGGCGGATCGGGTTATGCTCTTTCGGCTGGGCCGCGAACGGTAGCGCGTCGACACGGTCGTGGCCGCAATCGCGCTTATAGTCCTCGACACGGTTCAAGTCAGTCGTATAGACGTAATCGAACCGTTTTGCCGTCTCGATGAAGCGGTCGTAATGGATCGGGTCTTCTTTGTTCCAGAACACGGTCGGGATGTTTTGGACGCGGCACCACGCGAGCAAGGCGTCAAGCTCTTCCCACGTGTTCGTCCCATATTTGACGATCTTCTTCTCCCACGCCCCGCGGTTCCCTTTCCAGGCCGACTCGACGATCAAGACGTCCGGCTGTTCATCGAGCAACGTCGACTTCCAGTCGTCTGGTGTGAACGTGATGAGCTGGCATTCCGGCTCATAAGACGCCATCGTGAACTCATCGAAGATGGCTGCGACTTTCAACTCGTGGAGCTCGCGCGGTTTCGGCGCGAAGAACCTGGCCTCCCGCACGTCTTTAAAGTCAGGATGTTCCGTCCCGTCACTGACGAGCTCTTCGGCGACTCGGATCCGGTCGACGTGGGCCTCGCCTTTCCCGTCAACACGGAGGGCGAAGCGCAAGAAGCGAATCGAACGGTCGAAGTAGAACACTTTCTCGCTGCCGATTTGAACTTGTTGCATGATTTGGCGCTCGGTCGCTGAATAGGCGACGAGATAGAGGACGACGTTCGTCCCTTCCCCCGCCTCGCCGTCGACCGTGACGCGGTAGCGGCAGTTCGGTTTCACTTCGTATGGGAACTCGGTCGGAAGTTTTTTGAAGCTGTTGTTCATCTCTGCGTACGAGATGTACCGGCGCTTGTCATCTTCCCCTTTCAAGTCGATCACGAGCTGATTGTCCCGTGCCTTCAACTTGATCACGTCCGGTGCCGGGATCGTCCACATCGACGGTTTGAGCGAGAATATGTCCTCTTTACGGACGCTCTTCTCACGGATCATGCCGACGTGCATCTCCCGCAAGTTGCCTTGGCCGCTCACCCGCATGAAATAACGGATTGAGCGGTGCGACGGCGCGATGCGGACGATACCGCTCAATCCGAGCGGCACTTCGATGAGACGGTCCCGTCCCGCTTGCGTATACGTCGCGATAAACAGTGAAGCGTCTACCGTCCCGTCCGCCTCACCTTTAAAGTAGAAGCGGTACAAGTCGTCATCCATGTCCCCGGTCGGGAAATCGATGCCGCGCTCAGTATCAACGTGCGGCAACGCCACCTCACCGACGCCATAATGGGCGTACTGGTTGCCGCTTGCCTCGACCACGAGCGTCCCGTCCTCAAAGCGGGCGATGGCACGCTCAGGTGTCATCGATTGGAGCGTCTCTTCCGTGAGCGGACGAACGAAATCGAACGCCTCGAGCGCCACGTTCGCCGCGAGCCCTTCCCCTTGCCAAATCGGTACTTGACCGAGGCGGATGTCGATGATGCTGAACGCGCCTGTCCCATTAATTTCGAGATGAGCTCGTACAATTTGTTCGCCTACGCCGAGCACGACTTCTTCATTGTCTCCATCATGCAAGGTGACGAGGCGTTTACGGCCACCTTTACGATACACCTCAAGATGCAGCACGGGTGCGAGACGATCGCGTCGTTTGACGCGAAGTGACGCCATAAATGACTTCGTCCCTTCCTCTAGCAACTTCTCGATCGCGACGACGTCGCTCTTTCCGTCAGGACGATACGTCAAGACGACAGTCTCATCACTCGTGAACACGAGGTCTGTCCCTTCTGTATGGACGTGGGGCGAGCGCGTATACCAATTTGGTGCGACTTCACGCCATGCCTGTCCTGTCTGTTGAGTCGTCTTCTTGAGCACTTTACGCCCGAGACGTTTTGACCGTTGCACCCCTAAATAGGCGGCGCGCCGTGCTTTTTTCTGCCAATCCATCTGATGCCCTCCGTGTAAACCGATTTAACCGCGAAACGAAGTGACAGCAACTGCCACTTCGCTCACCGTTTATTTTTTAATTCGTTTTGCGGCCGCCTGTACTTTCAAAATCGCTTTCCCGGCCCTTGAGTGGACGAGACGACGATAGCGATGATCGAGCGCCTGATATTTCTGCGACCATTCTTTCACGGTCTGTTCTTTTTGTTCGAACGCTTTGATGAGCCAATCGAACGTATATAATAGTTCGCCATACTTTTGGACGAGACGGCGATATTTTTGACGTGCTAGCCGCTCATCGTGTTTTAGACGGCGAATTTCTATCTGTTGTTGCTCGAGCCGTTGTTTTAACAACCCGATCTCTTTTTCGAACTCGTTTTCGTTGTTCATGCCGTCACCTCACAAATACGCGTCGAAATAGAGACGCTTCAATTCAGATTGTTGGCCCGCTTCGTGCAATTCCACAAACTGTTTGACGAGCGGACGCGTCAATTCGAGCGGACGGTATTGTTCGACGATCGTGTAGAGCTTCTCCACGTTGTCGTTGAAGTCTTCCGGGCGGCTCCGGCGCAAGAACACTAAATACCACATCTCAAAGAAGTATTCGAAACGTGAGTCACGATATGCGTCTAGGACGCCTTCACGGGCGAACGCTTTCGCCCGGGCCGTCTCGCGGATGACACATTTATCGAAATATTTCTTCGTGATCGTATTCACCGTCGAACCGGCAACAGCCGCGTAATAGTCGTGAATCGTCAAGTCGACGAGAGCGACGCGCTCCGCCCGCAAGAACATCTCTTGGAAGAAGAGCGAATCTTGTCCGACCGCACCGATGACTTGCGCCAAGTGATTCGCGTCGAGGAACGATTTGCGGATGACCATCGTCTGGATGCTTTGGACTTTAAAGTTATGTTCGAGCAAGTAAGCCCGTGGGTCGTCGAGGATTTTCACGCTGTCCGGCTCAAGGTCATTCAACTCGATCATCGCTTCACGCGAGGCGAGCTTTAACATGCTGCCGACGGCGAGGTCGAGCGAGTCGTCCTCCATAATGCGGAACAGTTCGGCATAGCCGTCGTTGACCGCCTCGTTGTCCGGGTCGAGGAACGCGATGAACTTTGTCGTCGCGAGTTCGACGCCTTTGTTACGAGGACGTGAGGCGCTGCCGCTCCCACCATCATTGAAGGCATACGTGTAGACGTTCGGATACTTGCGGACGAGGCGCTCGATATAACTCGCCGTCTCACTGTCAGTCGACCCGTCGTCGACGAGCCAAATTTCCATCTCGTCAAACATCGAGCTGCGGCGCAGACTCGAGAAGCACTTGTTATACAAGTAGCGTCCATTATTGTAAATCGGGACGATCATCGACAGTTTGTACGCACCCGGCTCGTTCTCGACGAGTTCGTCTGTTCCGTCCAACCGTTCAAACCGATCGATGACATAGCCGTTACCTGATAACGTTTCTTCACCTGTCAGGTGGTCGATTGAAACGTCGGCCGCTTTAAAGACGGTGAGCGCGACGTCCGTATAGCAATCGACGAAGTCGTGCTCGACTTGCCCGGCAGCCGGTTTCGTGACGAACGACGAGTCCGTATATTTAAAGGCGTTGATTAAGTCTTCGACGTAATAGTCGAGGTACATGTGACGGCTGTCGAACACGGTCACGTAGTCGACGCTAAGCAGGTCCGCCTCCGTCAAGTCTGTCTCGGCGACGAATCGTTTATATGGATAAGACTGGCGCTCAAACTGGGCCTCGAGCTTAGCTGTGTCTCCCCGTCCGATGACGAGGACATGACGACGGACTTTTTTATCGATGCCGAGCGCGAACAACATCTCACTGAATCGATCATACATCGTATGGTTCGAGAAGATGTTACGGACCCCTAACAATTGATGCTCGTACCGTTCGTCCTTCGACTCGAACATCTCGAGGATGCCTTTAGCGTCGAGGGCGCTCGTCGCGATGAACGCGTTCGGGAAGTCGTTGTTGACGGCCACGTTATAGTTCGTGATGACGAGGTTCCCTCGGGCTTGCGCCTCATAGATCGACGTCTCGGTCATCGTCGGGCTGCCTTTCACTTCGTTGACGTGAAGGATCCAGTCACTCGCCCGTTTCAACTGTTCCGCTTCAGTCTCATCTGCCAAGACGAGCGCGTCGTGCAGTTCTTGCGGGGCTTCCGACAAGAACGCCTCGTGCCGTTCCCGTAAGACGAGGAGCGGTTTGTTGGCGGCGCGCACGCCTTCAGCGAGCATCGTCAAGTCGTTCATGAAACGGTGAACCGGGAACGCGTTCGTGACGAGCGCCGTCTCGTGCCGGCCCGCATACATGCCGATCGGGTTGAAGCGGATCGGGTCGATGCCCGGACGGATGACGAAGACGCGTTCGTGCCCGGCTTCTTCCATATAATCGTTCAACCGTTCTTCGTTCGATGTAAAGATATAGTCCGCCTTTGCCGCGAGTGACGAGAACCGGTCAAAATGGTTCGTATCGAGCGTAGTCTCGAACACGACCGGCACTTCTTTACGTCGCGCCTGAATGATCAATTTTTCGAGCCAGTGGCGTGAGTGCGAGAGCGGCGTGCCCATATGGTGGAACGTCGTCGTCTCTTCCTCGACGAGCGCGGCCGAGATTAATAAAAAGTCGAGCTTTTCGGTCTCTGTGATTTCTAAAAATCCAGACACGTTCTCAAAGAGGTGCGTATGACAGATGCGTTCGAGTTCGTTCGCCCGCCGGACCGGGCCGACGAAGGCGATGTGTACGTCTGTCTTTTCATAATAGCCGCTCCCGTTCGATTCGACGAGGGCCGGTAGTTCACGCGGCAAACGGTCTTTCGCTGCCGCCACTTCCATCTCAAGCTGCTGCAACCGCTTCGCCCCTAATACATCATCAAGATGAGGCTGTTGGGTTTTTCTTGAAAGAGACGGCAAGTCATCGATGAGGACGAGCTCGTCACCGGTGATTCTGTCGTTCCCTTTGATTCGTTCTTTCTCATCTTTTAACCACTTAATGTGCGCCTGCACATCACGCAGCGTCGTTTTCACATCCATGCGTTCGCTCCACCTTTTCTCATAGTCGTTCCTCTAGTATCAATAGGCATATCCTCCTGTATATTAACAGAGTTGTATGACAGTCGCAATTCGCCCAATCGAGGCGCCGATTTCCGACAAATTACGACACAAAAAAGGTGTATCGGATAGTCCCGATACACCAATCAAGCTTATTCGTTTACGTCGACGATACGTCCTTCAACCGTCGGTGTGATTTCACCGAGGCTGATCATATGGTCACGCAAGTTCTCCCAGTCGCTGAAACCGAGATCCGTGACGCGTCCAGCTTTGAACGCTGCTTCAAACTCAGCGTAGTTGTCGCCGCCTTGAGCTGTGAAGAAGTTTGTTGCGATTTTGTACGTGCCGCCTGTTTCGATGGCTACGTCTTCTGTGCCGTTGTTATACGTCACGCTGACGATGCGTTCGTTCGCAGGTTTCGAACTGTCGAACTCGACTTTAAGTCCTGAAACTTGGAGGAATCCACCGTTTTCAAGCGGGTAAACACTGACGCTGCGCTCGAGCGCCGCGAGGAGTTCTGCCCCTGAGAGTTCCATGACTGCGAGCGTGTTACCGAACGGAAGCGTCGTCAATACTTCACCTGTCGTGACAGGGCCAGCATCGATGCCCGCACGGATTCCACCACCGTTTTGAACCGCTGCGATGATGTTCGCGTCAAACGTTTTCGCTTTCGCGAGCATGCCGTCAGCGATCAAGTTACCAAGTGCTGTCTCGTTCGAACGGACACTGACAGGCGATGGGTCAGATAGACGCGGGTTAACCAATGCGTCTGTGAGTGTCACACCGATCGGCGCGAGGCTGATTTTGTCGACGTCCTCTTTAAACGGTGCGAGGAGTGCGACCGCACGTGCGTCCGGCTCAAGCACTTTCACGTCGATCAACTTACCAGCTTGGCTGATGACTTTTCCGCTATGGTCAAATTCGACGTCGAGCGTCCCGAGGAATTCACTGTATTGGTACGCTTGGACGATGACCGTCGGCTCTGTCTTGCCTTCTGTGATGACGACCGGTGCGTTGAGACGCGTATGCGTGTGACCGCCGATGATGACATCGATGCCGTCGACGTTTTCAGCGAGTAACAAGTCGTTGTCGACGTTCGGGTTGTCGTTATACCCGAGGTGCGACACCGCGACGATTTGGTTGACGCCCATCGCTTCAAATGCTGCGACCGCTTTTTCAGCCTCTTCGATATAGTCTTGGAACTGGATTGGTCCCGGGCTCGCGATATCGGCAGTCTCTTCTGTCGTCAAACCGAAGAATCCGACTTTCTTGCCGTCGACGACTTTAATGACACCTTCATAAAGGCGACCGTTGTAAGCTTTTTCTGTCGTCTCGTCACGATACAAGTTCTTCATGTATTGGTCGCCCGAGTAGTCGACGTTCGAGCTGACGAACGGGAAGTTCGCGTAGCGGACAAAGTTTGAAAGTTCTTTATGGCCTTGTTCTGTCCCGAGGTCGAACTCGTGGTTACCTGGTACCATCAAGTCGTATTTCATATAGTTCATGAGTTTAAGGTCGGCTTGACCTTTGAACTCGTTAAAGTAAAGCGATCCTGAGAAGACGTCCCCAGCGTCGATCAACAGAGCATCCGGGTTTTCAGCGCGGACTTGTTTGATTGCCGTCGCACGGTTCGGTGCATAGCGGAGTGATGCGTGTGTATCGTTCGTATGCATGACCGAGAGCTTATAGCCTTCGACTGTGTAAGGTACTTCGAGTGTGATTGTCTTGCCACGGTTCGTGTACGTAGCCGTCGCGATGAATTCGCCGACTTCGCTCGTATCGATTCCGCTCCAACGGACCGGTTTCTCGTATGTGCCGCTGACAAACTCAACGTGTTGCTTCAAAATACCTGTCGCCGCTTTACCTTGCTTGAAGACTAGCGGTTCTTTCGGTGCTAGAATTGCCATCGGATAATCGAGGACGCGGACGCGTTTCTCGACGATCAAGCCTTTCCCTTTGACATAACCCCGTGCCGTTTGGAATTTCCCGAGTTTATGCAAGTTGACGCTCGACTTGTACCAGTGGATCGGCGCCCCTTTATATGTAGCATCCAACGCGCTGTCGAGATCTCCTCCGGTGACGTAGGCCGCGCCTAACTTGACGTCCGCCGCTTTCGGTGCGGCTTCAACTGCCGCCGGTGTGATCGATGCTGCCGAGACGGCCGCTACCGCGAGTGCAGTGTAAAGCCTCCGTGATGTTTTCTGTCGCATAAACAATTCCCCTTTCAGTTTTCGCAAACAGCACAAAAAAAGGTAAGCGCTTACATCGTTCGACTCGAATCTATCCGTTTTTACCCCAAAGTCGCCCAATTCTTCCCTCATTATGTACGATTCGCTCTAGTTCTAGAGTAACGGATATCCTCCTATTCAACAATCACGAATTGAAGATTTTAAAACTTTTTACAATTTCCACAAAAAACGCTTCCCGTAATTTGTTAATTGATGCCATTAACTAATTTCTATTTCTATATAATGGGGGAAGAAAGGGAGGCTTATTATGTATAAACCGTTATCAGCTCTAATTCTTACATTATTACTCATCTTTAGTGTCCAACAGGCGGATGCAGCGGCTCCGCCTTATAAAACAGTCCAATCGACCCATCTTAAAGCTTCGGCGAAGTCTAGTGCCAAAACGCTCCAGACACTGAAGGCGAACACCCGCCTGACCGTCATCAGCAAGACGAGCACGTGGGCGTATGTCCAAACCGGGAAGACGAAAGGATACGTCACGACTGCCTCAATCATCTCGGATGAAGTGCCCATCAAACAATTCGACTACAATGAGGTGATGACATATAAAGGGACGGCCATCGTCAGCCTCAATGGGAAGAGCGTCAAGATCGACCCGGCGCTGTTGCCGCTGTTTAAACAAAATGCGGACGCGCTCCGCAGCACACTCGTAAAACCAGTCGTCAAAAACAATACGCTTGTCGGGTTCGAGAACTTAATCCTTGGACAGTTCGTACCGGTAAGTAGGACGTTCTCAATCGATAAAAACGCAGCGGCACGAATCGACAGTCTGACTTTACAAGTCAGACAATCAATCACTGTGACGACGGCCGCACCGCTTCGCCAAGTCATCTTTAACGGCTCACCTTATTTCGCTCCTTCAGAAGACGAGTTGCTGAGCGTGACGCTGAACGGACCTGTCCAACAGTTTCACAGTAACGGCGCTTTTACGCTGAAAGGCAAAGGAACGATCGAGCGTTGGGATATCAATAAGGCACAACACTCGTTCGAGTTGCCGGTCATGTACAACGGAGAAATCGGTTTTTTGAACGTAAAACATGCTGACATTCTCGTGCGCGGCACAAATACATTTAAAGTACGAGCCGTTTCTACCCCAACAAAGACGCACATTCTCGACGGCCCGAACGGATTACTAGGTTCGACGAAACCGGCCGTCGTCCTCCAAGGTAAACGGATGGACACGGATGAGAAAGCCGTCGCTACGGCATTGCAAAACGTGACCGTGACCAAGCTCACGCAGCTGTTTAAACAGTTAAACATCGTACACACACCGAAACATATGAACGATTACGTCAAGGCTTTCGCGTCGAATGACACGGCCGGCCCGAACGAACGTTTCTTTGCAACAAAAGCCGACGTCCAGTACGTCGTCAGCACGGTCGACCGCGTGATGACGTTCGACCAGTTCAGCGAACCGCTCGTCGCTTTAAGCAATCAAAGCAATCTTATCCAAATTCAAACCGAGAACAAACCCCACGGCTCATGGAGCTATCCAATCTACCATAAACGCGCCGTCAATGCCCTCATCGGTGAACTTGGTTTGATGGCAATCACATTCAAAGGTCCTGACGTTATTTCAACCGAGATTGCCCGAAACGAACAGGATGGACACTATTTCATCTACGATCATCCTCATGGACTCGGAACGTTCCGCGTCGTCACGATTGACGGCGCAACGATTGACGGCTTCACCTATGAAGTTGAAATGGGTCGGCTTTCATATAGTGAGTATAGTCACATCGATCAAGAAGAACTTGTACGCATCGGCAGCAAGACACTTGACGCTTACAATCAAGCACCGCCTGCATTCGAAGTCAAAGTCGTGAAAGGGATGCGCGGTTCCAGTTCATACTTGGCGGTCCGCTCGAGCGACAAACGCTGGCTCGAACGCGTGTACGGATATGAATTCCAAGTCAACAAAAATTACTGGGCGGGCGGAAGACTCAGCTCGGACGAGGTCGACCTCGCCGGCTGGGACCCGAAACAAACGATTGTGTTGTCGCAACTCGACGCGAAATTGAATGACAGTTTGACCATTCAAGCGTTCGGTTACCAAGACGCGAAACAAAAATAAGACGAAGCCTTCTCGCGCGCGAGGAGGCTTCGTCTTATTTCGGTTGGCTGATGATCGTCATCCAAGCGTTCGAGAATGGCCCGGCGATAATCGCATAGTCGACCGGGTCTGCTAGATTGAGGAGTCGACCATTTTGATAAAAATACAGGTTCGTGACGACACCGCCGCCCGAGGCGCCGATTGTGATACCTCGTGCCGTGAGCGTTTCATCCGGGTCGACGATGATCGAAACGACCGAATCGACACGATCCCGTCGGACCGTCAAATAGCCACGGTTCTGATCTATGTAAGCTTCTTTGAATCCAAGTGGATAATGTGCCGCATTCGCATGAATGTAAGGCCCATTTACAGGATCAAACCGTAGCGCCATCCCGCTGAATGTTAACTGTTCTCCTGTGACAGAAGGAAGAAGTCCTGTATCGGCATCGGCATCGTTCTCTTGTTGGATCCACAGCACACTTGAAAGAAGTAGCAGGCAGACAAGCGCAACTTGCTTCCATCTTTTAGTTGTTCTTTTCATTCGTTCTTCAATTCGGCTCATGACTCCTCCTTGTAGGCATATATACCTAATTAAATTTTTGTTACATACTCATTTTAACATATGTAATTTCAAAATATGTTAATAATGTCCAAAAATAGAACTTATATAGTTGATTTTATGGTACATATCAACCATATGCAAGGAGAAAGACTTGTGTTATCGAGCATTCAATCAAATAATTTCTAGTACTTTTATCACGTGTTTTGATCCACTCGCCAATCTGTACGTGACGATAGTCGTCTCGTCTCGTTGCTCAATTTTCGTTTCGACGATTGGATTGTCGGTCCGGTCGAGCCGGATGAGCGTCAAGTAGCGGACGTCCGTACCGTATTCGACCGAGACGACTTGTTTGCGCGGCACCCACTCAAAGTCGCGGCTCGCGACGTGGCTCGACTCGATCTCCATGTAAGACCCGTCCGACCACATGAGCTGGACGAGTTGAATCGAGCGCCGGTTCACGTCGCGGAACAAGACGTCGCGCGCGGTCCCCGATTCTGCGACGAGTTCGAGGCCTGCTCCGAGGTGGAACCGCTGCACGAACAGGTCGGGCTCAGGCGACGTGATCCGGTCATAGACGAGGAGCGTGCGCGCTTTGTCATAGATGAGCCTCCGCTCATGCGTCGCCCCGTTCCCGATGAGTCGGCTGACGCCGCGGGCAACGCTAGCCTTCGTATCTTGTTCGACCGAAACGATCCCGCTCTGTCCGATGTTCTCGACCGACAAGTCGAGCTCTTCGCCGAGCCGGTGGACGGTGTTATGGGCGGCGACCCGTAACGCCTGGGTGCGCTCGGTTCGGTCCGTATAGCCGTAGCGGCCCGTCTCGACGATAAAATCACGACCAAGGCCGTACAGCTCTAAACTGAGGTCGTCGGCGTGCTTGTGGGCATAGCCGTTATAGCCGGCCGTCATCGTGATATGCGTCGCGTCGCTGAAAACACGTTTCGGATGTGCCCAGTATTCGCGCATGATGGCGTATTGCGTCCCGAGCCGTTTGACGAGCTCGGTCGGCTGGCTCCCTTCCGTCCCGCCGCTGAGCGCATAGGCGAGCCCCGGGAAGTCGCGCGTGTCAGGGACCATGTCGAACGGACGGATATGTCCGCTCGTATCGCCAAAGATCGGCAGCGTCCGGTTCGGCTTAACAAAATAGACGAGCTGCGCAGGCATGTGTCGGATCGTCTCGAAGCGGCGCGGCAACAAGATGCCGTTCAAGCCCGCCCACTCACTGAAGCGGGCCAACGTATGGTAGACGTAGACGTGGTACCCCGGCGAGTGCTCAAGATGGGTCCCATCCTCAGACAGGCTCGTCTCGAGCTGGTCATCGAGCCGGGCGCGAGCGATGCGGGCCCAATCTTCGCTCTTGTCGAACTCGGGGAACGTCTCGGCGATGGCGAGCAGCGCCATGTCCTGGAACAGTCCATGATTATGGCGCATCCGGTAAAACGTCGGCGACGCCAATAAGACCGCGTGATCATAGACGACGCTCAAGATGCGCTCGGTCAGACCCGGGTCGCGATGGAGCTCGGTCTTACGGTACGCGTCCCAAAAGCTGAGCAGATGGAAGACACGGACGGCGGTGCCGTGCTCGTTATAGGCGACGCGGTCGGCGCGCATGACGGGATACCGCTTCGTCCAACTGAGGACGACACGCTCGGCGTAGGCGAGGTAATCGAGCCGACCGGTTTGCCGGTACGCCCGCGTCAACTGGTTGACGGTCGTCCAGTAATGGAGCTGGAAGCGGAACGACTTGCTGTCGACGTCCGGGACGTCACGCTCCCAGTCGAACGACTCGACGTCGTCGACACGGATGCGGTGCGGTGCCGTCGGGATATACCAGTCCCCATTGAGCGTCTGGTCGGCGAACGTGACAGCTTGGTCGTCCGCCAACCGTTCATATGTATACGGAGTGTACGCCGCTTTCTGTCGCATATAGTTATGGACGAGGACGCGGTTCAAACTGCCCCCGAGCCTCGCTTTCGTGAGCGGACGCGTCAGGATGAGCTCAACTGTAGACGTCAAGACGAGAAGTTGCCGCGACCGTGACCGGACAATCGTGTAGCGGCCATACGGTCGGATCAGGCGATATTCAGTTGTCGCGCTCGTCCGCATGTACGGGACGACCTGCTTGCCTTTCCATTGGTACAACATCGTCCCCGGTGCGAGCCGGGCGTTCCAGTCGCTGCTCGCCCATGGCGTGAGCTGGCTGACGAATTGTCTAGAGATTGAGTGTTCCATCGTGTCCCCCACTTCATTTCCATTCATTACTTGAAAATTCTACCTGAACAGGGCATAGGATACAACGAAAACTCCCGGTAAATAACAGAAAGCCCGGCACGAGGCCGGGCTTCATTCATTTCGGGATCGTCATCGTGCCCGTCTCTCCGTTCGAGACCGTATACGTGACGACATAGTCGTTTTCGCGTTCCTCGATGTCCGCCTGCTCGATATACGTGTTCGTCCGGTCGATCCGGATGAGCGTGATGTAACGGACGGACGTCCCGTACTCGACCGAGACGACCTGCTCGCGCGGCTTCCATTCGAAGTCACGGACCGACAAGTGGCTCGGCTGGATTGACATGTACGAGTCCTCGTCCGTCTCGAGCTGCATGAGTTGGATTGTGCGGCGCGTCGAGTCTCGGAACTGGACGTCGTTTAGCTCGATCGAACCGCGCGACAAGTTCAACCCGTCCCCGAGGTGGAACCGCTGTACGAACATGTCGGGCTCAGGAGACGTGATCTTGTCATAGACGACGAGCGTCTTCGCTTTGTCGTAGACGAGCGTTCGGCGATGCACCCCGCCTTTGCCGACGAGTTCGCTCTCACCGATGGCGATGCTCGTCGCACCAAGATCCTCGACGGAGACGATGCGGCTCTTGCCGACCATGTCGGCGCCAAGGTCAAGCCCTTCGCCGTAGCGGTGGACCGTGTTGTGCGCCTCGACTTTGAACACTTCACGCCGTTCCGGGCGGTTCGTGTAGCCGTAGCGTCCCGTCTCGACGATGAAGTCGCGGGCGAGCCCGTATAAGTCGATGCTCAGGTCGTCGGCGTGCTTATGGGCGTTTGAGTGATAGCCCGCCGTCATCATGACTTGCGTCGCACCGGAGAACGTCTGCGGCGGTTTCGCCCAATATTCGCGCATGAAACTGTACTGGCTACCGAGCTGCTTCGTCAACAGTGCAGGCTCGGTCCCTTCCAGCCCGCCGCTGACGGCGTAGGCGAGCTCAGGATAGTCAGCTGCGCCCGGGATGATGTTCATCGCCCGCAAATGTCCGGCCGTGTCGCCGAAGATTGGCAACGTCCTGTTCGGTTTGACCATGTAGGCGAGCTGGACCGGGATTTCTTTAATGTCCTCGATGCGCGACGGCAACGTGAAGGCGTTCGCCTCGGCCCATTCGAGGAAGCGGCCGAACGTGTGGTAGACGTACACTTGATAGCCCGGCGAATGCTCAAGATGGATGCCGTCGGCTGAGATGCTATGCGAGATTTGTGCTTGGAGCCGCGTGCTCGCGAGTGACTGCCACGCACCGCTCTTGTCGAACTCGGGGAAGCTCTGGGCGATGGCGGTCAGCGCCATGTCTTGGAAGATACCGTGGTTGTGGCGCGACTTATAGAAGTCGGGCGATGCCAAGATCTCGCCGTGTTCGTAGATCGTCTTCAGCATCAGTTCGGTGAACGCAGGGTCCTTGTGGAGCGACGTCTTCTTATAGATGTCCCAGTAGTTCAACAGGTGGAACACGCGGATCGCCGTTCCTTGGTCGTTATAGCCCCACTTGAGACGTTTATAGTTCGAGGCCGGGTGGGCTGTCGTCCAGCTCTTGATGAGACGTTCGCCGTACTTTAAGTAGGCGAGGTCGCCTGAGTCGTTGTACGCCTGTGTCAACTGGTTGAGCACGGTCAAGTAATGGAGTTGGAACGGATACGACGTGCTGTCGACCGCTGGCACGTCCTTATGCCAGTTGAACGTGTCGATGTTCGGGACGAGGAGCTGGTTCGGCGCGGTCGGGATGTACCAGTCGCCACGAAGCGCCCGGTCGGCGAACTGTTTTGCCTGCTCCGTCGTCAAGCGGTCATACTCGTACGGCGCGTGGCCGGGAGTCCCGCGCATATAGTCGTGGACGAGCGAACGGTTGACCGCGCTCGTGAGCCGTGCTTTCGTGAGCGACCGGGCCGGGACGACCTGTGCCTGGCTCTTCTTCACATAAATTTGCTTGCCGCCGGACATGGCGAGGTAGTACCAGCCGGACGGACGGACGATGCGGTATTCCCGCGTCGTGCTCACCGTCTGGAGCGGCACGACCTTCTTATCTTTCATCTGATGCAGCGTCGTCTTCGGGGCGACACGGACGTTAAAGTCCGAGTTGGCCTCGGCCGCGAGCGGTGACAAGACGAGCGTGCCGCCGAGTAGGACGGTCGCGATCTGGCGATTGAATCGGTTCATATGTTTTGCCTCACAATTCCAAAAGTTTGTCATTTGTAAATTGTATCCAATAAATGAAGAATAAACAATAAAAAGTGGCTATCATTCCCCTTTTAATGCAATTAACATCGATTTTATACCACCCTCCTATAATGGTTGTTATGCTGTTTTTGCACCTCGCCAACCGCGTCGTTCCGTCACGGCAACCGTTATGTATAACGTCCCGGAAACACGAAACAAGCGCTAGGCGTTGTTTCACCTAACGACCATTTCTCTATAACAACCATTATGCTGTATTCACCTAGGAAAACCTGAACGCGCGCGAGAAAGCAGCCGACCATGAACGAGATCGACCAACAACTAAACGATTGGGAACCGATGATTCATTACGTGATCCGTCAGCTCCACATCCATCAAAACGAGACCGACGACTGTGCCCAAGCAGCCCGCATCGCCCTCTGGCGCGCCATCCTGGACGGGAAGACGCTGTCGAAGACGTACTGTTACATCCGGGTGCGCGGCGCCATCCTCAACCACCGGGCGACGAAGACGAAGACGCTCATCCATGAGGTCGCGAGCGAGCGTCTGCCGGAACAGATCGATCCGGAGGCGATGCCGTTGTCGCTTTGGCTCGCCGACAAGCAAAAGACTTTACCAAACCGCCACTACACTTTACTCTGCCATTTGCTCCGCGGCACCGAGGACACGCTCGGCTACTCCCCGAGCCGGCTCCGCGCCTATAAGGCCGAGCTGCACCGGATGCTCCGCGAAGACAACGAGTACGAGGAGAAATGAGATAATGATTCGAATCGATGAGGCTGTCAAACGACACCTCCACTTTTTACGCATGACCGGGAAGGCACAAAACACGATCGACCAAGCCGACTACAAATTTAACCGCTTCCTCGAGCTGATGGGACCAGACAGTCACCTTGACGACTTCAAGACGCGCCAAGACGTCATGCCATATATCGATGCGCTGCGTGACAAGCAATGTCAGCCCGTGACGATCAACAACTATTTGAGTGCCTTGCGCGGACTGTATGACTGGGCCATCGCCGAGCATCTCGTCACCCACAACCCGTTCCACCAGCTCCGTGTGAAAGTGAACGAGCCGCTCCCGCAAGACGTCCCGTCCCCGCGGACGATCCTCACCATCATCGACACGATCGACGTCCCGCTTTACCGGACGTTCCTGACGCTCCAGCTCCATACCGGGATGCGCATCAACGAAGTGCGGACGCTCGAGCTCGGTGACGTCGACATGACAGAACGGCGCATCCATATTCGGGAGTCGAAAGCCGGGAAGACACGCACCGTCCCGTTGAATGACATGATTTACGCCATCATGCAGACGTATCTCGAGGAAGAGCGTCGCCGCGTCGACTCGCCCCTCGTCTTCCCGTCGCTGCGTGCAGGGACGATCTGCAAGACGACGATTAACAGCCACCTGACGAGAGCAGCGGCCGAGGTGATCGGCCATAAGATCACGTCGCATAAACTGCGGCACGCGTTCACGACCCATCTGTATGAACAAGGGGTCATGGAGACGACGTTGTCGGAATTGCTCGGGCATCGTGAGCCGAAGACGACGCGACGTTATATCCGCGTGCAGGAAAACCATTTACGCGATGCGGTCGGGCGATTAAGACTGGATTAATTACTTATCACTTTCCTGACTGCACATTACTTGCTATGAACACTTGTACAGAAAGAGATCCGACCTCATTTTCTGAACTGAACCCCGAATGAAGGACACTTGAAATAAGTGACCCATTTGAACTGCCCCATAAAAGTTGGACATAAAAATCCAACTTTTATGGGGTGTTTTTATGGTCAAATTTACGAAGGCTTTCAAAATTCATGTGGCCGAACGCTACTTGACGGGCAAAGACGGATGCACAA
>NZ_SJVA01000018.1:0-38228 GCF_004337195.1 Exiguobacterium sp. SH0S7
CGACTTGCATGTATTAGGCACGCCGCCAGCGTTCGTCCTGAGCCAGGATCAAACTCTCCAAAGAATTTGATATAGCTCTTGAAAATGACGAAGCTTGCGCTTCAATCAAAACTTGTAAAACTTTTTTTGCCTCATCGTTCAGTTTTCAAAGTTCGTCTGTCGCGCTTGGCGACTCAATTAATTTATCACGTTTCCTGATTAGAAGTCAACAACTTTTTCGAAAATTGTTTTTCTAGAATAATCATTTGCTGTGACAACGTTTATAACTATAATGCCTATTTACCACCGCGTCAATAAAAAATAACAAAAAAATAAAAAAAGATTGGATCTCTGTATTTAGAGACCCAATCCCAATCAATTTGTAGCCAATGGCACGTATCCTGTCTGTTCAACAAGTGACTGTCCTTCTTCAGACGTCATCCATTCGATGAACGGCTTATATTGCTCGTACTTATCAGTCGTCGTGACCGCATAAAACTCGGATGTGATCGGGTACGTTCCGTCCCCAATCGTCTCGACCGTAGGCGCGACATCATTGACCCGCAGTAATTTAATCGCATGTTCATCTACCATCTCCGTTGCATAAAATCGGAACGAGAATCCGATAGCATTTTTATAATTTTGATATGAAGCTGTCTGTTCGATGATGCCACCCATTCCTTCTGGGACATCCTCGATCGGGGCATCCATAAGCTTTTTATCACCCATCAAACGCTGTAAAGCCGTTTGGCTCCCGCTGTCTTCTGGCCGTTGGAACGCTCGAATCGAATCTTTTTTACCACCGACCTCATTCCAACTCGTAATGTCCCCTGCATAAATGTTTTGAATTTGCTCCAATTCAAGCGAGTCGACCGGGTTGTCTTCATGTACGAAAAAGACAAATGCCTCACGGCCGATCGGTGTCATCTGAAACTCTACTCCTTGTCGCTCAGCTACTGCCAACTGTTGATCGGACGGTCCGGCTACAAAGATGATATCCGTTTCCCCTTTAACCAATCGCTCATACGCTGTACCTGTCGTCGTCGAGACGACCGAGCTGACTCCAGGGCTATCGGGGTTATAATCCGCTTCAGGATAAACCGCCTCGACGAATGAAGCATACATCGGATATAGCGCCGTCGCGCCGTCTAGTCGGGGAATGTTTTTTCCGATTTCAAACGTTGAAGGCTTATCGAGTTTAGCCAAATCCGACTTAGGCTTGAACGGTTGATAGTCACGCAGCGAGACGCCACGTTCTTCAATTCGTAATCCCGCCGTATACACGTAATATCCTTTCACGGAACTAAAGAAAACAATCCCGACAACCGTTCCAATTAAAGCGATACGTTTGAGTTGTCCTTTCGATAACGACGAAAAGTCATATAGCGCCATAATAACAATCAAGAGAACGACCACGTACCAGATCGTCCAAATGATCGGTCGCCCACTCCCGAGAGGATCGCCCATCGCGAACAACCCTGTCACAATTGATAAGAATCCAGCCGCAACTATAATAAACACACTGCCAAACAAAAATTTAGTAACCTTCATTCGATTCAGTTTCCCCATTCTCTTCTATACTAGTTAAGCAATTTCATAAGCGACCGCTTCGACACCTACTCCTTTTGTCGGACGTGTCACTGCCCGGACGTAACCTTTCCGGACTAAGAAGCCGACGATGCTGCCGAGGTCGACTTTTAACTCTTGTAAGTTCGGGTGCTCCATCAACTCCGAGAACGACCATGGTTCGTCACGTTGTTGCATCGCCTGCAAAAGTAACAACGTACCCGGCAAGACTTTAGATTGGATTAAATGCTCCATGCCGATGATGACCAGGTGAATACGTTGTTCGAGTGATTCATGCCCGTTCACGAGCTCGTCGTGAAGCTTATACACTTCTAGGTCGAGTTTACGGACTTGCTTCCATAATACAATCTCCGGGTGGATTCCCGCCTCCAGGATGGAGAGCCGCGCCAAATGCGTGAGCGCATGGTGGATTTGGGTGAACGCATCTTGATGCTCCCCCTGTAAGAACAGTCCGCGCCCATCTTCGAAACGTCTAAGCAGTTTGGCGAACGCGAGCGAGAGTTGCAGTCGTTGCTCCTCGTTCGAGAAATTGCGCAACCGCTGCCTGAGCTCTAGCAAAAACTCATTTCGTTCGAACAACACCATACCGTCTTCGATCCAATGGATAGCACGCCGGTTCTCGTTCATTAGAATCCAACGATCCATCATCGAATCACTGACTATATGAAGAACGATTTTTTCTTGTCCGACTTGATAGTGCTTCACCGTCCAAAATGGTTCGTCCTTCGCTTCAATCACGATCAACAATCGATCCGATTGATCTGTCAGTGGATCGCGCGGCCGTTTCTTCTTCACTTCAATGATGCCAAGTGTTGTTTTCAAGGCTGCATATTCTGAATAAATCGTTCGAGTCGCATATTCCATCGTCACCTTGATACCTTCTTTCTAATTAGTAAACGTCAATCGGTTCACACGATTATCTAATCTGATACAAAAATGATTCGCCTTCTTTTAAAATTCTCCTGCCACCGATTGTACGAACTTCTCAGCTTCGAGCAGATGAGCTATAGTAAAGACAGACATGGAGGGATTATGTATGAAAAAACGGGGGAATAAAATCAACCGCGCCAGAAACCTAGCTTTGCTGCTCGTGTTCGCTGGGATTGGGGTCATGTATCTCGGACTCCTCGCTAAAAGCATCGCGTGGCTGATGATCATTTTCATGTTGCTCGGTTTCGTGATGGTATTGTCGAGCTCGGCGCTTTACTTCATCGTCGGCATGGCGTCGACGAAAGCAATCATCGTCACTTGTCCGAACTGTGAGAAAGAGACAAAGATGCTCGGACGTGTCGATCTATGTATGCATTGCGATGAACCGTTGACGATCGATCAATCGCTCGAAGGCAAAGACTTCGATGAGAAGTATAACAAACGTCAATCACACCAGAACGACTAAAAAAACATCCTCAGCCTGAGGATGTTTTTAATGTTTATGCGCTTGTTCAGTTTGGCAAGCCGGGCACGTTCCATATACTTCGAGGCGGTGGCGATCCACTTTGAACCCTGTCAATTGAGAAGCGACGGCTTCAATCTCGTCAAGGACAGGATAGTTAAAGTCGACGACTTTCCCGCACGCATCACAGATAATGTGATAGTGACGTGATGTCACAAAATCGAAACGGCTCGAAGCGTCACCATAATTCATCTCTTGAACAAGTCCGATATCTTTAAAGACACGTAAGTTGTTATAGACGGTGGCGACACTCATGTTCGGGAACCTATCCGAAAGTGCCTTATAAATGTCATCCGCTGTCGGGTGACTGTGCTCCGTGACGAGGTACTCCAAAATCGCCTGTCGCTGAGGCGTCATTCTGACTCCATGTTCTCGGAGCGACTGAACAGCATGGTCAAGCATTTCGCTTCCCACGTCAATCCCTCATTTCTTCTATTAGAATTTATGCGAAGTGTCTGTTTAGAATTAACCTATTTCTTACATAGTAATCTTTATAAATAGTGTACTGATTTCTAAACCCTTCGTCAAACGTTGAGCTTATGCGGTTGACGGCTGTGATACAATAATTGCGAATTTGTAAAAGGAGGCAATACATATGACAACATCATCAAATCGTAAAATTTCAGACGTACTATATGAAGACGCATTGACGCATATCGTCGGGGGTGTCAACAGTCCCTCACGTTCGTTCAAAGCGGTCGGCGGCGGTGCCCCGGTTTATATGGAGCGCGGCGAAGGTGCTTATTTTTATGATGTGGACGGCAACCGCTATATCGATTACTTGGCCGCATATGGACCAATCGTTACCGGCCATGCCCATCCCCATATCCACAACGCCCTCATCGAAGCGTCCTCAAAAGGGCTTCTTTACGGGACGCCTCACGCGCTTGAGGTCGACTTCGCCAAGAAACTAAAAGCGGCGATCCCGTCGATGGACAAAGTCCGCTTCACCAATTCCGGGACCGAGGCCGTCATGACGACGATCCGCGTCGCCCGTGCCTATACTGGACGCGAACTCGTCGTCAAGTTCAGCGGCTGCTACCATGGCCATTCCGACTTGATGCTGATTGCGGCGGGAAGCGGACCGGCGACGCTCGGCTCACCCGACTCAGCCGGTGTGACCCGCGCCACGGCGAAAGAAGTTATCACCGTCCCGTTCAACGACGTCGAGTCGTACCGGGCGATGATGAACGAATGGGGCGATCAAGTCGCCTGCGTTCTCGTCGAACCGATCGTCGGAAACTTCGGGATCGTTGAGCCAAAACCCGGCTTCTTGCAAGCCATCAACGAGATCACCCATGAACACGGCGCGCTCGTCATTTACGACGAAGTCATCACAGCGTTCCGGTTCACGTACGGAAGCGCCCAACAAGTGTACAACATCGAGCCAGACATGACGGCGCTCGGTAAAATCATCGGTGGTGGACTTCCAATCGGAGCATACGGCGGGAAAGCAGAAATCATGGAAACGGTCGCTCCACTCGGACCCGCTTACCAAGCCGGGACGATGGCCGGAAACCCTGCCTCGATGGCGACCGGACTCGCTTGCCTCGAAGTGCTCGAGCAGCCGGGCGTCTATGAAACATTAGATTCGTTAGGCGCACGTCTCGAAGCAGGGATCCGTGAAGCCGCGAAAACTCACGGCGTCACGATCACGCTTAACCGCCTAAAAGGCGCGCTCACCGTCTACTTCACGGACGAGATCGTCACAGACTACGAAGGAGCCGAGAAGTCGGACGGCGAAGTATTCGGCCGCTTCTTCAAATTGATGCTTGAGAACGGCGTCAACTTGGCCCCTTCGAAATATGAGGCGTGGTTTTTGACGACGGAACATACGGAACAAGATATCGATGAGACGATTGCCGCAGTAAATCGCGCGTTCGCACAGCTATAAAACAAGGAGATGCCGCGGCATCTCCTTTTATGTTCATACGGACGGACGAATCCACAATTGATCATATCGCGGGTGACCGAACACATCGAGCGGCACATCTCCAAAGAAACTCGGAAAGCGGCGCTCACGAGCGACATGATACAGCGGGATGACGAGGGCCTCCTCAGTCAAATAGCGTTCGACTTCGCGATGCAGCATCGACCAAGCGCTCATGTCAGTTTGTTGATAGCGGTCCATCATCGCCCGGAGTTCCACTTCATTCGCGAGCAATTTGCCGACAAGCGACAGTTCACTCGTCAAAAAGGCTAGGAACGCCAAATCAAGATCTTCACTCATCATCTCTCCGCATAAAATCAAATCGGCACGGCAAAGCGTCTCATCTTGTAACAAAGACCCAATCGTATACGTCTCAGTCTCGACGGTAAACCCGGCCGTCCGTAACTGTGTAGCCACGAGCGCCGCGTCTTGCGCCGCCACTTCAAACGGCAAGTGCAACAGCCGGAGCGGACGCTGACAAACCGTTCCCTCCCCCTGCACGTGAACGGGACGACTCATCTCCGGAAAAAATCCGTGTGCTACTTGGTGGCGCTCTCCTCCCATCTTCACGAACGCCTCTTTTTGAATCGCTCGTTGAATCGCATGGCGCGCCGGCGCATCGTCCTTCAACCAGGACTGCTTCATGTTGAACACGAGATAGCGTGCTCCCGCCTCGGCAATCCACTTCACGAGGCTATGGTCGTCACGGGTGCTCCATTTCGCATAATCCGTTTCGGAAAACGTGACGAATTCAACCACATCCAAAGACGGTCTCGGCCGGAGCCCGCGCTCGAACGCTCTTAAACGTACGACTTCCTCCGACGTCTGCTCCAGCTTGAACGGTCCCGTCCCCACGACCCCTTCGGCCCCTTGATACGTGATCGAGGCCGGGGTTTGGGCGAGAAGTCGTTCAATATAGGCCAGGTGTGCTTTCGTATGTAAATCAATGACGTACGGCGCCGGGGACTCGACTCGTTCGATCGGTGCGAACAACCATACTTGTTTGCCATGATCCAATAACCGATTCAACGAATAGACGACGTCTTTGGCCGAAAGCGTCACCCCGTTATGAAACGTTACCCCTTTGCGGATATAGCAACGAAATCCGAACGGTGTTTCCTCTATATAATGTGCGAGCGAGGGTTGGACAGTCGTCCCGTCCCATTCGAACAGGCGGTCGAAGACGTGCCGTGACAAAGACGCCTCCATCGCGATGTGGATATCGAGCGGATCGAGCGATTCGAGCGCCCTCGTCCGCGGAAAAATGAACCGGTCTTCTTCAGTCTGCTCAAAGCCAAAACGGCTCCAAATAAGTGCTTGAATCACTTCTCGCAAGGCGGGTGGCCAGTCCCATTCCAACCACTTAGCCGCATCGGACATCGAGGCCTGAACGAAAGACTCATCAATCCAAGCTCTCAGGGTCCGGTCAAACTCCGGCTGAAAGCGGAGCACCGATTCATGGCCTCGTCCTTTCCCCGGCCGATACTCCACCCACCCGAACGTTTCCCACATCTTCATATCCCGTTTCACTTGTTTCTCGCTATAGCCGACCGTATCGACCGCTTCCCGTAGTGTCAGTTCCACTTTGTTCTGTTCCAACGCACGACGATAAATCGCCACCAACTTCGCATTCATGTCGTTCCCCCTAAAAGTGGACATTCAAAAATCATTTGTCTCTTTTTACCAAGTGTAGTCCACGATTAGACTAGTAACAAGGAGGTGCTCGCATGAAATTCAAAGATTTCCCTTTAAACGTTCGACTCCGGCTCGTCTGCGGCTTTTTCATCCGCATCGTCGGCTCGGCTATCTTTCCATTCATGGCTTTATATTTTTCCGAAGAACTCGGCAAAATCGCTGCCGGAATCATCATGACGTCGTTTGTTGTCGTCGGCTACGTCACCGGCTTGTTTGGCGGGTACTTTTCAGACCGCTTCAACCGCAAGCACGTGCTTCAAATCGGTCAGATCGTCCAAATCCTTTGTTTTCTAGGGATGACGGTCGCCATTCATCCGTCAAATAACTGGGCGTTTGCCGTCGCCGTGCTTTACTTCGGCCACGCCGTCGCGAACGGTTTGAACTACCCGGCTCTCGAAGCCATCGTCATCGATTCGATGGAAGAGTCGAACCGTAAAGCGATTTACGTATATGACTACTGGCTCGTCAATTTGGCAATTGCTGGGGGCGTCATGCTCGGAGGTGCTTTTTATCGAGACTATCGTTTCGGACTATTCGTCGGAATGACGCTCGTGTTGACGATCACGACGCTCGTCTTGCAACGTTTTCTCGTTGATAGCTATAAAGGAAACCGTTCGACGTCTGCTAACCCGCTCGTCGGCGTGTATCAAAACTATCGAATCGCACTCAGTGACCGTCGTTGGATGCTGTTCGTCCTCGGTAGCATGCTCGTCTTCTCGACCGAGTTCCATATGGCAAACTATATCGGTGTCCATTTGGCCGAATCGTTCACAGAACGGTCAATCGTCGGTGTCCCGTTCGACGGCGTCCGCATGATGGCGTTCATGCAGCTTGAAAACACGTTGCTCGTCGTCGCCATCACGTTCGCGGTCACCGCTTTCGTGAAACGCTACCGGGAAAAGTATATCTTCTTCATCGGCTTATCCTTATACGTGACGGCCTATGCCGCGATTACGTCAATGAACTCGTTCATCACGCTTGCCGTTCTCGCCATCGTCTTCACCATTGGTGAGTTGCTCTATTCGCCGATTCGACAAGTGAAACAAATCGACTTGATCGACCCGACTCGACGAGCCTCATACCTCGCCTTCGGAGGCTTGACGTTCCACGGGGCGAAACTTGTCGCCGCAGCCGGCATCGTCGTCGGCGCGTTCATCGGGCCGGTATTCATGAGCGGCTACATGTTCTTATTTGGCGCCCTTGGAGGTTACCTCTATTACATCTCGCTCTACAAGATGGAGCCTGCCCGTCAGCTCGCCGCTTGACGTTTGAGCATTCGTTCGAACGGATAAAGTCAGGAGAGAAGGAGGCGCTCCCTATGCCAGCCATTGTGTTATTTGACGGAGACTGCAACTTTTGTGACGCCAGTGTGCAGTTCATCTTAAATCGTGATTCAACAGGAAACTTCCATTTCGCCTCACTCCAAGGCGAGGCCGGACAAGCAATCCGAAAACGTCATCGTATCCCGGATACGGTCGATAGCATCGTTTTGATCAAAGGCGGCGTCCCTTATTTGAAATCGGACGCGGCGACCCGGATCGCCGAGGGGTTGGACGGGAACTGGCGGATGCTTCGCTTCATCCGACTCGTCCCTAAACCGCTTCGTGATTTTGGTTACGACATCATCGCGAACAACCGCTATCGCTGGTTCGGTCAAAAAGAGACGTGCAAACTACCGACCCCAGAAGAACGGAGTCGCTTTATCGACCAAACACCAAACCAGCCGACTCATCAATGAGCCGGCTGGTTTTTTAGTCCATACATGTCAAGTACGTCCAGTGGCACTCCGGCATCGGATTGCCCATAAAGCTGACCCCAAGGTCGTCCGCCCGGTGGATCGTCATCCACGGCGCATCGCCGACTTGAACGTAGACTTCATGATGCGGCGACTGGGTGTGACTTCCGGACAGTTTGAACGTCGCACTGTTTTTAAGTGCCGTGACGATGGTGTATTTAATATCAGGCGCAACGACGAGCGGATTGCCTACCGAATGTTGCAAACGAAATGCAGCTTTCCCCCGCTCGATGTCGACATCTTCTACATACACGCGGTCGACCGAAGCGACGTCTTCGCCCGTCAATCGATGATGCTTCGTATACCCGCGGGTAACGTTCGCATCTTTTTTTAACGAGATAATCGGAATATCGGTTAACCCCTCGACTTTCACTTCCGTCCGGGTCCGGTATTCGGTCGCATGGACGTTATAAGGACGTCCGTCCCCTTCAAAATACGGGTGCGGTGACATCAGGTTCGGGTTTTTAATCATCGGCGGACGAATGAACGTCTGGACACGGAGGTTAATGCCGTCGACCGTGGCCACGTCCGGACGTGTCGGACTGACGAGGAAATACATCGTGTAGAGCTCCTTGTCACGTCTCGTATCCGACTTCATCTCTTTCGCGATCGACATCACTTTTCCGACCATATGCACGATACGGGTCCCCGGTTTATCATCCCGCTTGACCGGACGCAAAGCCCGAACCTCATAGAGCGTCGGTTGTTCGAGCGGTGTCTCGTCGATGTATCCGCTCCCGACGATTTCCGCGATACGGCGTCCCTCACGATATACCGCATACGTGTCGACGTCCGCGATCGGGTCCCATTGTAAATACGTTCCGCTCGGCGCCACGACCGCCGACGTCAGATGACGATTCCAATACAAGTCGTCGTTTGGATTAACGGCCGCAGTATACAGTTTTGCCACTTCGCCAAACTCGTCCGAGATGCGGTAAGCGACTTGCTCCCCGACGCTCGTCTCCCGGTCGACATAATGCTGATCCGTCCCCTCATACACGTACTTCCCGTTGCGTGTCACGCGCACTTTCCCATCAAACGACCACGTTAACTCTAACCCGTCGTTGAGCGGACGGACATTGATCAATCCTTCCCCATTCATCATCGTGTCATCCCCCTTTTGGCATGTCGTTTCTTCATTCCCGTCTACTAGATACGGAAAACAAAAAAAGACTTCGAGTTGAACTCGAAGCCTCACTCCACGACAGCTAAGTCTTGGATCATATACAAATCATAGTACGCGCCACGGCGACGCATCAATTCTTCATGCGTTCCCGCTTCCATGATTCGACCGTTGTCGACGACGACAATTTTATCGGCGTCGGTGATCGTTGATAGGCGGTGGGCGACGATGAGCGTCGTCCGTCCTTTCGTCAATCTTGCGAGCGAATCTTGGATCATCGACTCACTCTCGAGGTCGAGCGCACTCGTCGCCTCATCGAGAATGATGATCGGCGGATGTTTGAGGAAGACGCGGGCGATGGCAAGACGTTGCTTCTGTCCCCCCGACAGCTTCACGCCTTTTTCGCCGACCGGCGTGTTGTAACCATCCTGCAAGTTCATGATGAACTCGTGGGCGTTGGCCGCTTTCGCAGCGGCGATGACGGCATCGTCCGTCGCTTCCGGATTACCCATCCGGATGTTCATGGCGACCGACTCACTGAAGAGAACCGAATCTTGCATGACCATACCGATTTGGTCGCGAAGGGCCCGGAGTTTAAAGTCACGGACATCGACGCCGTCGATTTTAATACTGCCGTCCGTCACGTCGTAAAAACGCGGAATCAGACTGACGAGCGTCGATTTCCCACCGCCGGACATGCCGACGAAGGCGACTCGTTCCCCGGACCGGATGTGCAGGCTGACGTCATGCAAAGCAAGCGTCCCCTCTTTTTCGTAGGCAAAGCTGACACGGTCGAGTTCGATGTCCCCGGCTGTCTGCACCGGTACGAACGCATCGCGTTTCTGTTCGATATCATACGGCTCATCGAGAAATTCAAAGACCCGGTCCATCGACGCGACCGACTGCGTGAGCGTCGTCGCCGAGTTGACGAGACGACCGAGCGGTCCATAGAGGCGGTCGATATAAGCGATGAAGGCTACGAGCGTCCCGAGCGAGACGTCGTCTTGTAAGACGAGCCAAGAAGCCGACGTAAAGATCAAGATCGGCGCGATGTCCGTGATTGTCGAAACGACGACGTACGTCTTCGCATTCCAACCTGTATGGCGAAGTGCGGCTTTCAAGAAGCCGCCGTTCTGTTCTTCAAACGCCTTGTTCTCATACGGCTCGAGCGCGAAACTGCGGATGACGGCCATACCGTTGACACGTTCGGTCAAATGGCCTTGAAGATCAGCGAGCGCGGCCGAGCGTTCCCGGGTGAGGCGGCGCAAGCGTCCATAGAAGTAGCGGACGGCGATCGCATAAAACGGGAGAGGCAAGATAGCGATGAGCGTCAGTTGCGGGTCGATCGTATACATAATGGCGATGGCGATCAAAATCGTGACCATATCGAGCCAAATGTTCATGAGTCCCGTGATGACAAAGTCTTTCGTCTGCTCGACATCGTTAATGATACGCGAGATGATCTGCCCGGTCTTATTGTTCGAATAGTAGCGAAGCGATAGCTTTTGCACGTGGTCGAACAATCGGTTCCGAACGTCGAACAAAATTCGTGTTGCGGCCCATTGCGCTAAATATTGCCGCAAATACTCAATCGGCGGCTTCAAGACGAGGAAGATGAAGAAGACGATGCTGAACAACCAAACGAGCTCAGTATAATCCGTCGCTGGGTCCGGCTCCGTCAAATATTTATCGATCACATGTCTATAAAGTAGCGGCAATCCGAGAGGGATTGAGAATTTCAAGATCCCGACAAAAATCGTCAAAGCAATTTGTTTTTTATATGGTTTTACGAACTGTAAATAGCGTCTAACACTTCCCATAGAGCCCTCCTTCAAGAAAAAAAGCGGAGATGAGTACTCATCTCCGGTAACGTGCTTCGTATTCGCGATACCATTCATCGACGAATGTTGGGTTGAACGGCCCTTTCCGTCCTCGAATCCAGTTGATAAGTTCTTGAACGTTCTGTTTCAAGATTCGATCAATCGCTTTCGGATAATTCATTTCGCGACGATGCCGCTCGTATTCATCCTCATCTAAAATCGTGTACGACATATCCGGGAACACTTTAATATCTAAATCGTAGTCAATGTACTTGATGGCTCGTTCTGCCCCATCGAACGTTGTCGGCGAACCTAGATTACAGTAGTAGTAAATCCCGTCTTCGCGAATCATACAGATGACATTAAACCAAAACTCAGATGAAAAGTAGCAAATTGCCGGCTCTCTTGTTCTCCATTGCCGGCCGTCTGATTCACTGACCATAATGCGGTCGTTGAACCCAATCATATCCGTTTTTGACGATTGAAGGACGAGCGTTTCTTCCCAAACGCGATGCAAAGTCCCGTTGTGCTTGTAGCTCTGTATCTCGATCTTGCTACCTGCTTTGGGAAATAAGCTCATAAGCTCCTCCTTTCCGCTATGATGCTGTACATTCTCATTTTTAATTATAGCGACTTTCAGAACCAATGAAAAAGGAAATCTCTTATTTTCACGAATTTAGTGCTTTTTGGAAGGCGACGGCTCGTCCTGCGAACATCGGTCGAAGAATAAACTGCTCGACAATCGCTTCGGGTAAGTAACTATCGAACGTCACTTCATCGACCATGACGGCCTTCCCATCGACTTCTTTCACACTGTGAACGTGGCAAAACCGTTTGAACGGGAACGGCAAAGTCACACCTTGGTCACAAAATGCGTGCCGCCCCGCTAACGTGATCGCACTGATCCACGGCAGCGTGACCGGTCCGACACCGACACGGAGATGGATTCGATTACCTTCTACGGACGCGCCATCTCCGACGAGCGTCACTTCTGGAAACGTCGTCAGTTCAGATAAAAGCGACGCGTCTTGCAACAATTCCCACAATGCCTCGACGGAAGTATCGAACGGCGTTTCGACGTCAAACTGTCTCATTTCTATCCCCTACCAATCGTTCTAGTTTTTGTTGGGCAACCGACACGGTCAACACATCCCGCTCGTCCCCGGCGAGCCAAATCCACTCCTCGTCCGGCAACGTTTCGACCTCATATAAGTCGACGTACCAGATGATGTGTGAAAACACGTGTTTCACTTGTCCAATATAGGTTCCGTTTAACTGTTCCCCCGTTCCACGATCTGTAAGCGGGTATTGCCACATTCCCGCGAGCAGACCTGTATCGGGCCGCTGAACGTAGGCGATGCGACCGTCATGTTTACAGTAGAGGGCATCGAACATCTCGATCCGGGCCGCGCCTTTTTTCGTCTTGACAGGAAGTTCATCCTGGACGTGATGCGCATAGGCGTAACATTCGTCTTGGACTGGACAGAGCGAGCACATCGGATTTTTCGGGGTACAGACGGTCGCACCGAGCTCCATGACAGCTTCATTAAAATCGGAGGCGTGCTCCGGGTCCATCAGGCGCCGAATGACTTGATCAAAAATCTTCCGCGTCTTTGGTACGGCGATATCTTCATAGATGCCAAACTGGCGGGCCATGACGCGCATGACGTTCCCGTCGACGGCAGGCTCGGGCTGATTGTAGGCGATCGAGAGCACGGCTCCGGTCGTATACGGACCGACCCCTTTCAATTTTTCAAACAGTTCTTTTTCCTCCGGTACGACGCCGTCATACGTAGAGACGACTTCTTTTACCGCTTGATGGAGGTTACGGACGCGTGAGTAATATCCAAGCCCTTCCCAATATTTGACGACCTCGTCGGGATGAGCCTCTGCTAAGTCCTCGATCGTCGGGAAGCGGTCCATGAATCGGTTGTAATAAGGGATGACCGTATCGACGCGCGTCTGTTGGAGCATGACTTCGCTCACCCACACCCGGTACGGATTTTTCCCGTGTCGCCACGGCAAATCGCGTTTTTCACGATTGAACCAGGTGAGTAAATTTTCATTGAACTGACGAATAGTATAATTTGTGAACAATTTATCAATATCGAGCATTTTGTTTCCCCTCGTTTTAAAAATATTGTATGATGGTAGCGATCATTGAACGTCGTTTCTTTATTAACGGAGGTGCTGAAGCACATTGGATACTGCGACACACATTGGAATGGGCCTTGGTTTAAGCGCCCTTGCGACACTTAGCCCGGAAGTAGCAAATGATTCGCAAATGTTCTTGGCTATGACGGCTACCGCTCTTGTCGGTTCGCATGCGCCAGACTTTGACACCGTCTTCAAACTTAAAGGAAACAGCACGTATTTACGCCAGCACCGCGGTCTTTCACACGGAATCACCGCACTTCTTGCTTGGCCGATCATCGTCAGTGCCATCATCGGTATGGTACTTGGCGTCAACCCTGCTTCATTATGGGTCATGGCACAAATCGCGGTATTGTTACACGTCACCGTCGACTTGTTCAACGCTTACGGGACGCAAGCCCTGCAACCTTTCTCGAAGAAATGGATTGGCTGGGGCGTCATCGGAACGTTTGACCCCTACTTGTTCTCTGCTTATTACGGAGCATATGTATTATGGCTTATCACAGGGGCAACTGTCCCGATTTTTGCACTGCTCATTGCGCTCGTCATCAGTTACTATGCGATTCAGTTCAAACTACGTAACCGTGCGCTCGCAACGGTCGCCCGTCACTTCGCCGGTGCCCATGAGCTCTTTATCTCACCAGGTATTGGTTGGGACGACTGGCACGTCGCCGTTCGTTTCCGCAACGGACTCGGTGCGGTCAAAGTGAAAAAAGGTGAAGTCATCGAATGTGGCCGCTTCCGTGACAAGGCGATGCCTGGCGAAGACGACCTGCACTTCGTCGAAGCTCGTAAAAATGCAGACTTGCAGTCGTTCTTGGCATTTTCAAAAATTCACACGTACACGGTCACACGTCACAACGGCATGATCGAGTACCGATTCACCAACTTGCGCTACTTCTCGAAAGACATCTACCCGTTCGTCGCTGTCGTCATCGTCGACGAAGAGTCGAACGAAGTCTTGTCTTCGTTCACCGGCTGGGTGTTTAGTGAAGAGAGTCTGCAGAAAAAATTGGTGTATGAACCTGGGACATAACCCAATAGATTTATGAGAAAGAGGTCACCTGGCGCGAACAAGTCGCGCCAGGTGACCTCTTTCTCATTCCTCTTCTTTATTGTCTTTTACACTCTCTTCTCCTTGTTCTTTAATTTTATCCATTGCTACTTTTTTTCTTGATAGTCTTCTTCCATTTCAGTCGTGGACGGGATAAATGGTTCCTGATTATTATCGGTACGTCTTCCATAACGTAGCATTTCATAAATGATTAATCCGTTATTCGGTTTCCCGTTGGCTGTTCTCATCGGAACTATATCGAATAGAACGTAATAAAATGTATAAAAAACAAAACGATCCCAAAAAGTTGCATATTCTTCAATAATGCCATTCGCCAGCAAAGCGTTTATTGTTATCCCTAAAATAATGTTGACCAACATGGGACCAGCGTAAACGAATACGTAAGCTACTTTTCCTTTTCTTCTAATTGAATCATACGAATACCAACTGTATAAATGATAATACTTCCGAATGTCAAACACCCAGATTTTAATCACTCTTGGCCCAGAGCCAAGGGTGATTCTCGGTTTTTTTACACCAAACAGGGCACTAACAATCAAGTAACCGAGTTCTCTCAAAAATACTACAAGCGGTAGGATGATGAATGCTGAAATTATTAATGATACCAAATCAGCCAAGCCAAACATCAAAGCCCCCCTAACCAACTGCTACCTTAAAGTTAAAATATCTGGTCGTTCGGATGAGAATCCACCACAACTTTCAACTCATAACTACGGGAGAATAAAGCTGACAACTAGTCAATACTCATCATTAAAGCAGGATTTTCACTTCTATACTATATTATTTTCTCTTATGTATGAAAAAACAAACACTAATTAAGAATATGTAACTAACTAAACCTCGCTAAATTTCTATTAGATTACCTTCTGCCTAAAAATGAAGTAAAAGAGGGATCCGGCCACCGAAAATCGGTGACCAGATTCCTCTTTTTATTAAAAAGCTTTAAAATCGGCTAGTTGTGTCCCAACCTCTTTTCTTATGCCTCAGACTCCGTGAATTGGAGCTCAAATTCAAATTTCACTTTTTTATCGACGAGGACACCGCCGGCTTCAAGCGCCTGGTTCCACGTCAACCCGTAATCTTCCCGGTTGATCGTCCCGTCTCCGGTAAAGGCGTGCTTCATATTGCCCCACGGGTCTTTCGCACTGCCTTCATACTCGACTTCAAACGTCTCCTCGCGCGTCGTTCCACGAATCGTCAAATTACCGGTCAAAGCGAACTCGTTACCGCCTTTCGCTTGGAATGATGTCGACTCGAAGACGATGTCCGGATGTTGATCGGCGTCGAAAAAGTCGCCCGACCGTAAGTGTGCGTCACGGTCACCGTTGTTCGTGTCAATCGAGGCCGCTTTAATCGTCACGCTTACCCGTGCATTCGCTAAATCGTCAGGCTGTCCGTTCGCATCAACCGCAAACTCTTTAAGTTCGCCTTTCACTTTCGAGATCATCATATGCTTCACCGTAAACGTGATTGAGCTGTGTGCTGGGTCGACTTGATAAGTTTTTGCCATGAATACGTCCACTCCTTCGATTTGAAATTGATTCCACAATACTGTTTTTACCACAAATCTTGACTTCAAAACATCTCGAAATAATTGTGTCAAATTATTGTCAAAAAATTTTGACTTTTATCACTGCAACCCGTTAGGAAGAAAAAGGGAGCTATTGGCTTACTACAAAATGTAAGCGCATACATAGAACCCCTATACTTTACGGAAAAGGGAGGAACGATCATGATTTATGAAGTACCGAACTCTGCAGGCACGAAAGTCCAGTTCAAGGACCGCTATGAGAACTACATCAACGGAAAGTGGACAGCACCTTCAGGGGGAGACTATTTTGAGAACACCTCTCCGGTAAATGGTAAAGTGTTATGCGAGGTCGCTCGGTCGACGAAAGAAGATATCGAGCTGGCACTGGACGCGGCCCATGCCGCCAAAGGCGCCTGGGGCAAAACATCGGTCACCGAACGCTCGGTCATTTTAAATAAGATTGCCGACCGAATGGAAGAAAACCTTGAGATGCTCGCTTACGCGGAGACGTGGGAGAATGGAAAAGCCGTCCGTGAGACGTTGAACGCCGACCTGCCGCTCGCGATCGATCACTTCCGCTATTTCGCCGGTGTCATCCGCTCGCAAGAAGGCGGCATCAGCGAGCTCGACAACGACACGGTCGCCTATCACTTCGCGGAACCGCTCGGCGTCGTCGCTCAAATCATCCCATGGAACTTCCCGATTTTGATGGCAATCTGGAAAGTCGCACCGGCACTCGCCGCCGGCAACTGCATCGTCTTAAAACCGGCCGAACAGACACCGGCTTCGATCATGGTACTGATGGAGCTGATTGAAGACTTGCTGCCGCCAGGCGTGCTCAACATCGTCAATGGCTTCGGACTCGAGGCCGGGAAGCCGCTCGCCTCAAGTAACCGTGTCGACAAAGTCGCGTTCACTGGCGAAACGACGACGGGCCGATTGATCATGCAATACGCGTCGCAAAACATCATCCCGGTGACGCTCGAACTCGGGGGCAAGTCACCGAATATCTTCTTCGCCGATATTATGGATGCGGACGATGATTTCTTTGACAAAGCGATCGAAGGGCTCGTCATGTTCGCGTTAAACCAAGGCGAAGTGTGCACGTGTCCATCGCGCGCCCTCATCCACGAGTCGATTTATGAGCCGTTTATGGCACGTGTCCTCGAGCGCGTCAAAGCGATCAAACTCGGCAACCCGCTCGACCCTGACGTTATGATGGGTGCTCAAGCATCAAATGAACAGCTGGAGAAGGTTTTATCGTATCTTGAGATCGGAAAAGCCGAAGGAGCCGAATGTTTGATCGGCGGTGAGCGCAACATGATGGACGGTGACCTCGCCGACGGCTATTACGTTCAACCGACCATCTTTAAAGGTCACAACAAGATGCGCATCTTCCAAGAAGAAATCTTTGGTCCAGTCTTGTCGGTGACGACGTTCAAGGACGACGCGGACGCGCTCGCCATCGCGAACGATACGCTCTATGGTCTCGGCGCCGGCGTCTGGACACGCGATATGAACCGGGCTTATCGGTTCGGCCGTGAGATTCAAGCGGGTCGTGTTTGGATCAACTGTTACCATCAGTATCCGGCCCATGCCGCGTTCGGCGGTTACAAAATGTCTGGGATCGGACGTGAAAATCATAAGATGATGCTCAACCATTACCAACGTACGAAAAATATGCTCGTCAGCTACAGCGAACAAAAACTCGGGTTCTTTTAAGATGGTGCGTCGCGTCGAGGCCACCCCCGCCACGCTCGCGCTCCTCGAGCAGTTGATTGCGAAACACGGTCCGCTCCTGTTCCACCAGTCGGGCGGTTGCTGTGACGGGAGCTCACCGATGTGCTTCCCGCAAGATGAGTTCATGATTGGCGATCACGACGTCCTGCTCGGAGAGATCGGCGGCTGTCCGTTCTATATCCACGAGAAGCAGTATGAGTATTGGAAGCACACCCAGCTCATCATCGACGTCGTCGACGGCCGGGGCGGCATGTTCTCGGTCGAAGGCGTCGAAGGAAAACGGTTTTTGAGCCGTTCCCGCGTGTTCACAGACGAGGAGCGTGCCGAGTTGCAACAGTCTTGATTGTTTTTTTGACCAGTCATCTTAACAGATGGCTGGTCTTTTTTGTGATTCACCGTGTACTTTTCAATTTCTTATTTCCAATAATCCCCAAAAATCACTCAATCGTTTCTCGTCATCTTGTATAGTGAACGTAGATAAGAAGGGAGAATGATGATGAGCCAATTATTAAACGAAGTACTTGGAAGTGTATTCGTCGCATTACTCAGTTTTGCCGTCCCGCTTTTTTTGATTTGCGGGACAATCGTGTACACAAAAGTAAAACGGTATAAACAAAGTCAATATTTTGCTCAGACCGGTCATCGCTACATCAAAGTCGTGCAAGATATCGGATTATATGGAGAGTACCGCTGTGTTGCTGAACTTGAGGCGCGCCGACTCGCCCCGCTCATCTTGACGAACCTGTATTTGCCTCATCCAACAAAACGTGACCGGACGACAGAAGTCGATGTGGTGTTCATCGATGAGAGCGGTGTTCACGTCATCGAGTCCAAAAATTATAGCGGTTGGATCTTCGGACGGGAACAAGATCGACAGTGGACACAGGCTTTATCCAATCGAAAGAAGTTTAAATTCTACAATCCGATTAAGCAAAATGAACTCCATATGCGGGCAATCGAACAGCTACTACATCTCGATCGAAGCTATTTACACTCCTGGATTGTCTTCAGTGACCGCTCTACGTTGAAGCGGGTTGAGTCGTCTAGCGTTCCTGTGTTGAATCGAAAAATATGGGCGAAGCAAATGATGGCCTCTCGTGAACCTCGATTGACGGCAGCTGAACGGATTGAAGTGTATGAACGACTCCTTCCTTATATGAATGCGAGTATCGAGGTCAAGGAAGCGCACATCGACGCCATCAGGCAGACAAAATCTCCGCTCGGTTAATATAAGAATCAGCCTAAAAAGTCCCGCTCAAACGCTTGAGCGGGACTTACTTTATTTACTCTGCATTTTAAAGCGCAAGTACAACTCGTTGTAATACGCGTTCATGCGTTTGCCTAAGTTTTCGTACACTTCAAGCTCATCTGTCACGTCTTTAGACGGATAGAACCGTTCGTCCGATGTGACTTCTTCATCTAAAAATTCAAGTGCTGCTTCGTTCGGTGTCGAATACCCGACATAATCGGTATTCCGTGCCGCGATTTCCGCATCGAGCATGAAGTCGATGAATTGATGTGCCCCTTCAATGTTTTTAGACGTGCTCGGGATGACGAGGTTGTCGAACCAAAGATTTGTCCCTTCTTCCGGGATGACGTACGTCAACTCTTCGTTCTCGTACATGATCTCAGAAGCGTCACCCGACCAGACGACGGCTGCGGCTGCTTCACGATTGGCCATGAGCATTTTGATTTCATCGCCGACAATCGCTTTAATGTTCGGCCACAGCGTTTCGAGCTTCGCTTCTGCCTCGAGCAGTTCATCACGATCCGTCGTGTTGAGCGAATAGCCGAGCGAGTTGAGACCGAAGCCCATCACTTCTCGTGTCCCGTCCGCTAGCAAGATATCATTCTCGAGCGGCATGTCCCACAAGTCGTTCCATGATGTGATCTCACCATCGACGAGCTCAGGATTGTAGACGATCCCGACCGTCCCCCAGAAGTAAGGGACCGAGTACGTGTTGCCTGGGTCGAACGACTTGTCGAGGAAGCGTGGGTCGATGTTATCGAAATTTTCGAGTTTGTCGTAATCGATAGGCAAGAGCAGATCGTCTTCGATCATCTTACTGATCGCATAATCGGACGGGACGGCGATATCAAACGCGGTACCGCCTTGCTGGATCTTCGTCAGCATCGCCTCGTTCGAGTCGAACGTTTGGTAGATGACTTTGAGTCCGGTCTCTTCTTCGAATTCGCCGATCAAATCTTCATCGATATAATCACCCCAGTTGTAGACGACGAGTGTGTTATCGCCGCCAAACCCTTGGGCCATGTTGATTTGATACACCCAAACCAACAAACCAAAACTGACGAGGAGCGGCACCGTCAACATGATGACTAGTTTTTTCATCGTCTTACCTCCTTCGCACTCCGTTGTGCGAGTACGTAATAACCGAGGACGAGTATGAGCGTGAACACGAACAAGAGCGTCGACAAGGCGTTGATCTCAAGTGAGATACCTTGGCGTGCCCGTGAGTAGACCTCGACGGCAAGCGTCGTGAAGCCGTTACCTGTGACGAAGAACGTCACCGCAAAGTCATCGAGTGAATACGTCAGCGCCGTGAAGAACCCTGCGAAGATACCTGGCGTGATATACGGCAAGATGACTTTCGTGAGCACGTCCCACGAGCTCGCTCCAAGGTCACGCGACGCATCGATTAGTGTCGGGCTCATCTCTTGAAGCTTCGGTAACACTAAAATGACCACGATCGGAACCGAGAACGCGATGTGCGCCAAGAGCACCGAATAGAAACCGAGTTGAATGCCGAGCATCGTGAACAAAATGAGGAACGACGCTCCGATGATGACGTCCGGGCTGACGATCAAGACGTTGTTGAGCGATAAGAGCGACGTCTTCGTGAACCGTTGCCGTGCCGTATAAATGGCAAGCGCCCCGATGACACCGAGCACGGTCGAGATGGTCGCCGACAAGAGTGCAATGACGATCGTATTCAAGACGATGACGAGCAAACGGGTATCTGTGAACAACGATTTATACCACTCGAGGGTGAACCCTTCAAAGTTACTCATCGTTCCTCCACTGTTAAACGAGTAAAACACTAAATAGAGGATTGGTGCGTACAGAATAAAGAACACCGCAATCAAATACAGATTCGCTAACTTGAATTTTTTCTTCTTCATCGACGCACCGCTCCTTTCGCGCCCCAGTCACGTGTGATGACCATGACGAGTACCATCGCCAAAATCAAGAACACAGCGATTGTTGACCCCATGCCCCAGTTTTGCGTGACGAGAAATTGTTGTTCGATCGCCGTCCCGAGCGTGATGACACGGTTTCCGGCAATGAGGCGCGTAATCATGAAGAGCGACAACGCCGGAATGAAGACGATTTGAATCCCTGACTTCACCCCGTCGAGCGTCAATGGAAAGATGACGCGACGGAACGTCGTCCAGTTCGAGGCACCGAGGTCACGCGACGCGTAGACGAGCGACGGCGGCAGCTTCTCGATGGCGTTGTAGATCGGCAAAATCATGAACGGGATGAAGATATAAACCGAAACGAACACGAAACTGAAGTCCGTGAACAAAATCTGTTTCGTCCCGATGCCGATCGCCTCTAAAAATTGGTTCGTGATGCCGTACGTTCCAAAGATACCAAGGAACGCGTACGCTTTCAGTAATAAGTTGATCCATGATGGCAAAATGATGAGCAACAGCCAGAGTTGCTTATGTTTCGTTCTCGTCAATAAATACGCGGTCGGATACCCGATGAGAAGCGAGAAGGACGTGATGAGAAACGCATACCAGAACGAAGACAGTGTCATCGTCAAGTAAGTCGATGTGAAGAACATCTGATAATTCTCTAAACTCAAGTTCCCTTCGATATCAAATAATGAGTAGTAGACGACGAGGAGTAGCGGCGCGATGACGAACAGCGCAATCCATATCCAGTACGTCGTCAAATAGACCGTCTTGGCGGTTTGACTAGTTTGATTCATGGGCGACCTCCTCATACGATTCGAGACGACGGTCAAACTCTTCTTCGGTCTCGCCTAGACGCATGACGTGAACCGCTTCGTCATCGAACGTGAGCCCAATTTTCGACCCGACGACTGATTTCTTCGTCGAATGGACGAGCCACTCGTTGCCTTCTTGGTCGTAACAGCAAATCTCGTAATGGACGCCACGGAACAGTTGTGAGTCGACATCGACGACGAGTTTCGCCGCGTCGACCGACGTCATCTCCAAGTCTTCTGGACGGATGATGACTTCGACTTTTTCATTGCGGTCAAACCCTTGGTCGACACAATCGAACGTTTTCCCGGCAAACGTGACAAGGTGATCTTCAGGCATAACACCAGGAACAATGTTCGACTCCCCGATAAAATCAGCGACGAAGCGGTTGATCGGCTCGTCATAAATGTCTGTCGGTGTCCCGCTTTGAACGATCTCCCCATTGTTCATGACGAAAATCTCGTCAGACATGGCGAGCGCTTCTTCTTGGTCGTGGGTAACGAAGATGAACGTGATGCCGAGACGCTGTTGAAGTTCGCGCAACTCGTACTGCATCTCGGTCCGAAGTTTAAGGTCGAGCGCTGAAAGCGGCTCATCGAGCAAGATGACTTCCGGTTCGTTGACGATGGCACGGGCGATGGCGACGCGTTGACGTTGTCCGCCTGACATCTCATCGATTTCACGTGACTCGTAGCCTTTCAAGTTGACGAATTTGAGCGCTTGTTCGACTTTTGTCTTGACGTCCGCTTCTTTCATCTTCTTGATGCGCAAACCGAAAGCGACGTTCTCGTATACGTTCAAGTGCGGGAACAAGGCGTAATCTTGAAAGACCGTGTTGACTTGTCGTTTGTTCGCTGGCACGTCGTTGATTCGCTTCCCGTTGAACTCGATATCACCTTCTGTCGCATCGGTGAATCCGGCGATAATCCGCAGAATCGTTGTCTTTCCGCATCCCGAAGGACCGAGCAGCGTGTAAAATTTTCCACGCTCAATTTCAAAGTTAATATTTTCTAAGACGACAGTATCGTCGTACCGCTTCGACACGTTGTCAAAACGAATGATCGTTTCTGGGTTCATTTGGTTTCCTCCCTTGTTATAAATACGAATGTGTGGCGACGACGAGACACTCGCTTGCGCCATCAAAATCGTTGACGAGCTGATGCGCGTCTGAAGCGACGTAGTACAACGTCTCGCCCGGTTTGGCGAAGTACGTATGGTTCCCGAGCTTGAGGGCGACGCGGCCGGACAGTACGTAAACGAACGTCTCCGCGCGTGACGGCTCGTATCGTTTGAACTCCCCTTGTTTTGAGAACGTGAGAAGAATCGGTTCCATCTCTTTCTCATTGGATTCTGGGATGAGCCACTCCGTCCGGTATAGCCGATTCTCGTCGACATATATCGTGCGGTCGTCCTCCGTATAGACGACTTTTTGATTAATTTCCTCATCGAAAAACTCTTTTGGCGAGCACCCAAGCACTTCTAACAAGTCGAACAGCGTCTCCAGCGAAGGGGAACTCAAATCACGCTCGATTTGGGAAATGTAGCCTTTACTCAAATCGGTACGTTCCGCCAACTCTTCTTGGGTCAACCCTTTTTTGACGCGGAGTCGTTTAATGTTTTGACCGACTTCCAAACTGTGTTCCTCCTTCCCTTTCCAAGGAAAGTTTAGTGATACATGATACTTACTAAAGAAAGTTTATAAATACTCAACTCTAAAGCAAACAAATAGCGACTTTTATTATAACCAACTGTACCACGTTTGCAAGCAAAAAATCACGCAACAATCGCGTGATTTTTTAGTGGAGATCCCGTTTCGAAATCAGGTGTTTGAATTTTTCATTTTTCGTTTGAAATAAGTGCAATTGCGCCCCGTACGCATCGATTTGTTGAACGACGTATTGGAACGACTTTGCCTCCCCTGGGTACGCTTCACCAGCGCGGGCGAGTGTCGTCTCAAAATCTTCCCACAACACCTCGACCCACGTTAACGCCTCGTCTTCATTCAACAAATCGTTCTTGTCTCTTAAGATTTCTGCCAACCGCTTGTATTGATCTGATCGGTTCATACGCGCACCTCCGATAGCTCAGAGAGCGGGATCGCATGTTCCATCGCTTCTCCTTCAAACGTTCCCCAACCCATGACGCCGTTGACAAACTTCAATCGGAACGGACGATTATTGTAGGTGACGATATACGTCGTACCTGGCTTGAACGATGCCGGATCAATCAAATAACTCTCCGCGATGGCGATGCGGCGCAGCACGACCTCAATCTCACTCACCATACCCATCTGTTCGGCTTTTCGTTTCCGCTCATGCAAGTCACGAATTTCTTGCTCGAGCTCATACTTTGATAATGCACTCAACCGTTTTTCCATTTCGTTCACCTCACTTGTAGCGTATCAGATTTTCCGAGTAAAAGAAAAAGGCGAAACTGAATAATGTTCAGTTCGCCTTGAAGTTATAAAGCGGTTTAATCAGTTGATCAATCGTGACGGCCGGTTCAATATAGCGCACAATCTCTTTCATCGATTTATAGACGAACGGCGATTCATCAATTGTCGACTTCCGAACCGAGCTCGACCAGACGCCTTCCATCGATTTTTTAAATTCGTTGAAGTCGACGCGTTTTCGTGCCGCTGAGCGCGACATGATGCGCCCGGCGCCATGCGGACCTGAGAAGTTCCAGTCCGGGTTGCCTTTTCCCGTACAGATGAGCGACCCGTCACGCATGTTCATCGGGATGATGACACGCTCTCCGACTTTTGCGGAAATCGCCCCTTTTCTGAGGATCATGTCGTCGTGATCGATATAGTTATGCACCGTATCGAACTGATCGACGACGTTCCAGTTCATCGCTTCGACGATGACATCGGTCATCGCACGACGATTCTCTGCTGCATACTGTTGCGCGATACGCACGTCATGCATATAGTCGTCCATATCCGTACCTTCGATATAAGCGAGGTCTCGCAATCCTTGTTTCGCCGCCTTCGCGTACTCGAGATAAGTTTGAATATCACTTTCGCGTCCAGTTTCTTTCAAACGCTCGATCTCATTCTGTACTTCTGTCGTATCCATCATATGACGGATCGCTCGCTGCTGATAGTGTTCTGCAATTTGGACACCGAGGTGGCGTGAACCCGAATGGATGACGAGAAACGTCCGTCCATGATCATCACGGTTCACCTCGATGAAATGATTGCCCGAGCCAAGTGTTCCGACCGAGCGTAACGCCCGGTCTAGCTTATACGGGGCGCGAACGTCTTCTAGCGGAATCTTTGACGCGTATGAATGCGCCGACTCCCGGATGTTCATCCCACTCGGAACAAGTTGACGAATCATATCGTCAAGTTTTTGAAAGTCGGTCCGCTTCACATTGATTTCGGTGCAAAGCATGCCACACCCGAGATCGACACCGACGAGGTTCGGTACGATTTTGTCATGAATCGTCATCGTCGTCCCGACGACCGAGCCTTTGCCGGCATGCATATCCGGCATGATTCGAATCGCTGCCCCTTCCGTGAACGGTTGGTCGACGAGCGTTTGAATCTGTGCGCGCGTCATATCGTCAATCCGTTCATTGAAGACTGTAGCTTGATTATATTTGCCGATGATCTCCATAACGTCTCCTTTCTCAGCTGATCACTTGCTGTTTACTTTGCAACTCATGCATCCGGGCGTAGACGCCGCCGTCAGCGATGAGTGACTGGTGATTCCCACGCTCGATGATTTGACCGTGGTCGAGGACGAGAATTTGATCGGCCTCACGAATCGTCGACAATCGGTGCGCGATGACGAACGTCGTGCGTCCGTACGTGAGCGTCTTCAGCGCGTCTTGGATGAGCGCCTCTGTCTCTGAGTCGACACTAGCCGTCGCCTCGTCAAGGACAAGGATGGCCGGGTCGAACACGAGCGCCCGGGCGAAACTGATCAATTGTCGCTCTCCACTCGAGAGTGAAGCGCCGCGCTCAATGACCGGCTCGTCGAGTCCTTGCGGCAACTGCTTGACGAACCGGTCGGCACCGACCGCCGTCAACGCTTGCCAAATCCGTTCATCAGGAATGGTCTCATCACCGAGCGTCACGTTCGTCCGAATCGAGCCCGTGAACAAGAACGGGTCTTGCAACACGATGCCGAGATGGTCCCGAACGGCTTGCGTCGGAAGTGTCGTCACGTCTACCCCGTCGATGCAAAGTTTTCCTGACGACGGATCATAAAAGCGCATGAGCAAGTTCATGATCGAACTCTTACCACTACCGGTGTGGCCGACGAGTGCGACCGTTTCACCAGGTGCAGTTTGAATGTCAATCTGTTGTAACACTGGCTTTCCAGCCTCATAGCTGAACGTCACGTTGTCGAACACGACTTCGCCATTAAAGCGCGGAATACGTTCAGACGAGACGTTTTCGCCTTTCTCGTCGAGCAGTTGGAACATTCGGTCCGCCGAAACGAGCGCTTGTTGGAGCGGTGACAACTGGTTCATAATTTGCGTCACCGGCTCGAAAATACGGGACACGTAATCGATGTAGGCGTAAAGTATCCCGAGCGTGAGCACACTGCCCGTTCCAAGCGTTTGCGCACCGACGACCCAAATGAGGAGTGCGAGTGCCATGTTGCGGAAGAAGTTGACCAAGTTGTGCGACATAAGGGCGTCGAGCTTCAACAGTTTCCGGCGTGTCTGGAAGTTGTCGCTGTTCTTGACATCGAACTCATCATAGACGAGGTCTTCACGCACATACGATTGAATGATCGGCATCGTTTGGATGCTCTCGTTCAATTGTGCGTTCATATCGGCGACGAGCGCCCGGACTTTAAAGTTGTTCCGGGTCGAGAGACGCTGGAACAACTTCACCCAGACGATGACGACCGGGATGATGATGAGCGAGACGAGTCCGAGGCGAACGTCTAGGAAGAACATGGCGATCAAAACACCGATCATCATGACGATGCTTTGGAAGACGCGGGCGAGAACGCCCAAATACAAATCACGAATCGTCTCCGTATCGTTTGTGACCCGGCTGACGATTTTCCCGATCGGCGTCTGGTCAAAGTAACGGACTGGAATCGTCTGCAAATGCCGCATGACGTCAAGGCGCATCGTCTTGACGATTGTATGCGCCGAACGTTGCAGGAGCATCTGTTGCCCCCAGTTGAGACCTGCTGCGATGAGCAACAGGACGACGTAGATGGCAGATAAGACGAGGACGGCCCGAAGATCCGTCTCATAAAACTGGAAGACGTCGGTCGAAGACAACGGCACGATGTTGTCGTACGTCGCTGTCTCCTCACTCCGCGTGATGGTCAAGACACCGTTATCGACTTCTCTGACCCCACCGCTCATGACGGCGTCCGGTACGAGATAGTAGCCTTCGGTCGTCTGAACGATCGAGACGGGACGGACGACGTCTTGCCCGTCCAACCGCGTCTCTTTCTCATAGTTATTGCCGTCAAACGAGACACTGCCCCCGGCCTCGACTTGAACCCAGTCGCGCTCGATGGCGACGATATGGTCATCGATGATGATTTTTGCGATATACGGTCCCGCAAGTTCTGCGCCGACCGCTAAAAAGAGTAGGATCAACCCGAGGAAAATCGAGCGCTTCACTTGTTTGGCATAGCCAACGAGTGAGTGAATCGTCTTTTTCCTGCGGACCGGATCTAATTCGTGTTGATCGATCATAAGAGATTCCCCCTTTCGTACGGATTACTCCGTCTCTCCTTGTCGATTGAACTGTTCGAAATACCAACCATGCTGTTTCATCAGTTGGTCATGTGTGCCGCGTTCAGTGACGCGACCGTCTTGCAAGACAAGGATTTGATCAGCGTGGGAAACGGCAGACAAGCGGTGCGCGACGATGAACGTCGTCTGTTCGGCACGGCTCGTCCGGACCGAATCGATGATTCGGGCTTCCGTTTTCGCATCGACCGCCGAGAGCGAATCGTCGAGCAATAAAATCTCTGGGTCTTTCAAGAGCGCACGCGCAATCGACAGACGTTGTTTCTGTCCGCCTGACAGCATGACCCCTTGCTCGCCGACGACCGTATCGAGCCCGTTCTCTAAATGCTCGATATCGGTATCAAACGCCGCAAGCCGAATCGCCGTCTCGAGGTCGGCTTCGGTCGCGTCATCGGCCCCGAACAAGATGTTGTCGCGGACCGTCTTCGAGAACAATAGATGTTCTTGTGACACGTAACCGCTCCAACCTCGTACCGTGTCGAGTTTAATTTTGTGAACCGGGATCCCGTTGACGAGCAACGAGTCGTCGATTGGATATTCGCGGATCAGCTGACGCAGGAGCGTCGTTTTGCCGGCCCCGGTCGGTCCGACGATTCCGATCGTTTCTCCGCGTGATACGTGGAGTACGATGTCTTCGAGCGACGGGCGGCTCGCACCCGGATAGCGGAACGATAACGATTTGAAGGTGATCTTCTCTGGCACGTCGACTTGCACCGTGCCGTTCGAGACGACGTCCGGCGCTTCGTTCATCGTCGCTTCAATCCGCTCTAAGCTCGCCGTCCCGCGTTGGACGACGTTGATCAACTCACCGAACGCGTACATCGGCCAAATGAGCATCCCGAGATAAATGTTGAACGAGACGAGTTGACCGAGCGTGATGTCATTCGTAAAGACGAGGTACGTCCCGAACGACAAGCCGATCAAGTAACTCAAACCGACGAGCAGTTTGATGACCGGCTCGAACAAGACGTCGATTTTGGCGACGTGCATGTTTTTCGCCATGACGTCGTCGGTGATCGTATCGAACTTCTTCGTATCCGCTTCTTCTTGCACGAACGAACGGATGACACGAAGTCCTGAAATCGATTCGACGACTTGGTCGTTCATGACGCCGAACGAATCTTGCGCCGCGGTGAAGCGAGCGTGAATTTGACGGCCAAGCTTATTCATCGACCAGGCAAGTAACGGCATCGGCAACAGTGCCGCAAGTGTCAATTTCCAATCGATGAACACCCCCATGATTGTCAATGCGATCAGTGTCATGTTGAACGAATCGACGAGCGTCATGACACCGAAACCGGCCGTCCGTTCAACCGCTTTCAAATCATTCGTCGCGAGCGCCATCAAGTCCCCGGTGCGGTGCTGTTGATAAAATCGCGGCGTCTGTTTGAGCAAATACCCGAAGAATCGGGCCCGCAGTTTTTTCTCGAGCAGGAACGCCGTCCCGAATAGACGCGCGATCCACAAGTACGATAAAACGTACGATAACACCATGATGCCTAGCAGTGAGCCGACGATTGTGATGAGCCGTTCCGTCGTCAAACTTCCTTCACGGATCGCATCGATCGCTTGCCCGATAATCCATGGCGGGAGCATATCGATGACCCCGGTAATGATGAGCAAAATGATCGCAATGACATACGTTCGTTTCTGCCTCTTAATAAACCAATCCAATTGTTTAATCAGTTTCACGACTGACTCCCCCTTCCGTCCTTTCCGAGCACGCAAAAAAGCGCACTCCACCTGATTGTGCAACCAATCGGATGAAGTACGCTTGAAAGTCTTCAGTCATTTGCATGGTCAGGGAAAGGACACTACCCCTATCCAGCTGCCGTGTTACGCAGTCAAATACGAGTAGCCATATGATGTTGTGTGTGTGCGTTGTAGTGTAGTCAAGTACTTCATCATGCTGGCTCCTCTCTCTTCATAGTTTGAAAATCTACTAAAACCTTAGCAGACTGTTCAGAAAATTGTCAATATTTTTTTGTAAAAATATTGTAACTTGTTTCAGTTTAAGAAGAACGTCGCGAGAATCATCCCGACGATCCCTGTTGCCGTCACATAGTAAATCATCGGCATGAGCGTGTAGCGGATGATCGTTCCTTCTTTACCGAGCAGACCCGCGACCGAAGCGACCGCGACGACGTTCAGCACGCAGATCATGTTACCAGCGTTCGCGCCGGCCATCTGCATCGACAAGGCGAGCGTCTCACTCATCCCGACCGAATCGGCGACATTTGTCGTCAAGCTCGAGAACATCATGTTCGAGAACGTGGCCGAGCCCGATACGAACGCTCCAAGCGCCCCGATCCATGGTGCGACAAGCGGCCAAACGCCACCGAACGTGTCCGCTGCAGCCGTCGCGAGTTCGACTGGCATCGATGCGAGTCCAGCTCCGCCATTCTCTGAATGGATAAAGATTCGAACCATTGGAACTGACGCCGCAAGTGTAATTAACGTTCCGCCGATGCCGAGTGTCGTCGCTTTAAAGACCGACGTCACTTGCGACCAACTCATATTGTGCAAGAAGAACGTCGCAATCATCGTCAAGATGAACATGAACCCTGGTGAATAGAACGGCTCCCATGACGTCGAGATTCCTTCTACTCCTAAAATGTTCGGGAGGTCGATCCGGACACTGCGCGTCAACTCGTTCAAGAACGGGACCGTCCGTGTCAAGATGAGGAAGATCGTCAAAATCAAGTAAGGGGCCCATGCTTTCCACTGCGGAAGTTCACGTTTCCCTTTCCCGACCGTCGGCTGTTCAACCGGTTGGTCGAGCTCGTCGGCGTAACCGTCAAACGTCCAAACCCGTTTTGGCATGAGAATACCTTTTCGTGCCATTGCGACGAGAATCACAAGACCGGTCAAGCCACCGAGCATGCCCCCAAATTCAAATCCGAGGATGAGCGTCCAAATGTAAGCCGGAACGCTGTAGACGAGAGCCGCCACAAGGGCGATCGGCAACACTTCGAATGCAGGTTTGACCGACTTCGCTTTACTAAAGAATCGAGTCAGCATCAAAATCAAAATGAACGGGATAAAAAGACCAACAAACATATCGATCAATACCGTCTGTAAGACGACACTTGTTAAAAATTCGATCGATTCCGGTTTGCTCACATCGAGCGAGAGTCCGTTACCAATCCCGATTAAAGCCGGTGTCCCGACTGCACCGAACGTGACGGCCGATACGTCGGCCGACAAGGCGATGACAACAGCTGCGATTGGCGGGAAACCAAGTGCAATCAATAGCGGGGCCGCCACTGTCGCCGGTGTCCCAAAGCCTGAAGCACCTTCAATGAATGAAACGAACAACCAGCCGACGATGAGTACTTGAATCCGAGGATCCGGTGTGATGGTGACAAAGCCGGAACGGATGGCGTTCATACCGCCGCCCTCTTTCATCGTATTCATCATCCCGATCGCGCCATACACGATCCATGCTGCCGTGATTGCGATGACGATTCCTTGTAACACCGCCGCTGTAATGCGGGTTGCATCAAGTTCCCAGACGAAGAACGCAAGTAGCGCCGTCAACAGGAGCGAGAGTGGCATCGCAACCGATGCTGGTAAACGCATAATAACCAATAATACAAGCACAGCCAAAATTGGCACAAGTGCTGTAATCCATTCAAAAATCGTCAATGTAGACCCACCTTTTCAGATTTTTTCCCCTGCCGTAAATGAATTTCCCGTTATGTCTCTTGTTCAGCGAGTCGTTCTAAAGTCCGGTCAATCACCTCATACGGAAATCCTTTGCTCCGAAGCTGCATCTTCATGCGCTGTTTCCGCTCATATGGGGCATATCCGTTATACTTCCGACTCAGTTTTTCAGCCTGCTTCAAGCAAGCTGTAAGCTCGACGTCCTCATCCTCGTTTTCCCAAAACGTAAGGATCGCCTCTGAAATGATATCAAACGAAAATCCTCTTTGCACCAGGGTTTGTTGAATTCTTTGTTGCACTTCTGTGGCGGAACGGCGATTTGTTTCCATTTGTTTCCTTTTTACGAATTTCCCGGCTTTTTCGAGCTGATCTTCGTACGAGATCGCAGCGATAACCTCTTCGATGATTTCAGGTGTGATTCGAAGCTGGACCAATTCCCGCTTGATTTTGCTCGGCCCGCTCGGACTCGTATTAAACTTTGTCTGGGTGTAGGCTTTAGCGAATTCAGCATCGTTCAAGTAGCGTTGTTCAATCAATCTGTCAATCACGCGCTTGATGGCCGCCTCATCTATCTCTTTCTTCACGAGATAGTCACGGACCTCTGAAACGGCACGCATTCGGTACGATAAATAATTGACGGCTGCTTTGTATGCTTTCTGTTCCTCTTCGGCTTGGAGGACATCACGGACAAAATCGTCTTCAAGTTCCATCCCTTTCGTCAGTCCATATTTAATGAAGACGTCTAAATCGATGGCGAACGCGAACTCTTCTTGCCCATCTTTCTCGATGAAGACGTTCAAGCGGTCCTTGTTTTTCTTTTGAGCCGTAAACTTGCTGATTTTCATGAAACCCCTCCTTTTCCTGCTTCTAACATATCACGTTCCCCTTTTCAGAAGGATTTTTGATAAGTTAAAAGAAAGGGTATTTATACTAACTAGCTATTGTATTTACCGTTATCATACCCGATTTGAAAACGCTTCAAGAATAATGGAGGGATTCACATGAAAATTGCAATCACCGGTGGTACCGGATTGATCGGCCGGCCGCTCGTTCGGGCGCTAGCCGAGGCCGGTCATCAAGTCGTCGTCTTGACGCGCCATCCGCGCCCACGTCAAGGAGGCATCTCGTTCGTCGAATGGTTGACGCCAGACAGCCATCCCGAGACCGAACTCCAAGATGTCGACGCCTTTATCCACTTGGCAGGAGCCTCCATTAACGACGGACGATGGACGCACAAACAAAAACAAGCCATCCTCCAAAGCCGTATCGATGGGACGAAAGAAGTCGTTCGCATCATCAAAAACATGAAGCAGAAACCGGACGTCGTCATCAGCGGGTCAGCAATCGGCATTTACGGCGAAGACCGGTCGATCACTTACTCGGAATCGACACCGCTCCCGGACCGGACCAACTTCTTAGGAAATGTCTGCGTCTTATGGGAGAAAGAAATCGCGCCTGTCGCCGACATGGACATTCGTCTCGCCACGATGCGAACAGGTGTCGTCTTGTCGAACGACGGCGGCGCGTTCCCGCTCATGAAGCTACCCTACACGCTCGGTGCCGGCGGACGGCTCGGTTCCGGAAAACAGTGGGTCCCTTGGATCCACATAGACGACCTCGTCCGCTTATTCGTCTACATCATCGAGACCGATTCGATACACGGACCGGTCAACGGGACGGCGCCGACACCAGTGACGATGGACGAGTTCGGGAAGACGCTCGGACAAGTGATGCATCGACCGCACTGGGCCCCGGCTCCTTCCCCAATCCTCAAACTCGCACTCGGCGAAAAGAGCGTGATCGTACTTGAAGGTGCCAAAGTCGTTCCGACAAAAGCACTCAATCACGGCTTCCGTTTTCGCTATGAGACGTTAGAACCCGCACTAAAACAACTACTGCATTTGACTTGAAAGGAGACAGCTCGTGAGTAATCTATTAATTCGTAACGCCCATATTTACCCGATCACCGCACCAAACTTTTACGGGGATCTCCGTGTGAAAGACGGAAAAATTGTCGAAATGGCGGACTTGTTAGATCCAACGGACGGCGAGACCGTCATCGAGGCGGAAGGGAACTTCCTGTTCCCCGGTTTCATCGATGCCCATACCCATCTCGGACTGTATGACGAAGGGACCGGTTCTGTCGGGAATGATGCCAATGAGACGGTTGAAGCGATGACGCCGCACGCGCGGGCCATCGACGGTGTTTATCCGCTCGATGAAGGCTTTCGGGAAGCGCTCATGGCCGGTGTCACGGCGGTCCAAGTCATGCCGGGCAGCATGAACGTCATCGGCGGAGTGACGAGCGTCATTAAAACGCATGGTCGCTTTATCGAGGATATGGTATTGCGCCGGTATGCCGGCTTGAAACTTGCTCTCGGCGAAAACCCGAAACGAGTCCACAGTATGGGGAAATCCGGTGAATTGACCCGCATGGGAATCATGGGACTACTGCGCGAGGCGTTCCGGACCGTCGATTCGACGAAGACGATCGGTACGTTCGGGAGTCAGATGATCCAACTCGCGCTCGACCGGAAAATGCCGGTACGTGTCCACGCCCACCGCGCCGACGACATTCTTTCGGTCGTCCGTTTCGCTCAAGAGTTCGATCTCGATTACCGGATCGAACATTGTACGGAAGGTCACCTCGTCGCGGAGAAGTTGCGTGAACTCGGCGTCAAACATGTCACCGTCGGACCGACGTTCACCCGTAAATCTAAAATCGAACTTCAAAACAAAACGTGGGAGACATACCGCATCTTGCATGAACACGGTATGATCGTCTCGATCACGACCGACCATCCATATACCCCGGTCCAATATTTGAATCTATGCGCCGGTCTCGCCGCCCGTGAAGGCCTTCCGGTCGACATCGCCCTGCGCGCCATCACGATTCATCCGGCCCAGTCACTTGGAGTTGATGACCGCGTCGGATCACTCGAGGTCGGTAAAGACGCCGATCTCGTCTTGTGGAGTCACTTCCCGCTCGACTACATGTCGAAGCCGATCATGACCATCGTCGACGGCCGTATCGTCTACTCGACGGATCGCTCGAAAACCCATCATGAAATGTGAGTAAACCCAGACGTGAAAGCGCTCTTTTATTTTTTTTGTGAAGTTACATTTTATTTGCTTGCTTTTTCAAAAAAAGTCTATAAAATAATCTTGTAACTCATAAAAGAGAGCAGCCAAGGCAAGTTCGAACAACGTAGCCAGAAGTATGCTTTCGTTACAACTATTCTTCAGCGGTCTGAACTAGGAGGAGGAATGTAAAGGTGCTCAAATTTCGTGAGCTTACCGACTGCGCGGAGTTGTTCGAACTGATGCAACACCCAGATGTCTTTCCATATGTCCGTCAAAAGACGGTCCACTTTGACGAGTTTTTATTTAGCACGAAGCAAATCATCGAGCTAGAAGAGCAAGGAAACATCATCTCACGTACAATTACGAACGAGTTCGGTACCCCGATCGGGACGATCAGCTTGTTCGACGTGGAAACCGGTTACGGCTTCCTCGGTACGTGGCTTGGCAAACCGTACCATGGGAAAGGTTACAATCAAGTCGCGAAAGAAACGTTCTTCTCAGAGCTGTTCTTCGACCTTGATATTGAGAGTGTATTTTTAAAGATTCGCAAAGCAAATGAGCGTTCGATCGCGGCGGCGGCAAAACTTCCTTATGCGTTTTGCGCCGACGAGATCCGGCCCGATTTGTTAGCAGAAATTAATAGCGGTGACGTCGAATACGTTTTGTATGAAGTGTCGAAGTCGAGCTTCCAGCTGTACTTGCATTCACTTCATGCGCCTGAATTCGATCATTCGTACGAAGCCCAACTCGAAGCATAAGCCAATTCTGACAAAGAATTGGCTTTTTTGTGGCGTTTTTGTGTGGATTTGTTGAGGACAACTTTACGACAATGAATAATTCTGTTCTAATTCGAAGAGATAGGTATGATAGAAGTATGAGGGAATTATCACATCCTTCGTTAACCGGTTTGTAAAGGAGAATGCCAGATGATAGAACCAGTATTTCGAATCTTAGTGACCGACGATGAGGAACAGATGCGAGAATTGCTCGTTTCCAATTTAGAAAAAGAAGGCTATGAGACGGTCACCGCCACGAACGGGCTTGAGGCGATCGACTTGTTAAAAGAACAGTCGTTCCACCTCGTCTTGCTCGACGTCATGATGCCCGAGCTTGACGGTCTGACCGCCTGCATGCGTATCCGTGAGTTCTCGAACGTCCCGATCATCATGCTGACGGCCCGGTCTGAAGAACTCGACCGGATTCACGGATTGAAGATCGGCGCGGACGACTACATCACAAAACCGTTCAGCCCGCGCGAACTGCTCGCCCGAATCGAAGCGACACTTCGGCGCACGCACAACTTCTCAAAAGAACAAGAAGCCACGTTCGACGCCGGTGTCTTATCAATCGATATCGAAGGCCGCGCCGTCAGCGTGAAAGGCAAAACTGTCAACTTGACGCGTAAGGAGTTCGACCTCCTCTACTTGTTCATCACAAACGAAGACAAAGTGTTCTCTCGAGAACAGCTCCTCGACCAAATTTGGGGTACCGAATACCACGGCAACCTCCGGACGGTCGACACGCACATTAAAACGCTCCGTCTCAAGCTCGGCGAAGCCGGTGGCTACATCCAGACCGTCTGGGGGATCGGCTACAAGTTCGAGGCGAACGTATGAAGCAATACACGATCCGGAAGCGGATTTGGATCACCATCTGGACGGCCAGCCTCTTCTCTGCGTTCGTGTTCATCATCATGACGTTTTACTTGTACGACAAGTTTTACATTCAGACGCAAGAAGAACTGCTGATCAACCGCGGGGAGAAACTCGTCACCATCTATAAGGCGGACGGCTTCTCCGACGCGTTCGCTGACAGCATGACGTACACGAATGAACTGACCGAAACGAAAGTATTCCTCTCGTCCGTACGGGAAGATAGTCTCGGCTCCGGGAAGACGTTTTTACGCGAACAAGATCTCGCTCGTTTGCAAGACGGCTACGCCATCTCGGTCACGCGCAAGCACCCGACCGAGGATGTCGATATTCTCATGTCCGCGTTCCCGCTCATCCGTGACGGCGAACTCGATAATGCCCTCATCCTCTATATGGAGCTGAGCAAAATCAGTGAGCCGTTCCAACCGATCCGGCTGATGATCACGTTCTTGCTCATCTTGATGATTGTCAACTTGCTCATTTTCGGGACGCAAATCATCGACACAATCATTCAACCGCTCATCCAAATGAAACGCGCTTCCCAAGTGTATGCCAAAGGTGACTTCTCGCACCGCATCCCGATCGATTCCGATGACGAGATCGGTGACTTGGCCGAGACGCTCAACCGGATGGCCGAGTCTCTCGGACTCGTCGAGGAGCAGCGCAAAGAATTTTTGGCTAACGTCAGCCATGAGCTCCGGACCCCGCTGTCTTACATTCGCGGGTATACCGAGATGCTGCAAGACCCGACGCTCGACGAGAAGACGCAAGCCCAGTATTACGACATCATCGAGAACGAGACGGAACGGTTGCAACGACTCGTCAACGATCTGCTCGACCTCGCCCAGCTCGAACGCGATTCGTATCCGATGACGAAAGAACCGGTCGTGTACTCACAAGTGCTCGAAGACGTGTTATACCGGTTTGAACCGATCGCGCGCGCGAAAGGTGTCACCATCGAAGCGGATCTCGACTTCGACCTCATCATCCTCGGGGATCACGATCGCCTCGAGCAAGTCGTCGGAAACTTACTCGATAACGCTCTTCGTTATACGGATGCCGGCAAGTCGATCCATGTGAGGACGTTCGCGGAAGAGAACTATGCCGTCACCGAGATTCGCGATGAAGGCCGGGGCATCCCGAAAGAGGATCTCGATCAATTGACGAAACGTTTCTACCGCGTCAACAAATCGCGAACGCGTGAAGACGGCGGTACCGGACTCGGGCTCGCCATCGCCAAGCACATTATGGAACGCCATGGCGGCTCGATGCATTTCACGTCCGAAGTCGGCAGCGGAACGACCGTGTCGCTTGCTTTGCCACTTTTGCCAGACGATGAAGACATATAAAAGAGGCAGCCGCGGCTGCCTCTCTTTAAATATCTTTACCTTTATAGGTGTCATCTGATTCGTTCATGAGCCGCTCTCGTTCGGCGTGTGTCTGCGGGAACCCGTTCGCTTGCCATTCGGCCCGGTTATTCGAGTCGAGTTGTGTCAATCCTGCTTCCGCCTCGTCTTTATCGGAATCGACACTTTCCATCTTGTCCATCTTGCTCCACGTGTTATCGTCTTGGTCTTGCGTCAACAGCGCCGCGACTTTCGGCGCGACGAGTGCAGCACCGGCCACACCGAGCACAATCCCCATCAATACTTTCTTATCCATCCAATACCCCTCCTTAGTCACTATGCACAGATAATTCCACTGTTCCCGAAACTTGAAACACTTTTCTAAAGCGTTTACACAAAATCAGGAAGTGGAATAACACTCAAAGAAGGAGGCGATGGAGATGAAGAAGCATGAACAACCGTCAAAACGGCCGTTCGATAATCCGGACGCCGTCGATACGGACAAAGAGAGCATCTTTGACCAAGAAGGCATGGAGACGGTCGACCCGATCCCGGTCGAAGAGCTGAATCAAAAAGTGAAAGACGAGAAACGAAAGCGCCACTCAAAAGACGATTCGGTCAGCGAGAAAAAATATGACGGCAACAAATAAGGATGCGGACAAAGTTGTCCGCATCCTCAGGCTGTTGACGAACCAAATCGCCCATCGCGATTTGGTTCGTCTCTTTTTGTGTTCATCGAGCTCGAGGCGCTCTGCCCGGCATAAAATTGAAGAAATGCTATGTAGACGGTCTTTTTCGGCCAACAGGTTGGCCAATTTCTTCATGTTTTGTGCGGTGGCTGCCACCAGGTTGGCGCACTGGACCTTCTCGGTCCCCCGGTAGAA
>NZ_SJVA01000019.1:0-37954 GCF_004337195.1 Exiguobacterium sp. SH0S7
TCAGGGAACAATTCCCTTGTCTGGTGGCGATAGCGAAGCGGCCACACCCGTTCCCATGCCGAACACGGAAGTTAAGCGCTTCAGCGCCGAAAGTAGTTGGGGGTCTCCCCCTGTGAGGATAGGACGTCGCCAGGCAAACGGTGGTTCTGGAGCATTCGCTCAAGGGCCGCCGCTTTTTTGTATTTTGTATCGTGACTCAAATGAAGGAGAGGAATAACAGATGGCCAAGAAAATCAAAGTATACGTCGAGCCAAACGAGACAGTCGGTGAGTGTTTAGACCGAATCGCTCAAATGGGGTATCGCCCGGTACGAAGGATTGAAAAGCCTGTCTTTGAAAAAACGGGAACCAAAGACGAACCTGTTCATTCTCATCAATCAATCTTATTTGAGTGCGTTGCTCTCAAACCATAATGCCAAACCGTCACGAATGCGTGGCGGTTTTTTTGTTTTTGTAAAAACAGCGTAAAGACGAACGATAAATATTCAGACAATTAAATTGTTCGCTGTTTGTTGACATGTTTTCAAAGAACAAGGTACGATAGGCTTGTGAGTTAAGAAAATCAAATATTGCTCCATATAATCGCAAGGAAATGGCTTGCAAGTTTCTACCTGATCACCGATTCTGATCAGACTATGGGGTATAGCCGACATTTTTTTGTCATGGCCTATACCCTAAACTGTTTAATCAGTTTAGGGATTTCTTTATTTAAGGGGGACGTTGATGTGAAGGCAACAGTAGGTGTGATCATGGGAAGTTCTTCTGACTGGAAGACGATGAAGCATGCGTGCGACGCGCTAGAAGAATTAAATATTCCATACGAAAAGCAAGTCGTCTCCGCGCATCGAACGCCGGACTTGATGTTCCAATACGCCGAAGCGGCTCGGGAACGAGGGATACATGTCATCATCGCCGGTGCAGGCGGGGCGGCCCACCTTCCGGGTATGGTAGCAGCGAAGACGACGCTTCCGGTCATCGGAGTCCCGATTCAATCGAAAGCACTGAACGGACTTGATTCGTTACTGTCAATCGTTCAAATGCCAGCAGGTGTTCCTGTCGCAACGGTCGCCATCGGAAAAGCCGGAGCGACAAACGCCGGACTGTTTGCCGCTCAAATTCTCAGTCTTCAATTCCCTGAAGTCATCGATCGTCTAGAAACATATCGTCAACAAAAACGAGACATGGCACTGCGCGGAACGGAGGAGCTCGTCTAATGAGAATCGGGATATTAGGCGGAGGACAGTTAGGCCGGATGATGTCACTCAGTGCGAGCGCAATGGGTTACGAGACGCTCAGTCTCGACCCGAACCCGACGGCTCCGGCAGCCCAAGTCGCACCGAGCATCGTCGCCGGGTTCGACGACATCTCAGCGGCAAAAGAACTAGCAGCCCGTTCAGACATCGTCACGTACGAGTTTGAAAATATCGACTCGGCGATGATAGAGGCGATCGCCGACAAATGCCCGCAAGGGATGGACGTGTTAACAGCGACGCAGCATCGTCTGTTCGAAAAACAGATGATCGAAGCGTCCGGCTTGCGTGTTGCACCGTACATGCCGGTCCGATCGGTACGTGACGTTCATCGGGCCGAAGATTTGCTAGGACTCCCATTGGTCATCAAAACATGCCGCTTCGGTTATGACGGGAAAGGGCAAACCGTGCTCCGGACATCACAGGACGTACGCGCGTTCACAGAACAGTTCAATGAAGATGAATATGTCGCCGAGGCGTGGTTGCCATTCCGAAAAGAAATCTCGGTCATCGTGACGAGAGGCGCACATGAGACGACAACATTCCCAATCAGTGAAAACATCCATCAAAATAACATCTTACATTTATCGATCGTTCCGGCCCGGCTCGACACCGGCATTCTAGAAGATGCGCGCCATTTAGCACTTCAGCTCGCTGACCATGTCGGATTGATCGGCACGCTCGCCGTCGAGCTGTTCGTGATGGAGGACGGTTCACTATATGTGAATGAACTGGCCCCACGCCCCCACAATTCAGGGCATTATACGATTGACGCCTGCGAGACGTCACAGTTCGAACAACACATCCGCGCGATTACGGGCATGTCACTCGGACGGACGACACAGTACACACCGGTCGTCATGGTCAATCTGCTCGGCGAACATATGGATAAAGTGAACCCACAAACGTTACCATCGAATGTTAAACTACATCTGTATGGAAAAGAAGAAGCGAAACCCGGACGGAAAATGGGGCACTTGAACGTGCTCGGCAGTACCGTCGAGGACGCGCTTCACACCATCGAACAACTGGCAATTTGGAAGGAGACCGTTTTATGATTTCACGTTACACCCGTCCCGAGATGGCGGCGATTTGGACAGATCAGAACAAGTTTGATGCATGGCTCAAAGTAGAGCTTTACGCTTGCGAGGCGTGGAGCGAACTAGGCGTCATCCCGAAAGAGGACGTCAACGTATTATGGGACAAGGCATCATTCGATGTCGAGCGTATTCTTGAGATCGAGCAGGAGACGCGCCATGACGTCATCGCCTTCACACGGGCCGTCTCAGAGACGCTCGGAGACGAGAAGAAATGGGTCCATTACGGTCTCACGTCGACCGATGTCGTCGATACGGCGCTATCGTACTTGATCAAACAAGCGAATGACATCCTTGAAGCCGATATCGATCGCTTCATCGACATCCTCGCCGAGAAAGCGAAAGCCCATAAATATGACATCATGATGGGTCGTACACACGGAGTCCACGCAGAACCGACGACGTTCGGTTTGAAACTCGCACTCTGGTACGAAGAGATGAAGCGAAACAAGAAACGGTTCATGGCCGCACGCGAGACGATCGAGTTTGGAAAAATGAGCGGCGCCGTCGGGACGTTCGCTAACATCGACCCGTTCATCGAGTCGTACGTGTGTGACAAGTTAGGGATTCAAGCAGCCCCGATCTCGACACAGACGTTACAGCGTGACCGCCACGCCGAGTACATGTCGACGCTTGCTTTGATCGCCACATCCATCGAGAAAATGGCGACCGAGATCCGCGGCCTTCAAAAGACAGAGACACGTGAGGTCGAAGAGTTTTTCGCCAAAGGTCAAAAAGGTTCGTCGGCGATGCCGCATAAACGTAACCCGATCGGTTCGGAGAACATGACGGGACTCGCCCGCGTGATTCGCGGTCATATGGTGACGGCATATGAGAACGTCCCGCTTTGGCACGAACGCGATATCTCGCACTCGTCAGCAGAACGGATCATCCTCCCGGATGCGACCGGCCTTCTGAACTACATGCTCAACCGCTTCGGCAACATCGTGAAGAACTTGACGGTGTTCCCGGACAACATGCGCCGCAACATGGACCGGACGTTCGGGATCATCTTCTCACAACGCATCCTGCTCGCCTTGATCGAGAAAGGCTGGTCACGTGAAGCCGCTTATGACGCGGTCCAACCGAAAGCGATGCAAGCGTGGGAAGAAGAGACAATGTTCCGGACGTTGATCGAGCAAGATGCCGAGATGGGCGCACTCTTCACGAGTGACGAGCTCGATGACTTGTTCGACCCGAGCCATCACGTACGTCGTGTCGATACAATCTTTGAACGCTGTGGTTTGTGATCGTTGAGGGGCGCTATGCCCCTCTCACTTTAAAGGGGGACGATACAGATGGAAGCAATCTACGAAGGTAAGGCGAAAGCGTTATACGAGACAGAAGAACAAGGTGTGCTCCGTGTCTACTATAAAGATGACGCGACGGCATTCAACGGAGAGAAAAAACAATCGATCGCAGGGAAAGGTGTGTTGAACAACGCCATCACGACGCGTTTGTTCGAGCTCATGCACGACAACAAGATTCCGACCCACTTCATCAAGAAACTGTCAGACCGCGAGCAGCTCGTACGCCGCGTCGACATCATCCCGCTTGAAGTCGTCGTACGCAACGTCGCCGCAGGGAGTCTCGCTAAACGGCTCGGCTGGGAAGAAGGGACGCCGCTGTTGTCGCCGATCGTCGAGTTCTACTATAAAGATGACGCACTCGGAGATCCGCTTTTAACAGAGGACCATATCCGCTTACTGCAAGTCGCCACACACAAAGAAGTCGAAACATTGCGACAACTCGGGTTGTGGGTGAACGATGTCTTGCTCGACTTCTTCGACAAACGCGGTATCGATTTGATCGACTTTAAACTTGAGTTCGGTAAACTCGATGACACGATCATCCTCGCCGATGAGATTTCGCCCGACACGTGTCGCCTGTGGGATAAAGAGACGAAACAAAAGCTCGACAAAGACGTGTTCCGCAGAGACATCGGATCACTGACAGAGACGTACGGCCAATTGTTAACACGCATAGGGGGAACTGACCAATGAAAAAAGTGAATGTGTACGTGACATTACGTGAAAGTGTACTTGACCCACAAGGCGTCGCCGTCAAAGGCGGACTCGAGCATCTCGGCTTCACAGGCGTCGAATCGGTACGAATCGGTAAAGTCATCGAACTTCAAGTCGCAGACGAGACGACCGAGGCGATGGTGCGTGACATGTGCGAGAAATTACTCGTCAACACTGTCATCGAGAACTATCGGATCGAGATGGGGGTACTCGCATGAGGTTCGCAGTCATCGTCTTCCCGGGATCAAACTGTGACCTCGACATGTATCATGCGGTCAAAGACGTGCTCGGGGAGGAAGCGGAATATGTATTCCACACGGAGACGTCACTTGTCGGTTTTGATGGTGTGCTGTTACCAGGCGGGTTCTCATACGGGGACTACTTGCGTTGCGGCGCGATCGCCCAGTTCTCACCGATTATGAGTGAGGTGAAGCGGTTCGCTGAAGAGGGACGTCCGGTACTCGGCGTCTGCAACGGGTTCCAAGTGCTCGTCGAGGCAGGACTTCTACCCGGCGTATTGATGCGCAACCGTGATTTGAAGTTCATGTGCAAGACGGTCGAACTGAAAGTCGAGACGAACGAGACGATGTTTACGAGCGATTATGCGGTGGGCGAGACGATTCGCGTCCCGATTGCACATGGAGAAGGCAACTACTACTGTGACGAAGCAACACTTGAGACATTGCGAACGAATGGCCAGATCGCTTTCACCTACACAGACAACCCGAACGGATCGGTCGCGAACATCGCGGGCATCACGAACGCAAAAGGAAACGTGCTCGGCATGATGCCGCACCCGGAACGAGCGGTCGAGGCGATGCTCGGCGGAGAAGACGGCAAACGGTTATTCACTTCGATTGTAAAATGGGGGACACGACATGTTACTTACAACTGAACCGACAGCGACGCACATCCGTGAACAAAGACTGTATGCCACAATGGGGCTCACTGACGACGAATACGCACTCGTCGTCTCGCTCTTAGGCCGTGACCCGAACTACACCGAGATCGGTTTATTCTCGGTCATGTGGTCTGAACACTGTTCGTACAAAAACTCGAAGCCAGTGCTCCGTAAATTCCCGACGACCGGAAAACACGTCCTTCAAGGACCCGGTGAAGGGGCTGGAATCGTCGATATCGGCGATGGTCAGGCGGTCGCCTTCAAAATCGAGAGCCATAACCACCCGTCGGCCATCGAGCCGTATCAAGGTGCGGCGACAGGTGTCGGCGGGATCATCCGCGACATCTTCTCGATGGGCGCACGTCCGGTCGCACTCCTCAACTCGCTCCGCTTCGGAGATTTGAACGAATCACGTGTGAAACATCTCTTCGGCCACGTCGTCTCCGGCATCGCTGGCTACGGCAACTGTGTCGGCATCCCGACGGTCGGCGGAGAAGTCGCGTTCGATCCGGCCTACGCCGGCAACCCGCTCGTCAACGCGATGTGTGTCGGTCTCATCCGCCACGAAGACATTCAAAAAGGGATCGCCGAAGGAGTCGGCAACTCGGTCATGTACGTCGGGGCGACAACGGGACGCGACGGCATTCATGGCGCCACGTTCGCCTCTGAAGAGCTCGGTGAAGACGCCGATGAGAAACGCCCGGCCGTCCAAGTCGGCGACCCGTTCATGGAGAAGTTGTTGATCGAGGCGTGTCTTGAAGTCATCAAACATCCGGCACTCGTCGGCATTCAAGACATGGGTGCGGCAGGTCTCACGTCGTCTTCGGCCGAGATGGCATCGAAAGCGGGCATGGGTATCGAGATGAACCTCGACCTCGTCCCACAACGTGAGGCCGATATGACGCCTTACGAGATGATGTTGTCCGAGTCACAAGAACGGATGCTCCTCGTCGTCAAGGCAGGACACGAAGACGAGATTGAAGCGATCGTAACGAAGTGGGGACTTCATGCGATCAAGATCGGCGAAGTCATCGAGCAGAAAGTGCTCCGTCTCGTCCATCACGGCGAAGTAGCCGCTGAAGTGCCGGTCGACGCGCTCGCGGAAGATGCGCCAGTTTATCATAAATCGTCAAAAGTTCCAGCGTACTACGAGGCGTTCCAAGCGATGGCACCGGTTCAACCGGTCGTCACAGACGTGCTCGCGACGTGGAAAGACGTCCTCGCGATGCCGACGATCGCTTCGAAACGCTGGGTGTACGAGCAATACGACCATATGGTCCAAACGTCGACCGTCGTTGCACCAGGCAGCGACGCGGCCGTCATCCGGATCCGTGACACGGACAAGTCGCTCGCGATGACGACCGACTGTAACGCGAAATATGTCTACCTCGATCCGCGCGTCGGCGGTGCCATCGCAGTCGCTGAAGCGGCGCGCAACATCATCGCGAGCGGTGCCGAACCACTCGCGCTCACCGATTGCTTGAACTTTGGGAGTCCGGACAAACCGGAAGGGTTCTGGCAGCTCGACCAAGCCGTCGAAGGTATGGCCGAGGCGTGTTTAGCACTCGACACACCGGTCATCGGCGGGAACGTCTCGCTTTATAACGAGTCGAACGGGACGGCGATCTACCCGACACCGGTCGTCGGCATGGTCGGTTTGATCACGAAGCCGGAACATATCACGACGTCACACGCCAAGACAGCGGGAGATGTCATCTTCCTTCTCGGTGATACGAAGCCTGAATTTGGCGGCAGCGCGCTACAAATGTTGCAAGACGGAAAAGTGAGCGGACAAGCACCGACGCTCGACCTCGAGATCGAGAGCCGTCACCAGCAATCTCTGCTCACGGCAATTCGTCAAGGACTCGTCACGGCAGCTCACGACGTCTCAGAAGGTGGCTTAGCGGCGGCACTCCCTGAGCTCGTGTTCGGAACGGGATTCGGTGCAGACGTCAGCGTCGACACGGATCTCGTGACGACACTGTTCAGCGAGTCACAGTCGCGCTTCCTCGTTACGGTCGCGCCAATTCACGCGGACACGTTCGCCAAATTGACGAACGCCACACGAATCGGTCAAGTGACCGAAGCGGCGCAACTGAAGGTCCGCTCGAGCGATCGATTAATTGAAATGGACGTCACTGAACTTGAACGTGTATGGGAAGGAGCTATTCCATGTTATATGACATCCGAGGCATGAACGAGGAGTGTGGGGTGTTCGGGGTGTTCAATCACCACGAAGCGTCACACCTCGCCTACTACGGACTGCACAGCCTGCAACACCGAGGTCAGGAAGGGACGGGTATCGTCACGGCCGACGGCGAACGTCTGCACGCGAAACGCGGGCTCGGTCTCGTCGCCGAAGTGTTCGACGAACCGTCGCTCGATGCCCTCACCGGACATCACGCCATCGGTCACGTCCGTTATTCGACCGCGGGCGGCAACACGCTTGAGAACGTCCAACCGCTCCATTTCAAATCGCTCACCGGGGACCTCGCGATGGCGCATAACGGCAACCTCGTCAACGCCAACGAGTTGAAGCATATGCTCGAGGCGGAAGGGGCGATCTTTCAGACGACGTCTGACACGGAAGTCGTCGCCCACTTAATCAAACGAAGCCGCGGCAACTCGTTGAAAGAGCGGATCTCGGATAGCTTGGCGCGTCTCGTCGGCGCGTTCGCGTTTCTTTTCTTGACGGAAGACGCGCTCTACGTCGGCGTCGATGTCCATGGTTTGCGTCCCCTCTCGCTCGGAAAGACTGAAGACGGGGCGTTCGTGTTCGCTTCAGAGACGTGCGCGTTCGACGTCGTGGGGGCGACGTACGTACGTGACGTCGAACCGGGCGAGCTATTGATGATCACGAAAGACGGGATCGTCTCAGAACGTTACAGTGAAGCAGCGGTCCGGGCGATGTGTTCAATGGAATACATCTACTTCTCGCGGCCAGACTCGATCATCGACGGAATCAACGTGCATACGGCCCGTAAGGCGATGGGGAAAAAGATGTTCAACGAGGCACCGGTCGAGGCGGATGTCGTGACCGGTGTCCCGGACTCGAGCATCTCGGCAGCCATCGGGTACGCCGAGGCGAGCGGGATCCCGTACGAGATGGGTCTCATCAAAAACCGTTACGTCGGGCGGACGTTCATCCAGCCGTCACAAGAATTGCGTGAGCGCGGCGTCAAGATGAAGCTGTCGGCGCTACGTGGGGTCGTCAACGGCAAGCGTGTCATCATGGTCGATGACTCGATCGTCCGGGGCACGACGAGCCGCCGCATCGTCAAGTTGCTGCGGGAAGCCGGGGCAACCGAGGTACATGTGCGCATCACGTCACCACCGATCAAACATCCGTGCTATTACGGTATCGATACATCATCAAAGGACGAGTTGATCGCGGCCATCAAATCGATCGAAGAGATTAAACAAGAGATCGGGGCCGACTCATTAGCGTTCCTCACATTAGACGGTACGGTCGAAGCGATCGGCCGACCGTTCGAAGGAAACTTGCGCGGGCAGTGTGCCGCTTGCTTCACCGGACTTTATCCAACTGAACTGGCGGAACTTGTGACAGAGACAAAAGCTTGAGGGGGACTGACGATGAGTTTAAGATATGAACAAGCGGGTGTGAATTTAGAGGCAGGTTATGAAGCGGTGTCACGCATGAAGCGTCACGTCGCACGGACGATGCGTCCAGAAGTGATGACCGGACTTGGCAGTTTCGGGGCGATGATCGATCTCGGCTCGATGCAATTGAAACATCCAATCCTCGTGAGCGGGACGGACGGGGTCGGCACGAAGCTAAAACTCGCGTTCGCGCTCGACCAACATGATACGATTGGAATCGATTGCGTGGCGATGTGCGTCAACGACTGTCTCGTCCACGGAGCCGAACCGCTCTACTTCTTAGACTATATCGCGACTGGAAAAGCGGAACCGGCGAAGCTCGAACGCATCGTCGCGGGTGTGGCCGAAGGCTGCGTCCAAGCAGGGTGTGCCCTCGTCGGCGGCGAGACGGCCGAGATGCCGGGCATGTATCCGGACGGGGAGTACGATATCGCCGGGTTTGCCGTCGGTGTCGTCGAGAAAGAGTTACTCATCGACGGACGGACGATCGAAGCGGGGGACATCGTTCTAGGGTTAGCTTCGTCAGGTGTCCATTCGAACGGTTTCTCGCTCGTCCGTCACATCGTCGAGGCGCAAGGGCTCGAGTACACGGATGAAATCGCGATGCTCGATACGACGCTCGGGAACGCCTTATTGCTACCGACCCGCATCTATTCGGAAGCAGCGAAAGCGGCCATTTCGACCGGACTCGTCCAAGGGATGGCCCACATCACTGGCGGCGGTTTCTATGAGAACGTGCCGCGCATGCTGCCTGAAGGTCTTGGTGTCACGTTTGATGCATCAAGCTGGCCGAGCCTGCCGGTATTCGACTGGCTCGAACAAGTCGGCCACGTGTCGAAGCAAGAGATGTTCAACGTGTTCAATATGGGCATCGGCTTCATGATTACGGTACGTCCCGAAGACGTCGACACGGTACAAGCCGCGCTCGAACGGATCGGCGAGACGTCGCATCGGATCGGCAAAGTCGAAGCGAAACCAGGCGTCCGGATTATGGGGGTCGACCAGTGAAGCGGTTCGCTATCTTCGCCTCTGGATCTGGGAGCAACGCCGAAGCGATTTGGGAAGCGATTGAGCGCGGCGAGCTGAGCGGACAGTGTATGCTCCTCGTCACGGATAAGCCTGAGGCGAAAGTGCTCGAGCGGGCAGACCGTCATCATATCCAGACGTTCTCGTTCGAGCCGAAGGCGTATGCGTCGAAGTCAGAGTTTGAGTGGGAGCTGCTCGTTCTGTTAGAAGCGCTACACGTCGACTATATCGTCTTGGCGGGTTATATGCGTTTAATCGGGGATGTGCTGCTCGCGGCGTATCCAGGTCGGATCATCAATATCCATCCGTCGCTCTTGCCGGCCTTCCCAGGAAAAGATGCAATCGGTCAAGCGCTTGCCGCGAACGTGTCGACGAGCGGTGTCACCGTCCATTACGTCGACGCCGGGATGGACACGGGTCCAATCATCGCGCAAGAAGAAGTCGACATCGCGGGATGTGACCGTATCGAGGCGGCCCACCGGATTCAAGCGATCGAACACCAACTCTATCCACGCGTATTACAACAAGTGTTGAACCAACAGGAGGTTTTCAAGTGAGAGCATTACTGAGTGTGTCAGATAAAACAGGTATCGTCGAACTCGCGCGCGTCTTGCACGAAGCGGGCATCGAACTCATCTCGACAGGCGGGACGGAAGCGGCACTCGTCGCGGCCGGACTGCCCGTGAAAAATATTTCGGAAGTGACATCGTTCCCCGAGATGCTCGACGGACGTGTCAAGACGCTGCATCCGCTCGTCCATGGCGGTCTGCTCGGACGCCGTGATTTAGATTCACACGTCGAACAGATGAAACATCACCATATTGAGCCGATCGACTACGTCGTCGTCAACTTGTATCCGTTCAAAGAGACGATCGCAAAAGAGAACGCGACGTATGAAGAGGCGATTGAAAACATCGATATCGGTGGCCCGAGCATGCTCCGTTCAGCCGCGAAAAACCATGCCAGCGTGACGGTCGTCGTCGACCCGGCCGACTACGGCAACGTTGCCGCAGAGATTCAGAATGGCGGTACGTCGTTTGAGACGCGGCAACGACTCGCTTTGAGGGCGTTCCGTCATACGGCAGCGTACGACGCCTTGATTGCCGACTATTTAGGTCAGCAAATCGGCGAGACGTTCCCGGAACAGCTGACGGTCACGTACGAAAAAGTCCAAGACCTTCGTTACGGGGAGAACCCGCACCAACAGGCGGCGTTCTATAAGACACCGCTCTATGACGGCATGACGCTCGCCAACGCGGTGCAACTCCACGGCAAAGAACTCTCGTATAACAACATCCAAGATACGAACGCGGCGCTCGAGGCGCTCAGCGAGTTGACGGAACCGGCAGCGGTCGTCGTCAAACATATGAATCCATGCGGTGTCGCTGTCGGTCGGACGATCAGCCAAGCGTTCGATCGAGCCCATGCGGCCGACCCAGTCTCGATTTTCGGCGGCATCGTCGCCCTCAATCGTGAAGTTGACCTCGAGACGGCAGAAGCGCTCCGCAACATCTTCTTAGAGATCGTCATTGCCCCATCCTTTAGTGAGGCAGGACTTGACCGATTGAAAGAGAAAAAGAATTTACGTCTATTGACGCTTGAGATGGGGCAGATGACAGGCATGCGTCTGACGGCAGTCGCGGGCGGTCTCCTCGTCCAAGACGGCGACGACATGATACTCGACGATGCTTCGTGCCAAATCGTGACCGACCGTCGCCCGACGGCGGCCGAATGGGAAGACTTGAAGCTCGCGTGGCGTGTCGTCAAACACGTGAAATCAAACGCAATCGTCGTGGCGAAAGACGAGACGACGATCGGCATCGGTGCCGGACAGATGAACCGAGTCGGTGCGGCGAAAATCGCTTTCGAACAGGCAGGGGACCGTGCAGTCGGTGCCGCGCTTGGCAGCGACGCGTTCTTCCCGATGGGCGATACGGTCGAAGCTGCAGCTGCAGCCGGCATTACGGCCATCATCCAGCCAGGTGGTTCGATTCGGGACGACGAGTCGATTGAAGCGGCGAACCGTCACGGCATTACGATGGTGTTCACGTCAGTCCGACATTTCAAACATTGAGAGGAGCAAGAGGATGAACGTACTCGTCATTGGCCGCGGCGGCCGTGAACACGCGCTCGCGTGGAAGTTGAGACAAGACGGGCATGACGTATTCGTCGCCCCGGGTAACTTGAACATGGACGGTGTGACGTGTGTGCCGATTGAAGAGACGGACGTCACCGCACTCGTCCGCTTCGCAGAGACCGAAGACATCGATTGGACGATCGTCGGGCCTGAGTCAGCGCTCATGGCGGGTGTCGTCGATGCGTTCAACGCGAGCGGACGACGCATCTTTGGACCGACGAAAGCAGCGGCGTTGCTAGAAGGCAGCAAAGCGTTCGCCAAAGAAATCATGCGTGAAGCGAACATCCCTACAGCAGCTTATGAGACGTTCACGGAAGCGGAAGCGGCGCTCGCTTATATTGAGTCAATCGGGGCACCGCTCGTCGTCAAAGCGGACGGTCTCGCAGCCGGTAAAGGGGTCACGGTCGCCTTATCGCTTGATGAGGCACGTGCGGCGATTCATGATATCTTCACGACCGACAAGTTCGGTGACCAGTCACGCGTCGTCATCGAAGAATTTTTGGACGGGGAAGAGTTTTCACTCATGGCGTTCGTCTCTGGTGAACACGTCATCCCGATGATCACGTCGCAAGACCATAAGCGCGCGTTCGACGGGGACAAAGGACCGAACACGGGCGGGATGGGGGCGTATAGCCCGATGCCGCATTTAGAGGAAGCCGTTTACGTTGAGTCGGTGGAACGTGTGCTCGTCCCGCTCGCGCGGGCGATGGTGGAGCGGGGGACACCGTTCGAAGGATTCTTATATGCGGGTCTGATTCTGACAGAAAACGGACCGAAAGTGATCGAGTTCAACGCCCGGTTCGGTGACCCGGAAACGGAAGTCATCCTCCCGAACTTGGCGTCGCCGCTCCTTGACGTCATCGAGGCGGTCGTCGCTAAACGACCGTATGCGATTGAATGGCTTGACGGGTATACGATCGGTGTCGTCGTCGCAGCCGCCGGTTATCCGGAACGAGCGACGACGAGGCAAGTGCTCTCAGATTTTGAGCGCTTACCGAAAGACGTGCTCGTGTTCCATGCGGGGACGACGCGTGACGGTAGTCACATCATCGGGAACGGTGGGCGACTGTTCGTCATCACGTCGACGAAACCGACCTTGCTTGAAGCGAAGACGGCTGTTTACGCGGGACTAGAAATGCTCGATTTACCGCAGACATTCTATCGTCGAGACATCGGCGGACGGGCGCTTGCGCGGATTTTTTAAAGGATGGGTCAACCCATCCTTTTTTTCATGCGAAAAAAAGGGAATACCGGCTTCCTGCTCTACAATGGTGAAGTAGATTGAAGGAAGAAGGTGGTCGGTCTGCGTGTCCAAACGAAGTTGTTTATTGCGTTAGCGATAAACATCGCAGTGTTTATAGGGGTCATCTCTTTTATCATAAAGCCCTACTTTATCGAAAAAAGTATTGAGCAAGATCACGTGATGACTCGCAATCAAATCGACAGCGTTTCCGAAGTGTTTGCCAATCGTCGAATGGTGCTCGAGAGTACGATGATTGATTGGGCAATCTGGAATGATTCTTATGACTTCGTGCAAGGTCAAAACAAGTCGTTCATTCAAAACAACATGAGTCCTGACACATTAGAGAATCTAGACGTTAGCGCGATGGTCTTTTTAAATGAAGATCGAGAACTGATTCATTCTGAGTTTAGTCGTTTTTATGAATTAGAAAGTCCATTAGAACGAAATAATTTCACAAAAGAGATTTCTCGTTTTGTCAACGTGTCCGGGATCAAGCAAAATGCGGTGTATGGAACAGATTATGGCCCGGTTATCTTTATGAGTCATCCCATTTTGAAAAGTGACAGGTCCGGACCTGCAAAAGGGACATTAATTGTTATTCAAAAAATTGGTCCTGATTTTATTTCTACTGTCAGTGCACAAGCGAAAGTCCCAATTACGATTAGTCCGTTCTCTCATAATAAATTGACAATCGAGAAAAATGAACAATTTGTTCGAGTCTCAATGCCGCTTCAATCCGTCTATCAAGACGCGAATTGGGAAGTAAACTTCTCAATCAAGCGGACAAACTATTTAAATACAATATCAATGCTTCAAACCGGTATGTTAGGTTTATTCATCCTTGGATTAGGATTACTCCTTACCTTGTTTTGGACAATCAATCGCTTCGTCACACAACGACTGCTAAAAATAGTAGATGAGTTAAAAAACATCAAGTTCGAACGAAACAGTCGTTTACGTATTCGATTGAATAGGAAAAATCGGGATGAAATCGAGGAAATGGCAGTTAGTATCAATAACGTATTAGACTCGCTTGATCAGATGAGGACAGAATCATTAAACCGCGCTTTCCGAGACTCGTTAACTAGACTGCCGAACCGGCTTGCGGTAGAGGATATGTTTGGACATATGCTTGGGAAATCCAAAGTGGTAGCCGTACTAGGAATCGATATAGATAATTTCCGCCGCTTCAACGATCAATTTGGACAGAGAACGGGAGATGCGATGTTAACCTTTCTAGCTTCCCGTTTGAGTTTTTACAAAGAAGATGGATTTGCCGCGAGAATAGGGGCGGACGAATTCATGTTCATTCATCCCCATTGGACCATTGAAGAAATGCGTTTAGTGGCGAACCAGCTCGTGAAAGATTTGACAGAGTGGGGACGAAAGCAAGGGATGACTGGACTGACGGCCAGTATTGGAATGGACGAGCTGAGCCCCACGGAAAATTATACGTACGAAACGATGATGGGACGTCTAGATGCTGTTTTGCATGAAGTTAAGCTTTCAGGTAAGAATAAAATCCTCTCTTACCAGGAAATTGAAGACGGAAGCCACTATCTTCAGACGCTTGTGATGGAACGCGATTTAAGGCACGCTCTCAAACATGGTGAGTTTGAACTTCATTATCAACCAATTGTCTCGCCACGCCCGTTCGCTGTCTGTGGGGTCGAGGCGCTCATCCGCTGGAATCATCCGAGCAAAGGTCCAATCTCACCGGGCGTGTTTATCCCTGTGGCTGAACAGTTAGGTCTCATCTCGGACGTTGGACGTTGGGTGCTTCGCCAGGCGGTCCAAGAAATCCAAGAACATACGGAACGGCACAACTTGTTCCTATCGGTCAACGTGTCGAAACGGCAAATCGCGGACGGGTCTTTTCTTGAGGAGTTGGAAAGCGTTTTGTTTGAGTCGGGGTTTGAACCTTCGTTACTCCACATCGAAATTACCGAGACTGAGGTCGGAGGCAACATATACGAGCTGCAACAGTTCATCCGTTCGCTCAAAGCACTCGGCGTCAAGATCTCACTCGACGACTTCGGTGTCGGCACATCGTCGCTGTCATTTTTGCAATCGCTGCAACTCGACATCATCAAAATCGATCAAAACTTCGTCAAAGGGATTCCCGAGAACACGTTCGACCGGGCCCTCCTTGAAGGACTTTATCAGACGTTTCATGCCCTAGGACTCGAAATCGTCACCGAAGGAATCGAACGTCCGGAACAGCTCGCGTTCGTGCTCGAACATAGCGGTTCATTGATTCAAGGTTACCATTACAGCAAGCCGGTTCCGCTCGCGCAACTGGAGCATTATTTGAAGAAAACGGCAATGATGTACGAATGGTGAAGGCGCCTCTGCGAAGAGGCGTCTTTATTTATGTGAATTTCGTGTGAATTCCGTTACAATTGGCAACATAGCTTGCAGGTGTTTCATAGAAAAGGTAAACTTGAAACAAATGAAAGAAAACGCTTACAATATTATTTTTTGATACTATTGAAGCGATTAAGGGAGGACTGGGTTCGATGCCTTTAAAACGATCGGCGCGGGCACCGTGGTCAAAAGCGATGATTCGCTCACAACTTGAAGTCGTGGATCAATTGCGACCACCTTCGCTCGTATTGACAAACGCCACATACTTAAATGTATACGTGAAACAGTGGAAACAGGCTAACATATGGATTGAAAACGACCGCATCGTTTACGTCGGACCAGACGTGCCGGAGGCGGCCGTCGAGACAGTCGACATGACCGGGAAATATGTCGTACCAGGTTACATCGAGCCTCACGCGCATCCGTTCCAACTTTATAATCCGGCGACGCTGTCGAAGTATGCAGGCGAGCGGGGTACGACGACGCTCGTGAACGATAACATGCTTCTTTTTTTACAAGACAAGGAGCAAGCGTTTGCGCAACTCGAGGCGATTCAACAGCTCCCGACGAGTACGTATTGGTGGGCTCGGCTCGACACGCAAACCGAGCTCGACCGCGACAGCGTCCTCGTCGACTCGGAGCGCGTCCACGCGTGGTTCAATCATCCTGACGTCGTCATGGCCGGAGAATTGACGGCCTGGCCGCGTACGTTAAAAGGTGACGATGAGATGCTCCAATGGATGCTCGACGCGGAGACGTGCGGTCTCCCGGTCGAAGGACATTTCCCAGGCGCGTCCGCGAAGACGTTGACGAAGATGGCGTTGATGGGTGTTCACAGCGACCATGAGGCGATGACGGCGAACGAAGCGTTATGCCGACTCGAACACGGCTATACGACGACACTCCGCCATTCGTCGATCCGTCCTGATTTGCCGGGCATGATCCGCGGATTGTTGGACGCAGGTCTCGAAGCGTACGACCATTTGATGGTGACGACGGATGGTTCGACCCCTGGGTTTTATCAAGACGGTCTGCAAGACGCGCTCGTGAAGATTATGATTGAAGCGGGTCTGCCTGCCATCGAGGCGTATCGGATCGTGTCGCTCAACGTGGCGCGGCATTTCGGACTCGATCACGTCCTCGGCTCGATTTCACCGGGACGGATCGCCCACCTGAACATCCTCGATGCGATCGATGAGCCGCGTCCGTCGGCCGTCATCGCTAAAGGCCAATGGATCTACCGGGACGGGGCCTCGCTCTTCCCGAACGAACTCATTGAGGCGGCGCTCGCGCTCATGCCGGCGACCGACGTCACGATCGACTTGACGCCAAACGATTTATCGTTCAGCATGCCGGTCGGACTCGATATGGTCAACTCGGTCATCATGAAGCTGTTTAAAATCACACACGACACCGGTCAAGACGAACTGCCGCGCGACTGCGACGAATCGTTCTTGATGCTGTTAGATAAAGAAGGGAAATGGCGGCTCAATACGGTACTGAAAGGGTTCGCTAACGATTTTGGCGGTCTTGTCAGCTCGTATTCGATCAGCGGCGACTACTTGATTCTCGGTAAGTGTAAACAAGATATGTTGATGGCGTTCGAACGGATGAGAGAGCTCGGCGGCGGAATCGTCCTCGTCGACCGGGGGGAAATCATCGCGGAGATCCCGTTACCGCTTTGTGGGATGACTTCGACAGAGCCGCTCGAGCAATTGATTGTCCAAGAACAACGGTTGCGTGCCGAGCTGATCGCCCGAGGCTATCACTTCGAGGATCCGATCTATACGTTGCTGTTCCTGGCGTCGACCCACTTGCCATACGTCCGGGCGACACCGCTCGGTATATACGAAGTTATGAAAAAACAAATACTATTTCCGGCGATTTTACGATGAACAGTTGAGTCCGAGCCGGTCGTGCTTTAGAATGATAAAGAAGTACGATGAGAGAGGATGCTTGCGGATGCAACTCGATAAATTACGAGGACGAGAACTCGATCAGCTTTTTGAAGCGATTTTGAAGCTCGACACACTCGAAGACTGTTATCAACTATTCGAAGATTTAGCGACCGTCAACGAAGTGCAGGCGTTGTCCCAACGGTTAGAAGTGGCACGCCAAATTCGTGAAGGCAGCACGTATCATAAAATTGAAGAAGCGACAGGTGCTTCGACGGCCACGATTTCTCGCGTCAAGCGTTGCTTGAATTACGGGTCAGGCGGCTATGATCTTGCCCTTGAACGTCTACAACAATCAGAAGGTGACTCGTAAGAGTCATCTTGTTTTTGATGGAGAGGAGGGGCGAGATGCAAGATAAGTTCATGAAGCGAAATTTACAGCTGTTTTTCCGGAAATTGACGCCAGTCCAGACGCTCGTTTTAATTTATAGCGCGGCGGTCGTCCTTTCCGTGGTTTTGTTGGCTCTGCCGATTGCAAGACAACCTGGTGTCACCATCACGTTCACCGATCTCGTCTTCTTCGCGGTCAGTTGCGTCAGTGTTACCGGACTCACCCCGATCGTCGTGACCGATACGTTCTCGACGTTTGGACTGTTCATCATTTTATTCATCGTTCAAGTGAGTGGGGTCGGTTTGATCAGTCTCCACGTCATCATGTGGATTTTGCTCGGGAAACGGATCGGATTCCGCGAGCGCCAGTTGATTTTGCGCGACCAGAACCAGACATCGATGTCTGGCATCGTCAAATACATCGCGGAAATCGTCATTACCGTTATCGCGATTGAAGCGGTAGGGGCAATTCTGCTCGGGGTCCATTACTTAAACTACTTTGATACGGCCGGAGAGGCGTTCCTGCAAGGCCTGTTCGGTTCGATCAGTGCGACGACGAACGCCGGGTTCGATATTACCGGCAGCTCGCTCGCACCGTTCCGTGAAGACCCGTTCGTCATCTTCACGCAAATCGTGCTCATGACCGGCGGAGCGATCGGCTTCCCAGTGCTCGTCGAGATCCGGACGTACTTGACGAACCGGATCAGTCGCAAGAGCGAGAACTTCCCGCGTCGTTTTTCTTTGTTCACAAAGTTGACGGTATCGACGTTCTTCAGTTTGATCGCCGTCGGTACGGTCGGTCTGTTCTTGTTCGAATACAATAACGCGTTCAAAGATTTACCGCTTTGGCTCGCGCTTTCCGATTCGTTGTTCCAGTCCGTGACGACGCGAAACGGAGGGCTGTCGACGGTCGACGTCAACTTGTTCTCCGAAGGCAGTATGCTGCTCTTATCCATCTTGATGTTCATCGGGGCCTCGCCGTCTTCTGTCGGCGGGGGGATTCGGACGACGACGTTCGCCGTCGCCGTGCTCGGAGTCATCGCGTTCATTCGCGGGGACTCGTCGATCAAGGTGTTCGGACGTGAGATCGTGCTCGAAGATATTTGGAAAGCGTTCGTGATCATCACGGTATCGCTTGCTGTATTACTGACCGGAGTGTTGATTCTCACGTTCTTTGAGGACGCCTCACTTACGCGCATTTTGTTTGAGGCGTGTTCGGCGTTCGGGACGACCGGGCTTTCGGTCGGGCTCTCGTCGGAGTTTAGCAATGTCGGTAAATGGGTGCTCACCATTCTCATGTTCATCGGTCGGATCGGTGTCATCGCCTTCATCTTGCTCTTGCAACGAAGACAGCCGAAGCGGATGTACAACTATCCGAAAGAATCGATTATCTTAGGTTAAGGAGATTGTGACATGAAGGCATTTTGGATCAATTTCGGTTACGTGTTCGCTGTTCCAGTGTTGCCGTTTATCGCCGTCGTGAACGGAACGGCGCTTTGTTCGCCGGATTCACCGCTACTCGATATCCCCGTACTTGGCTTTTTCTTGGCCAACCCGCTCTGGTTCGTCCCGGTCTATGGTTTGTTCGCGCTCCTCGTCGCCAAATGGTTGACGGAGCGCGAGCGTAGCCGGACCGCACGTACATGACTTGCTTCGGCAAGTCTTTTTTTTGTCCAACAGATGCAACCTGTCCTAAAAATCGCTACACTAGAGAAGGTATCGAATGGAGGGAAGATGGATGGATTTTCAGACGTGGCGCCATGTGTTTAAACTGGACCCGAACAAACAGCTCGATGAATCGGCACTTGCCGCGCTCGTCCGTTCAGGTACGGACGCGTTTCTCATCGGTGGTACGGACGGGGTCGATGCGGAGAACACGTTCGCCCTTTACGCACGGCTGCAAGGTTGCGGGATTCCGGTCGCGCTCGAGATGAGCCATCCTGAACACGCCATCCGTGGATTCGATCATTACTTTATCCCGACGGTGTTGAACGCTGGCACCGTCGATTGGGTCGTCGGTCATCAAATGCGGGCTTTCGAACGTTACGGCCATCTGTTTGACTCAAACAATGTGACCGGGCAAGGGTATATCGTCTTGAATCCGGAAGCGAAAGTGGCCGCTGTGACCGGGGCGAGAGCGACGTTGACGCTTGAAGAAGTCGTTGCCTACGCGGAAACAGGGCATCATCTGTTCCGTCTCCCGTCGCTTTATCTCGAATATAGTGGCACGCTCGGTTCACCTGACGTCGTCAAAGAAGTGAAGCTGGCTTTACCCGATGCCCACGTGTTTTATGGGGGCGGCATCGACGGGATCGACACGGCCCGGATGATGGCCGAATACGCCGACACGATCGTCGTCGGCAACATCATTTACGACAATCTCGAAGGGGCGCTTGCGACTGTGCAAGTAGTCCGTTAAAATAAGAACAAATGTTTGGAAATAAGGAAGGATACCCCCTATGTATAACTTAAGCGAAGAATTAGTCAAAGGCATGAACCCGCCACAAGCAGAAGCGGTCAAATATACAGATGGTCCGCTCTTGATCATGGCTGGTGCCGGATCAGGTAAGACACGTGTGTTGACGCATCGCGTCGCCTATTTGATGGCGTCGAAACAGATCGCACCATGGAATATTCTCGCGATCACGTTCACGAACAAAGCAGCCCGTGAGATGAAAGACCGGATTGCCCGTCTCGTCGGCGGCGTGGCGGACGACATTTGGATTTCGACGTTCCACTCGATGTGTGTGCGCATCTTGCGCCGCGACATCGACCGGATTCGTTACGACCGTAACTTCTCGATTTTGGATTCTTCCGATCAGCTCACGGCGATCAAGCAAGTGCTCAAAGAGTTGAACCTCGATCCGAAGAAGTACGAGCCCCGGACGTTGCTCGGGATGATCTCGAATCATAAAAATGAACTGCGCACAGCGAAGGACGCGGCCGGACTCGTCGGCAACAATCCGTATGAAAAAGTCATCTCGGACGTCTACACGGCGTATGAGAAGAAGCTGAAACACAACAACGTCCTCGACTTCGATGACCTCATCATGAAAGCGATCCAGTTATTCGAAGAAGCGCCGGACGTGCTCGCGTTCTATCAGAAGAAGTTCCAATACATCCACGTCGATGAGTATCAAGATACGAACCGGGCCCAGTATACGCTCGTCAAGATGCTCGCGGCCGCTCACGAGAACCTTTGTGTCGTCGGTGACTCGGACCAGTCGATCTATCGCTGGCGCGGGGCCGACATCGCCAACATTTTGACGTTCGAGAAAGATTATCCGAGCGCGCACGTCATCTTGCTCGAACAGAACTATCGGTCGACGAAACGGATTCTAGAAGCGGCGAACGGGGTCATTAAAAACAACTCGACCCGTAAAGACAAAAACTTATGGACCGATAACGACGAGGGAGAGAAACTGCTCATCCACGTCGCCTCGGACGACCGGGACGAAGCGTTCTTTATCATCAACGAGATGAAAGAACTGCGCCAAGAAGGCATCGAATACGGCCAGATGGCCGTCTTATATCGGACGAACGCCCAGTCGCGTGGTCTCGAGGAAACGTTGCTCAAGTCGAACATCCCATACAAGATGGTCGGCGGCACGAAGTTCTATGAGCGTAAAGAAATTAAAGACATCCTGTCGTACTTGCGCTTGATCGCCAATCCGGACGAGGACCTCTCGTTCGTCCGCGTCGTCAACGAACCGAAACGCGGCATTGGCGCGGCGACGGTCGATAAGCTCGGCGACTTCGCCGGTATGCAAGGCGTCTCGCTCATGGAAGCGATCCGCGACATCGAACTATCGGGCATCGCGCCGCGAGCGGCGACGAAGCTGACCGAGTTCCGCCAGCTCATGATCGACCTTCGGCAAATGGCAGACTATTTGTCGATCTCTGAACTGATTGAAGAAGTGCTGAAGAAGTCTGGCTATGAAGAGATGCTTAAAATCGAGAAGACGCTCGAAGCCGAGAGCCGCCTCGAGAACTTACAGGAATTTCTCTCGGTCGCTCAAAACTTTGAGAAGGAGAGCGAAGAGCAGACGCTCGTCGCGTTCTTGACCGATTTGACGCTCGTCTCAGACCTTGACTCGCTCGAAGAGGTCGATGAGTTGCATCAAGTGACGCTCATGACACTTCATTCGGCGAAAGGGCTCGAGTTCCCGGTCGTCTTCTTGATCGGGATGGAAGAAGGGCTGTTCCCGCACAGCCGTGCGTTGAACGACCCGGAAGAGATGGAAGAAGAACGCCGTCTCGCCTACGTCGGCATCACCCGTGCCGAGAAGCGCCTGTATTTGACACGGGCCCAGTCGCGCATGCTGTACGGACGGTTCCAAAACAATCCGGAATCCCGTTTCTTGCACGAGTTGCCGGAAACGCTGCTCGAACGTTCCGGCAAAGCGAAGAAAGCGATGCCGTGGAATCCGGTCGAATCACCTGGGAAGTTGCCAGTCAACGGGTTCAGCTCGAAACCGAAACCCAAAGTCGCCCAATCGTCAGGTGCCGAGTCGATGAGCTGGCAGGTCGGGGATAAAGCGAATCATAAAAAATGGGGACAAGGGACGGTCGTTCAGACACGCGGCGAGGGCGATCAGCTCGAACTTGATATCGCCTTCCCGCAAGTCGGGATTAAACGCCTGCTCGCCAAATTTGCCCCGATCGAAAAAGCGTGAGGTGATCGTATGGAGATGACAGAACACGTCGAAACGTTACGACAAAAGTTGAACCAATACGGCTATGAATATTATGTACTTGACCGGCCGAGCGTCCCGGACGCCGAGTACGACCGGCTCATGAACGAGTTGATTCAAATCGAGACGGACTATCCGGAGCTTAGGAGCCCGGATTCGCCGACGCAACGCGTCGGCGGCGCCCCGCTCGATGCGTTCGTGAAAGTGACGCACGATACCCCGATGCTCTCGCTCGGCAACGTGTTCTCAAAAGACGATTTGATCGAGTGGGTCGAGCGGATTGAAAAAGATCTTGGCTATGCCCCGTTGTTCGTCGCCGAGCTGAAGTTCGACGGTCTTGCCGTCTCGCTCAAATACGAAGACGGTCGCCTCAAGCGCGGGGCGACGCGCGGAGACGGGACGACAGGCGAAGACATCACGCAAAACTTGAAGACGATTCGCACGATCCCGCTCCGCCTGAATGAGGATGTGACGTTCGAAGTGCGCGGCGAGGCGTATATGCCGAAACGTTCGTTCGAACACTTGAACGACGAGCGGGAACGCCTCGGTGAGCCGTTGTTCGCCAATCCGCGTAATGCGGCCGCCGGGTCGCTGCGTCAGCTCGACTCGAAGATCGCGTCGTCACGAAATCTCGCCTTCTTCGCGTATGGGCTCGTCTCAAACGATGAGCTCGTCGCGTCGCACGATGAGTCGCTCGATTACTTGAAGCGTCTCGGGATCGCCGTGAGCGGGGAATATACGACATGTCGGACAGCGGACGAGCTGTGGGACTATATCGAGACGTACGTGACGAAACGTTCAGAACTCCCGTATGAGATTGACGGGATCGTCATCAAAGTCGCGGCTTACGAAGAACAAGAACAGCTCGGTTTTACGGCCAAAAGCCCGCGCTGGGCCGTCGCCTATAAATTCCCGGCCGAAGAAGTCGTCACGACGATCGAAGACGTTGATTTCAGTGTCGGACGGACGGGGAAAGTGACGCCGCGGGCCCGGTTCGCGCCGGTTTCGGTCGCGGGATCGACCGTGACGTACGCGACACTCCATAACGAAGACTTCATCAAAGAGAAAGACCTTCGCATCAACGACCGGGTCGTCATTAAAAAGGCCGGAGACGTCATTCCAGCCGTCGTTTCCGCGCTCGTCAGCGAACGGACCGGGAACGAGGCAGAAATCGTTTTTCCGACTCGCTGCCCCGCGTGTGAGTCCGAACTCGTCCGCTTAGACGGTGAGGCGGATCATCGCTGCGTCAACCCGGAATGTCCGGCCCAACTGCTCGAAGGGCTGATTCATTTCGTGTCGCGACCAGCGATGAATATCGACGGTCTCGGTGAAAAAGTCATCACCCAGCTTCATGAGGCCGGCCTCGTCCATAACGTCGCCGATTTGTACGTCCTCGAGCGAGAAGCACTCCTTGATTTAGAACGGATGGGTGAGACATCAGTGACGAACTTGCTTGCCGCAATCGAACAATCGAAACAGAATTCGCTTGAACGGGTGTTGTTCGCCCTCGGGATTCGTCTCGTCGGTCAGAAGGCGGCCTCGCTCATCGCAGAGCGGTTCGAGACGATGGACGCGATTATGGACGCCTCGGTTGAAGCTTTGATCGAGATTGACGGGATCGGGACGAAGATGGCGGAATCGATCGTTCTTTACTTCGAGAAGCCTGAGGCGCGTGAACTCGTCCGTGAACTCGATACGGCCGGTGTCAACTTGACGTTCAAAGGAGTGAAGCGGTCCGTCGCCGCCGACGCCCCGCTCGCTGGTAAGACGGTCGTCTTGACCGGGAAGTTGTATGAGATGACACGCGGTGAGGCGGGAAAACGATTAGAACTCCTCGGCGCGAGCGTGACCGGAAGTGTCAGTAAGAACACCGATCTCCTCGTCGCTGGCGAGAAGGCAGGTTCAAAACTGTCGAAAGCCGAAGCGCTCGGTGTCGAAGTATGGGATGAATCGAAACTGCTCGCCTTTTTAGCGGAACACGTCTGAACGGAAGACCCTCAAAGAAGCGAGGGTCTTTTTTCGTTGACTTGATTTATAAAAATCTCAGTATATGGACGGATTCACTAAAGTGGTGGACGGGTAATGAATAGTAACAACAAAATTGTAAAATTTTTCTGCAACCGAGGTACTCTTGACACCACGACTCGTGCACACTCACCCTCTATCTCCCCTCCGTGCCAGAGCGCTGTCGTCGGGACATTTTGTCACTGATGGACATACATCTTAGAGGAGGGGACCACCATGCGTAGCGCCACCAAACGGTTCACGGCATTCATCACGTTATTCGTTTTACTCATCGGCATGTGGGCACCAAACGTTCTTTATGCAAGCGACACGACGGAAACGAGCACGCTGTACGTCCAAGTCGATCTCACCGCTGAAGAGCAAGCGACACTAGACGAAGCTAGTCTTGTCTATGCCGATATTACGTATTATGGGGTTCGCGAGACCGCGGACGTCTGGCGTTTTATCATAGACGTTCAAGCAGTCGAGACGTCCTTGATTGATCAAGTCACGTTATATAACGAGGAAGGCGTACCGTACTCGTTTACGCCAGCATCGATTACAGCTGAGCTACCGATTGAAGAGCTACCGATTGAAGACCCAGCGCTCGAGGTGACAGAACCTGGTGTCACAGACGAGAGCAGTGAACCAGTGAGCGAAGTGACAGAACCGGCAACCGAGGCGCCGATGACCGAAGAAGTCGCGGCGGCGACGGTCGAACCAGTGGTCGAAATCGGACTTGAAGTCGGCAAAGAGGCGAACATCGACCAAGCCGTCGTCGGAGGGCGCATCCCTTATACGTTCGTCATCGAGAACACGGGCGATGCGACGTTGACGATCACGTCGATTGAAGACGAGTTTTTCAGCGGTGGGATTCAAGACGATGCCATCACTGCTTTCAACGAGGAAGTACGCAGCAAGCTGACGGGACTCATCGGTGACGATGGTCTCGCTTCCGGCGAACGCGTCGAAACGACTGTAATTCTCGATGTGCCGAGCGACTACGACCAAGTGATGCATCCTGAGGTTGGGAACATCTTCCGTGTTGCTGCGACTGATGAATCGGGGCGTATCGTCAACGCTGAAAGTCAGCAAATCGTTTTGCTCAACCGGCTCGATTTCACGGTCACGAAAGTCGCGAACCCGCAAACGGTCCATCCGGGCGAGACAATCCTCTATACGTACACGCTCACGAATACGTCGAACGTCACCCTTTACTTCGTCGACGTGGTGGAAGAGTGGACGAGCGGCGCTTTGACAGCGAAAGAACAACGCGAGACGACAGAGGTGCTCCGCGACGGGATGCGAGCGCTCGCTGAAGTCGAGAACGGATTGATTCCGGGCGAGGAAGTCGTGCTCGAACTAGAAAAAGTGTTACTGCCGTCATACGATGTTCGAGCCGGGGGGATTTTGACGAACCGGGTCACGTTCACGTTTGAAGTCAACGAGGCAGCTCGTGTCTCTCGGTCGGCGGAGACGACAGTCCACGTCAAACAAGCGATTCCGGAACGGGAAGACGACGAAGCGGTATACGTACCAGAACCGATTACGCCCGTGTCACCTGAGCAAGGCACATTGCCAATGACCGGCACGACCGAGACGTGGGGTACTGTGATCGGCCTCGTCTTGATTGTACTCGGCCTATTGTTCTTCACACACCGGCGCCGGCCGTCTTCAAAGACTTGAGCATACGTCCTTCGATGAGAGTCGAGGGACGTACTTTTGTGATTCTCGACTGATTCCGCTTCGACACTTTTTTCAACGGACGATTTTGTTATAATGGACGAAGTGTATAACGAATTGATTCGTCAAAGGAGTTTGGACATAGATGAAATGGAAACAAATAATAATCCCCGCCCTCGCCGCGACGGTATTTCTCGGTGGGTGTTCAATGAAAATTCCGATGGGGGAAGAAGAAGTGACGCCGACCGGGAACGAGACGACGTCAGAAGGTGTCACACAAGCGATTGAAGCGCGAGACTCGTATTACCAGATGGTGATTCCGTTCAAGCCGGCCGCAGCGCGCGGGCTCGCCCAACGCCAAGTCAGCTCATCGCTCGAACTAGAAGAAGTCGAGCTTGGTCTCATGCGCCATTCGACCGGCGCGTTCTCCCCTGAACAATACGTTTATCAAGAAGGGCAATTATTGACGGCTGAAGACGTCTCTCGTCTGCTCGGACGAAAAGATAAAACATCTGAAGGCCTGACACCGCTCAACCCGGCCTATGCGAACGGGACGGCAGAAGTCGCAGAGGACAAGTTCGTTGAAGAAAACAAGAAGTCGCCGCTCTATTTGGCGTCGCTCATCGAACAAAACTATATGACAAAGACGGATAACGGATATCAACTCGACGGTGTCTCGTTTGCTCTCATTTTGAACCGTGAGTACGTCTTCCAGGCCCCGAACTTCGGTCCGACGTACACGGAAAAGTTAGATGCAAAAAAAGTCATCGCAGAAGGGGAACGGATGGCAAATGAACTCGTCGCACAACTGCGGAAGCGTGAAGACTTTAAGGGTCTTGACATTAACGTCGCCCTATACATGAAGTCGGTGCAAGGGTCACCGACACCGGGCAATTACGTCAAATCAGCGTTCGTCGGGGAAGGTGCGGAAGTAGCCGCGTCTGATTGGAAAGCAATCGACGAGAAGTACTACTACTTCCCATCGAATACGGCGACGACCGAAGTGCGTGATGACGCACAGAAGTTTACGCTGTTTAGCGACCGAATCGCTGATGTCTTCCCTGACTTCAGCGGCATGATCGGTAAAGGATTCTATCAGAACGGTGACTTGTCACGCATCGAGATCGACATCCCAATCCAATTCTACAGCCGGGCCGAACTCGTCGGCTTCACGCAACACGTCGTCGGTTTGCTTGAGAACCGTTGGGAATACAATCGGAACGTCCCGGTCCGTATCAATGTCACCTCACTCGGCGGCACGCAAGAAGTGACGATCGTGTTCGAAGAAGGCATGGATACACCGAAAGTTTACTTTTAACAGATGAGGTGCTTCGTAATGAAACGAAGCGTCTCTTTTTTTCGTATGTATTGTAACGAGGAAAATCTTTGACCTTCTTTGACCAAATCGGTAGAATAGACTTAACAGAAACGGGAAAGAATAAGGTGAGGTGAATCGAGATGACGAAAAACTACTATGACGTGCTTGGCGTGTCGAAACAGGCATCCGACCAAGACATTAAGAAAGCTTATCGAAAACTAGCGAAACAATATCATCCGGATGTGAATAAAGAGCCGGGGGCACAGGATCAGTTCAAAGCAATCCAAGAAGCGTTCGATGTGTTGAGCGACCCCGACAAGAAAGCAAATTATGACCGTTACGGCAGTCCGGAAGGCCCGACGTTCGGTCAAGGGACGTATGACGGTGACGGATACGGGGAAGGTTCGGCGCAATTTGAAGACTTGTTCCGTCAGTTCGGTGGCGGATCACGCACGACGTCGCGGACGTTCGGATTCGACGACATGTTCGGAAGTTTCTTCAACCAAGCGGTAGAAGAAGATTTAGATGAGACGGTCCGGGTCAACGTGCCGCTCAGTCAGTTGACGAGTGATTCGAAAGTGAGTTTGCGCCTGCAAACGGGTACGGTCAACGTGAAGATTCCGCAAGGCGCCCATGAGGGCCAGAAACTTCGACTGAAAGGCAAGAGTAGCAAAGTCGGTCAATCAGGCGACCGGGGCGATGTGTACGTCGAACTCCATTTCACCGATGACGAAACGTATCGACGAGAAGGAGCGAACGTCATCACCGTCAAACGGTTGCGGCCACTTGCTTTCCTAGACGGTACCGAAGTCGTCGTCGCGACGCTCGACGGCGGCCGGGTCAAGCTGAAAGTCAAACCGGGTTCACGTCCGGGCCAACGGATGCGGATTCCGGGCCGCGGTTTCATGACTGCTTCAAAAGTCCGGTCCGACTTGTTCATCCAACTCGAGGTCGACTTACCGCTCGACGCCGCCCACCGATCTGTTTATGAACAACTAGAACGCTGAGCATAAGGAGGAAACAACATGGATTTCAATCGATTTACAGATAAAGCGCATGAAGGAATCGTCAGTTCGCAAGCACTTGCTAAACAGTATCATCATAGCGAGATGAATGAATGGCACGTCCTCGCCTCGATGATTTCGCAAGCTGACGGCATCATTCCACTGTTGTTGCAAAAGATGGAGTTGAACGTCGCGGAGATAGAAGCAGAAGTAGCAATGGCGCTCAAGAACGCACCGAAACTTCAAAATCCGACGACACCGATGATCTCGGCCTCGCTGCTTAACGTGTTGACGACGGCCGAGCGTGAAGCGACCGGTATGAGTGACGAGTACGTCTCGGTCGAACACGTCCTACTCGGAATTCTCCTCAACAAGAGCCAAGCGCAAGCGATGCTCGAGCGCAAAGGGGTGACCGAGGACAAATTGCGCGAAGCACTCGTCGCCGTGCGTGGCAACCGACGCATCACGTCGAAGTCACCGGAAGCGACGTACGACGTCTTGACGAAGTACGGCCGTGATTTGATTCAAGAAGTGAAGACCGGAAAAATCGACCCGGTCATCGGGCGCGACAGTGAGATTCGCCGCGTCATCCGCATCTTGAGCCGGAAAACGAAAAACAACCCGGTGCTCATTGGGGAGCCAGGGGTCGGGAAGACGGCGATCGTCGAAGGGCTTGCCCAGCGTATCGTCCGCGGTGACGTCCCGGAAAGCTTAAAAGACAAGACAATCTTCAGCCTCGACATGAGCTCGCTCGTCGCCGGTGCCAAATATCGAGGTGAGTTCGAGGAACGGTTACAAGCCGTCTTGAACGAAGTGAAAGAGGCGGAAGGGAAGATCATCCTCTTCATCGACGAGTTGCACACAATCGTCGGGGCTGGTAAATCGGAAGGCGCGATGGACGCGGGCAACATGCTCAAACCGATGCTCGCCCGCGGTGAACTTCACTGTATCGGCGCGACGACACTCGATGAGTATCGCCAATACATCGAAAAAGACCCGGCGCTCGAACGGCGCTTCCAGCAAGTGCTCGTCGATGAGCCGGACGTCGAAGACACGGTCTCGATTTTGCGCGGATTGAAAGAACGCTTTGAGATCCATCACGGCGTCCGCATTCATGACAACGCGCTCGTCGCGGCGGCTGTGCTGTCGAACCGCTACATCACCGACCGGTTCATGCCGGACAAGGCGATCGACCTTGTCGATGAATCGTGCGCGATGATCCGGACCGAGATGGAATCGATGCCGGCTGAACTCGACGAACTCGTGCGCCGCGTCATGCAACTTGAAATCGAAGAGGCCGCTTTGAAGAAAGAGAGCGACGAGGCCTCGAAAAAACGTCTCGACGTGCTCCAGCAAGAACTCGCCTCGACGCGTGAACAAGCGGATGCACTCCGCCTGCGCTGGGAGAACGAGAAAGAGTCGACACACCGCGTGCAGCACATCCGCGGGGACCTCGAGAAAGTGAAGCTCGAACTGCAAGAAGCCGAGAGCCGCTACGACTTGAACCGGGCTTCCGAGTTGAAGTACGGACGGATTCCAGAGCTCGAACGTGACCTCGCCGAAGCCGAACGTCTCGCTGGCTCGGTGACGCGTGAACTCGTCCGGGAAGAAGTGACGGAAGAAGAGATCGCCGAGGTCGTCTCGAAATGGACGGGTATCCCGGTGACGAAGTTGACAGAAGGTGAGCGCGACAAGTTGCTCAACCTCGAGACGGTGCTACATCAACGTGTCTTCGGACAAGATGAGGCAATCCGACTCGTCAGCGACGCTGTCATTCGGGCTCGGGCCGGCATTAAAGACCCGAACCGTCCGATCGGCTCGTTCCTGTTCCTTGGGCCGACCGGGGTCGGGAAGACCGAACTCGGGAAAGCGCTCGCCGAAGCGATGTTCGATTCTGAAGACCATATCGTCCGTCTCGACATGAGTGAGTACATGGAGAAACACGCCGTGTCGCGCCTCGTCGGGGCACCTCCAGGATACGTCGGCTACGAAGAGGGCGGTCAATTGACCGAAGCGGTGCGCCGCAGCCCGTACTCGGTGCTCTTGCTTGACGAAGTCGAGAAAGCGCACGCCGACGTGTTCAACATCTTGCTACAATTGCTCGATGACGGTCGCTTGACCGATTCACACGGTCGCGTCGTCGACTTTAAGAACACGATCGTCATCATGACTTCAAACATCGGGGCCGATATTTTACTCGAGGCCGCGAAAGACGGTATCATCGATGAAGAGGAAGAACGTCAAGTCATCGAGCGGCTCCGTCGCCACTTCCGGCCGGAGTTCTTGAACCGGGTCGATGAGACGATTTTGTTCCATCCGCTCACGCGCGCCCAAATCGGACAAATCGTCGAGAAAGCGGTCGCTCGGATGGGCAGCCGTTTGGCGGCACGCTCGATTCGGATCGAGATCTCGGACGCGGCGAAAGCGTTCATCGCCGACGAAGCGTACGAGCCACAGTTCGGCGCTCGTCCAATCAACCGTTACGTACAACGGACGATCGAGACGAAGCTCGCGCGCAGCATTCTCGCCGGTGACGTCGAGGATGGTCAGACCGTCATGATCGACGTCGAGAACGGAGAATTGACGCTCCGTCCGACGACGGTGGCGTACTAAACAATAAGGAGCACAGGCCGAGGCCTGTGCTCCTTATTTCGCGTGTTCAGGTTGATACGTACAATACGGTTCCTCTGCCTTATAGTCGCCGGTGACGGCGTAGGCACGGGCACGCGAGCCACCACATAAATAACGGTATTCGCAGTAGCCGCATTTGCCGCCGTGCGTGTCCGGGTCACGCAGCGTCTTGAACACCGGATGTTCCCGGTATATCTCGGCGAGCGGTGTCGTTTTGACGTTGCCGCAGTTGATCGGCAGGAAGCCGGACGGTTGGACATCACCGGTGTGAGAGATGAAGACGAAGCCGTTGCCGTCATTCGTCCCGCGTGGCGCTTTGGCGAGGTCGTCATGCGGATGACCGATCGGCGCGAGTCCTGCGTCTCTCCGTTTTTGATTTTCTTGCCGGGCGACCCGGCGATAGAACTGGGCCTCGGTCGTCGAGATGATGTATGGCACATGTTCTTGCAGCGCGAACGCCCAGCGCAGCACGTCCTCATGTCGTTCCGGGGAGATCGGTTGCAGGAGCGAGCCGCGGCCGGTCGGGACGAGGAAGAACAGCGTCCAGACCGAGACGCCGAGCTTACCGACGAGTTTCGCGATCTCTGGCAGTTGGTCGACGTTGTACTCGGTCACGGTCGTATTGATTTGGAACGACATGCCTTCCTCCCGGAAATAGGAGATGCCACGGATCGTCCGCTCGAAGCTGCCGCGTGTCCCCCGGAAATGATCGTGCGTTTTTGCGTCGGCACCGTCGAGTGAGAACGCCCAGCGTGTCAATCCGGCCGCTTTGGCCCGTCTGACCGCGTCATGAGTCACCCGTGGCGTCGCTGATGGGGTCATTGAGACGCGCATGCCGAGTGACGCCGCGTATTCAGTCAACTCGAACAAGTCTTCGCGCATGAGCGGGTCGCCGCCTGTGAAGACGAGAATCGGGTTGTCCATCGCGTAAATGTCACGAATGAGCGCCTTGCCTTGCGCCGTGTCTAATTCATCAGGGTAACGATGGTACTGCGCCTCGGCCCGGCAATGGACGCAAGACAAGGCGCACGCACGCGTCACTTCCCAGATGACGATGAACGGGTTCTCATTGTAATCAATCCGTTTCATGAGCGCACCACCTGCTTCGCCGTCATCGCCCGTGTGACGGCCTGTTTGGCGGAATCGACACAGTCGGGAAGCCCGACCCCGTGTAAGATCGCCCCGCACGCCTCGACGCCGTCGAGAGCGGCCAAGGCATGTTCGAACGCGTGCACATGTTGCTTATGGCCGACCTCGTACTGCGGCATCGTATCGACGTGGCGCTCGACTTTCGTGAAGAGCGGTGTCCCGACGTGTTGAATCTTGCGGAGCTCGTTTAACGCAAACTCGGCGATCGCTTGATCCGTTGCGGCTAATAAGCCGGGAACGTGATCGGAACCGATATAGACGCGCAAGAGCGCCTTACCTTTCGGTGCCATGTGGGGCCATTTCTTATGCATCCAACTGCAGGCGGTCAACGCATTGGCTTCCGCTTTGGCGATGACGTAACCTGTCCCGTCGAGTGCCGCCACATCTTTCTCGTCGAACGCAGCGAGGACGGTGATCGATGAGGTGCGCTTCAATTGAGATAATCGCTCCGCCTCGGGGACTCCGAGGATCGGACCGAGTGCATTCGGCGAAGTCGCTAAGATGATGCCGTCAAACTGTTCGATCGTACCGTCCTCGAGCTCGATCTCATGAGGGCGGACCGAGGCGACACGGGTGTCGGTGTAGAGGCGGTCGATCGACGGACGGAGCGCCTCGATGAGGATTCCGAGCCCGTTTTGTAACGATAAAAACTTCCCGGCCTCACGCGGTTTCACTCCGGCTTGTACAGGCGGCGTGAGTGCTTTCATGCCGAGAATCAAGCTGCGTGTTTTTTGTTCAATCGTGATAAACTGAGGGAAAGTAGACTCGATGCTCATATCTTGAAGCGTCCCGTTATAAATGCCTGATAGGAGCGGTTCGATCATCGATTCGACGACTTCAGAGCCGAGCCGGGTCCGGAAAAACGTGTCGAGCGAAATGTCTTCGCCCGCATAGACGCGGGGGAGCACCAAGTCCATCCCGGCCCGAGCCTTTCCACGCCACGTGAACAGGTCGGTCTTCACCATCGGCCAAAATTTCGTGGGGATGCCCATGACGGAACCCGCAGGCATTTGCCGTAACTTGTTGCGAACGTATATGTAAGACGTGCCGGTCTGTGAACGAACGAGCTGTTCATCAAGACCGAGTTTGGTGATGAGTTCGGTCAACGTCGGCTTTCTGGCCATATAACCGTCGGGACCGCATTCGAGTACAAATCCGTCCCGATAAACTGTCTTGATTTTCCCGCCGACCCGATCACTCGATTCGTAGAGTGTGACGTGTGCACCGGCCTGTTTCGCATAGTAGGCAGCGGCCATGCCGGTGATGCCGCCCCCGATAATCGCAATGTTGTTCAATCGATTCACCCATTTCTATATAGTCTTCGAACTAACCGTACCGAGAATATGGGTGTAGACATAGGATAAGTATCACACGGTTCTAGACGAAATTGTCACGGATGAAAGGGAGGGGCGACTATGGTTTGGTTCGGCATCACTGCTTCGATTGTCGTCGTGGGGATTGTCGCATTCATCGCCGCGATGAACCGACATGGAGAGAAGCTTGCCGGGGATGAGGAAAGCCCGCCGGTCATTTGGGCCGACGAGGACTGGTACAAGCCAGGATGGTCCAAAGATGACGGTCCCCCGGATGGCTAAGCTTGAGAAGATATGATAAGATGAGCCGGTTGTAAACTATCGGATATGGGGTGAGTTTGATGAACGTATTAGAACAGCAGTTGGCGCATTTGGTCGACGAGTGTCGTCCGTATACGGCTCAAGGGAAAGTGGCGGATTATATCCCTGAGCTCGCACATGTCAAGGATGACTTACTCGGCGTGGCGATTTGCCTGCCTGACGGTTCTTACATCCATGCGGGTGATGTCCATCATAAATTTACGATCCAAAGCGTCTCGAAAGCACTCGCGCTTTGTTACGTATTGATGGAGTTCGGTGAGGACTTCGTGTTCTCGAAAGTCGGGATGGAGCCGACGGGTGATGCGTTCAACTCGATCGCCAAGCTCGAAGAGACCGTGCCATCGAAACCACTCAATCCGATGATTAACGCCGGGGCGCTAGCCGTCACGAGCATGATATTAGGGGATACGGCGGAACTTAAGATTTATCAGTTCCGTCAATTTTTAGCGACATTGCTCGGCGTACCAGTCGAAGAAGTGACGTACAACGAAAAAGTCGCCCGCTCGGAATACGAGACGACCGACTTAAACCGGGCCTTGCTTTATTTCATGCGCCACCACGGCATCGTGGAAGGTGACGTCGATGAGATCATCGACGTCTATACGAAACAATGTGCCATCGAGATCGACTGTTTTGACTTGGCCCGCATCGGACGGGTGCTCGCGGGCAACGGGGAAGACCCGGTCACAGGCGAAGAGTTGATTCCGCGCCGGGTCGTCCGCATCGTCAAAGCGATTATGACGACGTGTGGCATGTATGACGCCTCCGGTGAGTTTGCGGTCCGTGTCGGTCTGCCAGGGAAGAGCGGGGTGTCGGGTGCGATTCTCGCGACCGGGAAGCACGAACTTGGACTGAGCGACGTCGGCTTCGGGATTTTCGGTCCTGCGCTCGACTCAAAAGGCAATTCGATTGCTGGTATGAAGCTACTCGAACTGCTCGTCGAACGCTACACGTCACGCTAGAGCTTGATGGCGTCGACAGAAGCGTCAAGTTGCTCGTGCAGTGTGTCAATGAGTCGTTCATACGCCGAAACGTATTCTGTTGGCGGTGAAAAATCGGTCCAGCGCAGCAGCAATTGATGACGGTCGTTCATCTCACCAAGCTCGGTTTGGAGCCGTTTTAACTTTTGGACCTGGTCTTTTGAGGCCTTTTCTTCGTAGTTTAACAAGTACTCGTGCAAGTAGCGTTCACGCTTCACGGCGAGCCGGACTTTATGGAGTGTCTCAAGCCGGTCATGCTTTGATGTGGCGTGGTGGTGGGACTCGACGCGGCGTTTCCGCTCCGATTTTGCCTTATCGAGAAACGCTGAGGCGTCTTGCTTCTTTAACGAGCGATACAATTGACCGCCGATGAAGCGGCGCACTTGTTGGTCGAGCGACGGCGTCATCTTTTCGGTGACGCGCGAATTTAATATCGTCCGGTCTTTGGCGCGGTTCGCTTCCATGTGATCGGCAAACGCCTGCTCGAGCCCGGTCTCGATTGCGAGTCCTTGGAGCAACACGTCCCCGTCACGGACCGCACCGAGCGCTTCCATTAGCTGTTTCAATTGCCGATATGTGGAAGGTTTCGTATCGTACAGTTGCATGAACGTCAGCAACTTGCGCAAATGGACCCGGGCTTGGTGTACGTCTTCTGTGTTATGAAAGGTGAGCGCTTCGGTCATATAATGATTGAACGTATTCCATGTTTCCAATAGTTCATACTTTAGCTTCTCTGCATTCCGTTGATTCATCCGAATTTGTTCCTTTCTGAAATGAGATGAGGGTTGTCCATGTATCAAACGCATTCACTTAACGAAAAAATAAAATTATTCTTCACGATTTTCTTTCCAATTTTAGTCACGCAAGTGTCATTTTACTTAATCAGCTTCTTCGATACGGTCATGTCAGGCCGAGCCGGAGCCGTCGACTTAGCTGGCGTCGGTGTCGGCTCGAGTCTATGGATGCCGGTCTATACGGGACTGAGCGGGATTCTGCTTGCTGTCGCACCGATTGTCGCTCAGGCGCTCGGGGCCCGTAATATCCAACATATCCAACGGACGCTGTATCAAGGCGTTTACTTAGCGATCGGACTGAGCATCGCGACGCTCGTCCTCGGTGCGTTCCTCGTTCCGGCCGCAGTGGACGGGATGGGGCTAAGTGAGGAAGGAAAACGGATCGCCAAAGGCTATTTGCTCGCGCTCGGATTCGGCGTCTTGCCGATGTTCTTGTTCAACGTGCTCCGGACGCTCATGGATTCACTCGGAAAAACCCGAATTTCCATGTTGCTTATACTATTAGGGTTACCCATTAACGTCGGGTTAAACTACATCTTCATTTTCGGGAAGCTCGGACTTCCTGCTTATGGGGGCATCGGGGCCGGCATCGCTTCTGCGATCACGTATTGGCTTCTCTTCTTCATGGCGTTCGCGTTCGTCCGGAGCGGGAAACCGTTCCTTGAGTATCGGTTCCTGCGTGCTCCGGATCGTTTAGCATGGCCGCGCCAAAAAGAGCTGCTCAAGCTCGGGACGCCGATCGGCCTCGCCATCTTTGCCGAGGTCAGCATCTTTGCGGCCGTGACCTTACTCCTTAGCGAGTACGGGGACAATATCGTCGCTGCCCACCAAGCGGCGATCAACTTTGCCTCGTTCGTCTATATGTTGCCGTTGTCCGCTTCGAGCGCTTTGACGATCGTCGTCGGCTATGAACTCGGTGCCCGTCGGCTTCAAGACGCGGTGCGCTATGCTAAGATTGGAATCGCGCTCTGTCTGGCCGTGTCATCATTTTCAGGCGCCTTGTTGTTCTGGCAGAATGAACGTGTCGCCGCCATTTATACGAATGACGCCGCTGTCGTTGAGCTTGCGGCCCACTTCATGATCTTTGCGGTCTTCTTCCAATTATCTGACGCTGTCGCCGCCCCGATTCAAGGCATCTTGCGCGGTTTCAAAGACGTCAACGTGACGCTCGTGTTGTCGCTCATCGCCTACTGGGTGATCGGACTGCCGCTCGGCTACTTACTCACGGAACGGTTTGGCTTCGGTCCCGATGGTTATTGGATTGGGCTCATCGTCGGACTTGCCGCCGGGGCAGTGCTCTTGTTCATGCGCCTCGTCCATATCGTCAAACGATACAATACAAAATCAGCTGTCGAAGAGACAACGTGACAAAATAAGGTTGGATGCCGGTTCGTGAACTGAACCCCGAATGAAGGACACTTGAAATAAGTGACCCATTCGGGGTTTTTCGTATGCGCACGAATCGCTATAATGAACCTATTCATTCAGACGGGAGAAACAACCATGAGTAAAATCATCTTCAATATCCATCAAATTGATCAGCTTGAGTCGAACCCGAACGTCTCGTCGGTTTCAGAACGCTCGATCCAATACACCGGTGAATTCAAAATAAAGGCCGTGCTTGAAAACATGGACGGCAAGGGACCCCGACAGATCTTCACGGAGGCTGGATTCGACCTGACGGTAATTGGGAACAAGAAGGCGAAGTCCGCGTTGGAACGATGGCGCCGAACATATCGAAAAGATGGAGAAGACGGTCTCCTGAACGACAAACGTGGAAAGGCTCCGGGAGGCGGACGCCCGAAAGCAGACGAGTCGATGGAGAGACGGTTAGCGAAGGCAGAGGCACGAATCAAATACCTGACGGCAGAGAATGAACTCTTAAAAAAGCTAGAGAAGTTAGAAGGGCAGGCGAAACATACGAACTGACACCAGCAGAGAAGTATCAGGCCATCAACACCGTCATCCGCATCGCACAGCTGAAGAACCTCGTCCGCCCACTATGTGAGATCGCCGGCGTGAGCCGGAGTGGCTATTACGCCTGGTTGAACCGTGCCGAGGCGGAGTCCCTCCGGGAAGAGCGTGATTACCTAGACGCGACACTCCTCAAGCG